>DATLOW010000044.1:0-6923 GCA_035536055.1 Paraburkholderia sp. | reverse complement strand
ATCATCGAATGCGCCTCGCCGGATTCGAACGCGACGCGCAGCGGCTTGTTCGGCCCGAGCAGATGCTTCTGGCCGATCACGTCATCGATGGTGCGGGGCCGCAGGCGCTCGGCGAGCGGGATATTGGCGCGGGTTTCTTCGAACATGGCGTTTTGGGGATAATCTCGGCTTTCGGGCGCAGTGCGACGCCGCGACTTCGGCTGCAAACGGCAGGACAGGACCGCAAGGACTGCGACGGTGCCGCGGCCCGCGCGGCGGCATACGACCGGCCGGGCAGCGTAGCACGCGGCTGGCCGCGCGGTTCGTTAACCTGCTTCGTCAGGCGGTTCGTCGCAGGTGCGCGATGGCTTTCGTCGTGTGGTTCGGTGCGCTTCGCCACGCTTTTCGCCACGCTTTTTGCCACGCATTTTGCCATTATGACAGCCGCGGCAGCCGGACGAACGCCAGGCGCAACGCGCACAAGGCGAAGCGCCGCACAACGCCCTATTCCAACACACACAACACATCAACACAGAGGACGACACCCAATGGCTCAAGACCCGCTCGCCGGCGACGCCGCTTCCGCCTACGCGCCGCTCACCCCCGTCCCCGAAGCGCGCCGCGCCTTCCGCACCGGCGATGCGTTCGCGTTATGGTTTTCGCTCGGCATCGGCCTGCTGGTTGCGCAGGCCGGCGCGCTACTGGTACCCGGCCTGTCGCTGCCGCATGCGTTGGCGGTGATCGTGCTCGGCACGGCGATCGGCGTCGTGTTGCTCGCGCTGGCCGGCGTGATCGGCACCGATACCGGGCTCGCCGCGATGTCGTCGCTACGGCCGACGCTCGGCGTGCGCGGCGCGTCGGTGCCGGCAGTACTCAACGCAATCCAGCTGGTCGGCTGGGGCGCCTTCGAAGTGATCGTGATGCGCGACTCCGCCGATGCGCTCGCGCAGCAAGGCTTCGGCGTATCGGCGCCGCTGGTGTGGACCGTGGTATTCGGCGTGCTCGCGACACTGCTCGCGATCAGCGGTCCGCTATCGTTCGTGCGGCGCTTCTTGCGCACATGGGGCATCTGGCTGCTGCTGGCGGGCGCCGGCTGGCTGACATGGAGCGTGCTCGCGCAACACGACGTCGGCGCGCTGCTGCGGCGGGCGGGCACCGGCGAGATGTCGTCGGGGGTGGCGCTCGATCTGGTGGTGGCAATGCCACTGTCATGGCTGCCGCTGATCGCCGATTACACGCGCTTCGGCCGGCGCGCCGGCGAGACCTTCCGCGGCACGCTGCTCGGCTACGGTATCGCGAACATCTGGTTCTACGCGCTCGGCGCGGTGTACGGCCTCGCGGCGGGCGGCGGCGATGCGCTGCTGACCACCGCACTCGCGCGTGCCGGCGGCGGTCTGGCACTGCTGCTGGTGCTGATCGACGAAATCGACAACGCGTTCGCCGACGTGCACTCCGCCGCGGTATCGACCGGCACGTTCTGGCCGCGCGCGAGCGTGCCGCGGCTATCCGCCGGGTTCGGCGCGCTGTGCACGCTGATCGCGTTGATCGTGCCGATGGCGCGCTATCAGAACTTCCTGCTGCTGATCGGCTCGGTGTTCGCGCCGCTGTTCGGCGTGGTGCTGGCCGATCACTTCATCGTCAGGAAGCGGCGCGTCGAGGCGGCCGTGCTGGCCGATCCGCAAGGCCGCTATGGCTTCTCCGCGGGCTGGCATGTGAGCGCGTTCGTCGCATGGGCGATCGGTATTGCGGCTTATCAGGCGATCAACCAGTGGCTGCCGAATCTGGGCGCGACGCTGCCCGCGCTCGCGATCGGCGCGTTGTGCTATCTCGCGCTGACCGGACGCCACCGGCAGGCCTTCGCTTCGTAAACGGCCCAAAGCGGCCCAAAGCGGCAAAGCGCGCAGCAGGCCGGGGCCTTTGCGCGCTTTCGCCAGCCAAGCAGGTTTCAACCAGTCTTTCGCCAGCCGCTCCGGTCAATACGTCTGATTCGCGCTCGACGCCGCCGCCTCAGTACGGCGCGTGGTCAGGAACTGGCCGAGCACGATGGTGCGGCGTTCGATCACATAATGCGTCAGCGCCGCGACCGGAATCACCAGCGCCGCCGCCAGCACGATCGAATACCAGCGCATCGCGGTCGACGGCATCAGATGCACGACCGTCAGCAGCACGATCGCATGCGTCAGATACAGGCTGTACGAAATCTCGCCGAGAAACGCGATCGGCCGCAGCTTCAGCAGCCGCGCGAATTGCGCCGACACCAGCGCGCACGCAATGAGCCCTGCGCTGCCTAGCGCGATGCACCAGTCGAAGAAGAACTGGCCGATCGCCCCGGAGTTGATCGACATCACCGAGCGCGACACGAAATACAGCACCAGCGACACGCCCAGCACGATGCGCGTGCGGCCTTCCTTCATCAGCCATTGCCGCCAGCGCGCGCGATGCGCGGCGAGCAGCGAGCCGACCACGAAGATCGCGAGGTAATGCAGCGTCATCGCCCAGTCGCTGCTGAAGTTCGCGCTGCTCGCGCCGGCGCCTTCCAGCATCACCAGCACGAACGCGAGCGCGGACACGCACAGCGCGACGCCGACGCAGGTCACCGCCGGCACCCACACGGCCCACAACACGATCAGCGGCATCACCAGCGAAATGCGCATTTCGTACACCAGCGACCAGATCACCGGATTCATCTGGTTGGCCTTGAACTGCCCGATGAACAACAGGTGATCGACGATTTCCGTGCCGGTGAACGGCCCACTCCAGACCGCATTGAACCAGTTACCGGCCCAGCCGACCGGCTGGACCAGCATGGCATCGACGATCGAGAAAGTCGCGATCAGCACCACCAGATACGGCAAATAAATCCGACAAATCCGCTTGATCAGGTAATCCCTATACGATATGCCGCGGCTCGACCGCAACTGCAATGTCAAAACGAAACCGCTCAATACAAAAAACAGAATAACTGCCTCATGCCCGAGCGCGAATACGCGTAATGGCGTCTTTGGCACCCAGGCTAATGGCCCGAGTAGCGCAAAGTGATTGACAACCACCATCAGCGCTGCGACGCCGCGTAACGCATCGAGCTGATGATAATGCTGACGATTGGACAAGGTCATTTCTTCCTTCCGATGAATATCCCGCGGCGTGAGCTGGCGAAAGGGGGTCAGGTTTAATCCCCGGCTCAAGGAGGTCGGTAAAGGTATGTTTAATTGGTCACAGCTGGTATTTGAAGCGCTGAATAACTTTCTAACACTTTTGTTTTTTTATGTTTTTGTCGGCCGATTAACGGAGTTGCAGGTCTGATTTTTGCGGCCGTTACACGCCAAATCGGGGACAATACAATTTCAGGTAAATGTGCCTGATGCACGGTATTCAGCCGACACCAATCGTCGGATGGTTTGAATATTTTTGAATTACTTCCGCTTTTGTCACACCTTATTTACCGCGTATGGTGGGCGGCACACCCGTAGATCGGCTACCCTTCGATGAAAGCACTCCGCGCACGCTACCGGCCCGCGATACCAGCGGGACGGCATCCGCTGCTGAATTGTTTCGCGCTCGCATTGAGCGGCGCACTCGCATGCGTCGCCGCATGTGGCGCGTCGGCCGAGACCACGCTCAATGCACGCACCTCGTGGATTGGCAATACGTACGGCTTCGGCGACGGCACGTGGACGCAGATCGACATCACCGCGCTCGCAGTCGCGCCCGACGGCACCGTGTACACCAACGCACCGTGGGACGAGAGCGGCGCGGAAGCCAGCATCTACAAGGACGGCAAGATGCTGGGCTTCGCCGGCGGCACACATGGCTGGGGCAACGGCGGGGGCAACGCGATCGCCATTAACAGCCGCTATGTGTATGTCGCGGTGGCGGTCGACAATGAGCACGGCCGCCTCGTCGGCCAAGGTATCTGGCCTGAACAGGGGCGCAAATGGTTCGGCATCTCGCGCCGCGAACGCACCGACCCGAAGCGCAGCGCGCCATTCGAGCCGCCGGTCAACCGCACCGATCCGCGCGCACGACTCGCCGCCAGCTTTCTGATGGTCAATGAGGTGCCGAGCGGCACCAGCGCGGAAGTCACCGGCCTGGCCGCGACCGAGACGCGGCTGTACGCGTCGAACCGCGCGCACGACCGCATCGACGTGTACGACTCGCAATCGCTGATGCGCAAGTCGAGCTGGCCGGTGCACGCGCCCGGCCATCTGGCGCTCGATCGCGACGGCACACTGTGGGCGATCACGGAGACGCGCAGCGCGCGGCCGCAAGTTGCCCATTTCACCGCGGACGGCAAGCCTTTGAACGACACGCTGCCGCTGCCCGACGACACGGTCGCCACCGACGTCGCGGTCGACGCGCAAGGGCGCGTGCTGATCGCCGACAACGGGCCGCGCCAGCAGGTGCTGTTCTTCAGCAAGAGCAAGACCGATGGGCGCTATCGGGCGTCCGGCACGCTCGGCGAGCGCGGCGGCATCTACGCCGGCGTCGCCGGGCGGCCGGGGCCGCAGCGCTTCAATGGCTTGACCGGCGTAGGCGTGGATGCGCACGGCAATGTCTATGTCGCGTCCAATGGCATCGGCCCGCGCTACGATGCGCCCGGCCTCACCTACGGCGCGACGCTCGACAGCTATACGCCGGACGGCCAGCGGCGCTGGCAGGTACAGGGGCTGCTGTTCGTCGACGGTGCGTCGATGGACCCGGCCCGGCCCGACAGCGTCTATACCGGCAACAAACGCTTCACGCTCGATTTCTCGCAGCCGGCCGGACACGAATGGCAGTACGCGGGTTTCCTGTCGAACCGCTTCCGTTATCCCGACGATCCGGTGTTCTACGCGGAGCGCTGGCCACCGGGCTTGCCGTTCGCGCGCAAGCTCGACGGCCACACGTTTCTGTTCACCACCGACATGTACGCCGATCACCTGAAGATCTACCGCTTCGATACGGCGCGCGACGGTGAGACCGCGATTCCGGCCGGCTTCGTCGCGACCGACGAACGCGCGGTTGCGCAGGTGCCGAACGCGCCGGGCGGCGGCGAATGGATCTGGCGCGACGCGAACGGCAACGGCAAGTTCGACAGCAACGAATTCGAGGTCAATTCGACTGGCAAGCCGCTCGCCGGCGGCTGGGGCTGGTACGTCGACAGCGCGGGCGACCTCTGGCGCGCGCGCAACGGCACGGGCCTGTACCGGCTGCGCTTTGGCGGCCTGGATTCGAACGGCAATCCGCTCTATTCATACGCGAAGATGGATGCATGGCCGGTGCCGCAGCCGTTCAACGACGTGCGCCGCGTGGTCTACGAACCGGCTACCGATTCGCTATACGCGGCCGGCTATACGCCGCAGGCGGGCCCCGATCGCGCGTACTGGAAGGAAGCCGGCCGCGTGCTGGTGCGCTACGACCGATGGTCGAGCGGCAAGCCGGTGGTGCGCTATACGATCACGCTGCCGTGGATCACAAAGCCGAAGCCGGGCTCGACGATCATCGGCATCGCGGTGGAAGGCAAGTACATCTTCGCAGTCGAGCCGGTCGGCACCGTGCACGTGTACGACAAGGACAGCGGCACGGAAATCGGCGTGCTGAAGCCGGGGCCCGAGGTCGGGCGCGCGTCGGGCTTTATCGACGTGTCGAACGGCATCAGCGCGTACCGGCGCAGCAACGGCGAGTACCTGGTGTTCGTCGAGGAAGACGCGCGCGGCAAGGTGATGATGTATCGCTGGAAGCCCGCGCGCTGAACCCGCCTGACGATCAGCCGTTGATCACGTCGGCGCCCTTCGGCACCGTGAACCTGAACGCGTCGGCCGGCAGCGACGGGTTCTTCTGGATGTTCGAGAATTTCAGCAGCGTTACGTTGCCGAACACGTCGTGCAGTTCCATCGCTTCGAGGTTGCCGTCGCGAAAGCCGATGCCGACGCGCTGGAACTGCGTGTCCTTTGCCTTGGGCACCAGTTCGAGCCAGTCGATGCCGGCCTTCACGCCCGCGTCCTTCAGCGTGAAGTTCTGCTCCAGATCGTTGCTGCCGAACAGGATCGCCGCCGGGCTCGCGCCGAGCGCGCCGCCCAGCTTGCGCACCGTCACCTGGTTCAGGTCCTTGTCGTACACGTACAGCTTGTCGCCGTCGGCCTGAAGCAGCTGCTCATAGGGCTTCTGGTATTGCCAGATGAACTTGCCCGGCCGCGCGAACGAGAACGTGCCGCTCGAGACGGTATTGCCCTTGGCGGACTGCGTCGACAGCGTGCCGCTCGCCGGCTGTGCATTGCTCGGCGCGCGCACTTCGGTCTGCACGAACTCGCCGCGCGCGGCGTGCACTTGCGCGACGAACTGCCTCAGCTGCTCGGTGCCGCTCGCGAATGCGTGCGATGCCGCGAGCAGCAGCGCCGCGCCGGCCGCCGCGCCGCGCAGGCCGCGCGCAAGCGTGCGCAGCAGGCCGCGGGAACGGTTCGCACCGGCCGGACGCGAGGCAGCGCGGGCTGTGGAACGGGCGGTAAAGCGGGCGGTCTGCCCGTCGACGTATTGCTGCATGGGATGCTCCCCGTGAATTGGATCGAAAGCGGGATGGGCGGCGCGCGACGCGGCCGCTAGCGGGTTGGCCACAGTTGGCTACGGGTTCTCGTTAGCGGGCTCGTTGCAAACCCGCACGCGCCGCGGCATTCAAATCAGTCGGCCTCGCGCGCCGGCACCAGAATTTCGCGATTGCCGTTCGACGACATCGCCGACACCAGCCCCGACTGCTCCATCTGCTCGAGCAGCCGCGCCGCGCGGTTGTAGCCGATGCGCAGATGCCGCTGCACCAGCGAAATCGACGCGCGCCGGTTCTTGATGACGATTTCGACGGCCTGATCGTAAAGCGGGTCGGACTCGCCGCCAGCGGCACCGGTTCCCGCGCCGTCGACGGAGCCTTCGTCGCCGTCGCCGGCCGTGCCGCCTTCGAGGATGCCCTCGATGTA
>DATLOW010000043.1:0-7669 GCA_035536055.1 Paraburkholderia sp. | reverse complement strand
GGGTCCATTAGCGATACCCTTACGACTTTCATGGTCGTCAAACTCGTGATCTAACAGCGGGAACCCTGATTCATGGCACGCAGGTGGCTTCGCAACGGCGTGCTGGTCGCCGTCCTGTCGGTCGGCGGTCTGTGCAGCGGTCTGGTGCCAGCGGCGTTCGGCCGGGATCTCGCGCCGGCGGCGGGCACTGTCGCAATGGCGCAGTTGCCGCCGGAAGCCGTCAAGACATTGAACTTGATCGCGTCAGGCGGGCCTTACCCGTATGAAAAGGATGGCGTCGTATTCGGCAACCGCGAGCGGCTGCTGCCGCCGCGCCAGCGGGGCTACTACCACGAATACACCGTTCCCACGCCGCGTGCCCGCAACCGCGGGGCGCGCCGCATCGTTTGCGGCGGTCCGCTGAGGCGAACCGACAACTGTTACTACAGCGACGATCACTACGCCAGTTTTAATCGCATCATTGAATGACATCGGGACATACGGCATGAGCGACAACATCTACGCGCACGACCGCAAAGTCGCGAGAGATCTTTTTGCGGCCGGCGACGGCAATCTGTTCCAGCGCGTCATGCAGATGCGCGACGCCGGACAGGACCGCCCCACCGAGAACGAAGCCAGCATGCTGCTTTCATCGAACGAGGGATCCATGGATCTTTTCGCGACCGTGCGACCCAACATCGTGCAGTCGATTCGCGCGTTTCGCGTGCAGGATCTCGCCGACGAAGCGAGCAAGCTGGGCCAGCATTTTCTGTATGCCTACTGCGGAAATGCGCAGAGCAAGCAGGAAGTGATGGAGACCATCGCGACGTCGTTTCTGTTTCCGAAACACTTCGGCAAAAATTACGACGCGCTGTACGACTGTCTGACCGATCTCGTGCACAAGGCCGGCGAGCAGCCGGGCTTTGTGATCGTGCTCGAGGCGCTGCCGGTTGCGCAGAAATTCGACAAGGAAGGGCGCGAAACGCTGCTGGACGTGTTCCGTGAAGCGGCCGAATTCTGGGCCGAGCGCAAGGTGGCGTTCCGCGTGTTCTATTCGTTTGCGTGACACCTGCCGACAAGTTCGCTGTGCGGTGCGTGTTGATGTCGGCTGTGCGTGAACCGATCCGTTTTGGTTCGTGCCCGCTGGACCGTCTGGTTGTTGTGTCTTGATCAAGATAAGCCTGCCCACGCTGCGGCAGGCTTTATCTTTTGGATTTTTTGACGTGAAGCGCCGCGGTCGCGAGATGGCACACCACGAAAAGTGGAACCCGCTTACCAGCCGCCCCAGCGCGCCGCCAGCGCGGCGAGCACCGCGATACCAGCGGTTTCAGTCCGCAGCACGCGTGGGCCAAGACCGACCGCGGTAAAGCCGTGGCTCGTCGCGGCCGCTTCCTCGGCGGCCGAAAAGCCGCCCTCAGGTCCGATCAGTACCAGCGCGCGCCGCTTCGGCGGCTCGGTGGTGAGCGCTGAAAACGGCACGCTCGCGCGCGGCGACAACAGCAGCCGCAACTCGCCATCTTCCGGTGTCTTCGGCATCGTGCCGAGCCAGGTCGCGAGCTCGCGGGTCGGCAGCACTTCCGGCAGACGGTTGCGTCCGCATTGCTCGCACGACGCCTGCACAATTCGCTGCCAATGCACCTGGCGCCGCTGCGCACGCTCGCCGGACAGGCGCACGACGCTGCGCGTCGTCGTCAGCGGTGCGAACGCGGACGCGCCGAGTTCCACCGCCTTCTCGATCAGCCAGTCCATCTTGTCGCTGCCCGCAATCCCCTGCGCGAGCGTCAGATGATACGGCGGCTCGGCCTCCGCATCGCGGAAATCTCCGATGCGCACCGTCGAGCCGCGCCGCTCCATGTCGATTACTTCAGCGCCGAATTCGCCGCCATTGCCGTTGAAAAGCGTGATCGTGTCGCCGGGTTGCAAACGCAGCACCTGCACGTGACGGTTCACGTCGTCCGGCAACTGGACCACGTCGCCGCACGCGAGCGGTGTGCCGACGAAAAAGCGGGGCATAAGCGAAGTTCTCATCGAATTACGACAGGTGGCGCGCGAGCGCCCAACGATAGCCGTCCGGGTCTTCGATCTGCGCGAAGCGGTCGCCCCAGAACTGATCCTGGGGCTCGCTCAGCGATTTCGCGCCCGCGGCAATCGCGCGTGCATAGACCGCGTCGACATCGTCGACATACAGATAAAAAGATTGCGGCGCGATGGTGTTCGCGCTTTTCGGGGTTTTCGCCGTCGAGCCGAACGCGCCTTCCGGCGCGAACATCACGATCAGCTGATCCTGGTAAGTCATTTCGACGTGCATCAGCGCGCCGTCTTCATGCATGCTGTCGCGCACGTGAAAGCCGAGCGCGGCCCGATAGAACGCCATCGACGTGCGTGCGTTGCGCACCGTCAGATAAGGGGTCAACCACGGCACTCCGGCTGGGCGTGGGGAAGTCATCTTGCTCTCCTGAACCTTGGGCTGCGTCGTTATCGCCGCGTGCTGCCGAAAGCTCGTCGGCGCGCCGGACGGCGGGCGATGCGTGCAGCGGGGCATTGTGCATCACTGCTACGGCAACAGATTTAAGAATCGGCCTAGTTTATCGCGCACCGCGTGCGGTGCGGCAAACAGCGCCGCGTGCAGCGGCGCATCGTAAAAGCGCAGCGCGTCGAGGCCGCGTTGCGCGATGCGCGCGGCGAGCTCGTCTTGCGCGATGGCGGCTGCGTCCAGCGTGTCGCTCGCGACAGCCATCAGCCACAACGAGCCGTACAGCGGCACATAGGCGGCGAGCGGCCGGACAAACGCGAACGAGCGTCGCAAATCGGCCAGCAACGCAGCAATGCGCGGGCCATGAAAGTACGGTGAGCCCAGATGCAGCGAGATTGCTGCCTGCGGCGTCAGCACACGCTTCAGCCGTGCGTAGAAGTCCGGCGTGTACAGTCCGGCGGCGGGCGAATCCGGCGGCGTCAGGTCGAATACGACAAGGTCGAACGTGTGCTGCGCACGCTCGACGTACTGCGCCGCATCGCCGATCACCAGTTCGACCCGCGGATCGTCGAACGCGCCGCCGTGTACCTGCGGCATATGTTCGCGTGTGAGCCGCACCACTTCCGCGTCCAGCTCAGCGACCACGATCCGCTTGATCGAGCGATGCGCGAGCAACTGCCGCGCCGCGCCGCCATCGCCGCCGCCGAGCACCAGCGCCGCGCGCGGCGCCGGATGCGCGAGCGCGGCGGGATGCGTCATGCATTCGTGGTAGATGAATTCGTCGCCGGTCGACGTCATCGGCCGGCCGTCGAGTGTGAACAGGCATCCGAGTTGCTCGGTGTGCCAGATCTCGATGCGCTGATACGGCGAATCGACATGTGCAACGCGCCGCGCGTGCGGAAAACCGTACACGGCGTCACGCGCAGGGGTGAAAAGTAGCGAAGCGCTCACGGCAAGGCGGCGCACGGCTCGTGCGCATCAAGTGGCAAATGAGCGGATTATAGAGGCCGTGCTTTGGCTGGAAGCCGCTTGCCGGCAAGGGATAACGCTGATCCTCTGTTAGAATATTCCGCTTTCTAGCCTCGTCCGATTGCCTGGCTGTTCTGCATCCTGTCCAGATTCGCAATTCTGGGCGCCGCACCGCGCCGAGGCTGACTGGCGGCCAAGCTTCCGGATCTTTTCGCCCGCGCCTCGTTTTTTGGACTCGTTCCCGGAACTCGACATGACGACCTCCTCTCCCGCCTCCACTTCCCTGATGGCCAACGCGATTCGCGCGCTCGCCATGGACGCCGTTCAGAAAGCGAACTCAGGCCACCCCGGCATGCCGATGGGCATGGCGGAGATCGGTGTCGCGCTGTGGTCGCGCCATCTGCGCCATAACCCGAAGAATCCGCAATGGGCCGATCGCGACCGCTTCGTGCTGTCGAACGGGCATGGCTCGATGCTGTTGTACTCGCTGCTGCATCTGACCGGCTACGACCTGCCGATGGAAGAGCTGAAGAATTTCCGTCAGCTGCATTCGAAGACGCCGGGTCACCCGGAGTACGGCATCACGGCGGGCGTGGAAACGACGACTGGCCCGCTCGGCCAGGGGCTGTCGAATTCGGTCGGTATGGCGCTGGCCGAGGCGCTGCTCGCGGAGGAGTTCAACAAGCCGGACGCGAAGATCGTCGATCACCACACGTACGTGTTCGTCGGCGACGGCTGTCTGATGGAAGGCATCTCGCATGAAGCCTGTTCGTTCGCCGGCACGCTGAAGCTGAACAAGCTGATCGCGTTCTACGACGACAACGGCATTTCGATCGACGGCGAAGTGGTCAACTGGTTCCACGACGATACGCCGAAGCGCTTCGAAGCCTACGGCTGGAACGTGATCCGCGCCGTGAAGGGCGACGACGTCGACGCAGTCGATGCCGCGATCAAGCAGGCCAAGCAGTCCGACAAGCCCACGCTGATCTGCTGCAAGACGGTGATCGGCGAAGGCTCGCCGCACAAGGCCGGCACGCACGAGGCCCACGGCTCGGCGCTTGGCGCGGATGAAATCAAGGCAACCCGCGACGCGATCGGCTGGCACTACGAGCCGTTCGTGATTCCGCCGGAAGTTTACGCGGCGTGGGATGCGAAGGAATCGGGCGCGAAGGTCGAAGGCGAGTGGGACAAGCGTTTCGCCGACTACAAGGCGAAGTACCCGAAGGAAGCCGCCGAATTCCAGCGCCGCATGGCGAAAAAGCTGCCCGACGACTGGGCGGAAAAAGCGCAGGCGATCATCGCCGGTGCGAACGAGCGCAAGGAAACCGTCGCCACGCGTAAGGCTTCGCAGCAGACGCTCGACGGCCTCGCCGCGGTGCTGCCGGAACTGCTCGGCGGTTCGGCCGACCTGACCGGTTCGAATCTGACCAACTGGAAGGGCTCGAAGCCGGTGCGCGCGCGCAAGGAAGGCTCGAGCGGCATCCAGTGGGGCAATCACATCAACTACGGCGTGCGCGAATTCGGCATGAGCGGCGCGCTGAACGGTCTCGATCTGCACGGCGGCTACAAGGCCTTCGGCGGCACCTTCCTGACCTTCTCCGACTACAGCCGCAACGCGCTGCGCGTCGCCGCGCTGATGAAGTCGCCGACCATCTTCGTGTTCACGCACGATTCGATCGGTCTCGGCGAAGATGGCCCGACGCACCAGTCGGTCGAACATGCTGCAGCGTTGCGTCTGATTCCGCATATGACCGTGTGGCGTCCGTCGGATACAGTCGAAACCGCGGTGGCCTGGACTCAGGCGATCGAGCACAAAGGCCCGTCGTGCCTGATCTTCACGCGCCAGAACCTGCAGTTCGCGGAGCGTACCGACAAGCAGATCGCGAACATCGCGAAGGGCGGCTACGTGCTGCGCGACTGGAAGGAAGACGTGCCGGCACGCAAGATCATCCTGATCGCGACCGGCTCGGAAGTCGAACTGGCAATGAAGTCGGTCGATGCGCTCGCCGCTGAAGGCATTGCCGCGCGCGTCGTGTCGATGCCGTCGACCAACGTGTTCGACCGCCAGGATCAGGCGTATCGCGACAGCGTGCTGCCGGCCGGCGTGCGGCGCGTGGCGATCGAATCGGGCGTGACGGATTTCTGGCGCAAGTATGTGGGCCTCGAAGGCGGCGTGGTCGGTATCGACTCGTTCGGCGAATCGGCGCCCGCCGGTGTGCTGTTCAAGTATTTCGGCTTTACCGTCGAGAAGGTGGTCGAGACGGTCAAGGCCACGCTGGGCTGACGGCGTTTCGCGCCGCCGCCGCACGGGGTACACGCGGCGGCGGCGCGGCGCGGTCTTCAGCCGCAACGTGCAGGTTTTTTCAAGTCCACAGGAGATAGCAATGACGATTCGCGTCGCAATCAACGGCTATGGCCGGATTGGCCGCAACACGCTGCGCGCGTTCTACGAGAACGGCAAGAAGCATGACCTCCAGATCGTAGCGATCAACGACCTCGGCGATGCCAAGACCAACGCGCATCTGACGCAGTACGACACGGCGCATGGCCGCTTCCCGGGCGAAGTGTCGGTGGATGGCGAAAACCTCGTCGTCAACGGCGACAAGATCCGCGTGCTGGCGAACCGCAACCCGGCTGAACTGCCGTGGGGCGATCTCGGCGTCGACGTGGTGATGGAATGCACGGGCTTTTTCACGACCAAGGAAAAGGCCAGCGCGCACCTGAAGGGCGGCGCGAAAAAGGTGATCATCTCGGCACCGGGCGGCAAGGACGTCGACGCGACGATCGTCTACGGCGTCAATCATCACACGCTGAAGGCCGAGCACACGGTGATTTCGAACGCATCGTGCACGACCAACTGCCTCGCACCGCTGGTCAAGCCGCTGAGCGACAAGATCGGCATCGAAAGCGGCCTGATGACGACGATTCACGCGTACACCAACGATCAGGTGCTGACCGACGTGTATCACGAAGACCTGCGTCGCGCGCGCTCGGCCACGCATAGCCAGATTCCGACCAAGACCGGCGCGGCTTCGGCAATCGGCCTCGTGATGCCGGAACTGAACGGCAAGCTGGATGGCTACGCGATTCGCGTGCCGACCATCAACGTGTCGATCGTCGATCTGTCGTTCATCGCGAAGCGCGATACGACGGTGGACGAAGTCAACGCGATCATGAAGGAAGCGTCGCAAGGCGCGCTGAAGGGCATCCTCGGCTACAACGACGCGCCGCTCGTGTCGATCGACTTCAACCACAATCCGGCTTCGTCGACCTTCGATTCCACGCTGACGAAGACGTCGGGCCGTCTCGTAAAGGTGTCGAGCTGGTACGACAACGAGTGGGGTTTCTCGAACCGCATGCTGGATACGGCGGTGGCTTTCGCAAACGCGAAGTAAGCAACGCTCGAGTCTGATCTCGAAGAGGCTGCCCTGCGGGGCAGCTTTTTTTATTGCCGCGCTTGCAGTCTGTTGCCGCGCTCGGGCGCGTAACGAGAAGTACTCTCATCCGCAACAAAAAACCCGTCAGACCTTTTTAGCCGGACGGGTTGACTGTGACAACACTGCGACGCGAGCCTCAGCGTCACAGTCGCAGCGACTCAATGCTTGCGATGCGGGCAGTTCTCTTTGGTGCATGCGCCATACAGCGCAAGCGCATGTTCCTGCAGCTTGAAACCGCGCTGCTTGGCAATCGCCTGCTGGCGATTTTCGATTTCGGGGTCGAAAAATTCCTCGACCAGACCGCAATCGATACAGACCAGATGATCGTGGTGAGTCCCTTCGTTCAGCTCAAAAACGGCCTTGCCCGATTCGAAGTTGCTGCGCGTGAGCAGGCCGGCCTGTTCGAACTGCGTCAGCACGCGATAGACGGTTGCGAGGCCGATATCCAGCTCTTCATGCAGCAGGTTGCGATAGACGTCTTCGGCGGTCAGGTGGCGTACCGGGCTGTGCTGAAATATTTCCAGAATCTTGAGGCGCGGAAGGGTCGCCTTGAGCCCGATATTCTTGAGATCGGCTGGATTGGTCATGGCAAGGGATCCCTAGAGTACAATGCAGGGTTCTCATAGTAATGTGATTTGCCGATTCGGTCATCTTCGACGCGAACTGCGCGGTCAAGTGGCGGCTCACGGAGCCCGCACGGTGAGGGAAATGATTCCAAAATCTGTATTGTTCTACCGGGGGAGCCGCATGCGGGGTACCTTGCTGGCCGCGGCAGCGGTTGCACTGGTTGCAGGATGTTCTACCTACGATA
>DATLOW010000042.1:0-4965 GCA_035536055.1 Paraburkholderia sp. | reverse complement strand
ACCGCAACGCGCCCGCGTTGCCGCAGGGCGCGGCCGGCGGCGATCTGCTCAACGAGCACGCGGCCGTGTCGTGTCCGATCGCGATGCTGCGCCGTCCTACCGCGATTGCGCGCATGCCGCGCGGCCAGGGCGAATTGTGGAACCTGATTTCGCGCACGACCTCACATCCGATGGCGCTCGGCACAGCCGGTGCCGCCGAGCTTAAACAGATGTTGCGGCAACACGCCGCGGCCACGCCGGCGGCGGCGCGTCATATCGAAGGCATCGTCGACCTCGCGCACCGCGCAACGATGCGCAGGATGCCGGTCAAGCCGTTTCCCGCATTCGTGCGCGGCATCGAAATCCAGCTGACCGTCGACGAGGCGCAATTCGCCGGCAATAGCCTTGCGATTTTCATCGGCCTGATGGACCGGATGTTCGGCTGCTATGCCCATGCAAACAGTTTCGTCGAACTGGTTGTGCTGTCGGCCAGCGGCGGCGAGATCAAGCGATGCGCGCCGCGCGAAGGCGTGTTGCCGCTTCTTTAAGGCCGCATCGGGCGAGATGGCCGGCCGCCCGCTCAGGCGCCGATTGAGTCGCCTGCTGCCGGCGCGTGCCGGTTCGCGAACTCGCGCACTGCCCAATCGATAAATACCCGCACGCGTGGCGACAGCTGCCGCGTGCGCTGATACACGAGCGAAACCGGCATCGCCGGCTGCGGTATGTGCGCGAGCACCTGCACCAGCGCGCCGCTGTGCAGATCCGGCTCGACGTGAAAGCGCGGTACCTGCGCGATGCCGAGCCCCAGACGGATCGCGCACAGATAGCTTTCGGTGCCTGTCACCGACATCGCACAGGGTAGCGTCACGCCTTGCACGTCCGCGCCGGCGCCGAATTCCATCGGCATCAGGTTGTCGGTGGTGCCCATCCGCAGCCCCACCATCTGATGCCCGTCGAGCGCCGCGAGGTCGGCCGGCGTGCCGTAGCGCCGCAGATACGCGGGCGTGGCGCAAACGATCCGTTCAAGCGTCGCCACCTGGCGCGCGACGAGCTCGCTGTCGCGCAGCTTGCCGTAGCGCAGCACGCAATCGACGCCTTCCTGCACGAGGTCGACCCAGCGGTCGTTCTCGCTCATCGCGCCGCCTTGCCGGTGAAGGCTTTACGGTCGTCATCAACTACGCGGGCCGTGCCGCCGAGGCCGACGCGCTTGCCGCGCAGATCGACAAGGAAGGCGGCCACGCGTTTCCGACGCAGGCCGACGTGACCGACCGCGCCGCCGTCGCACGTATGTTCGATGCAGCCGAAGCCGCGTTCGGCGGTGTAGACGTGCTGGTCAACAATGCCGGCATCATGAAGCTCGCGAAGCTCGCTGACAGCGACGATGCGCTGTTCGACAGCCAGGTCGCGGTGAACCTGAAGGACACCTTCAACACGCTGCGCGAAGCCGCGCGCCGGCTGCGCGACGGCGGCCGGATCGTCAACACGTCGTCGAGCGTGGTCGGCCTCTATCAGCCGACCTACGCGGTGTACGCGGCGACCAAGGCCGGCGTCGAAGCGATGACGCACATCCTCGCCAAGGAACTGCGCGGCCGGAGCATCACCGTCAATACGGTCGCGCCGGGGCCGGTGGCCACCGAGCTGTTCTTCGAAGGCAAGCCGCAGCAGGTGGTCGACTACCTGACCAAACTGACGCCGCTCGAGCGCCTCGGCACGCCGGAAGACATCGCCGATACGGTCGCGTTTCTCGCGGGTCCGCAAGGCGGCTGGATCAACGGCCAGACGCTGCGCGCGAACGGTGGCGCGATCTGATGCGCGACGGATCCCGCCAGACGCAAACCGAACGACTGCATAACCCGATCGGTCCCTGCGCTACGGCGCGAAAGGAGTCATTGATGAACAGCAAAGTCATTCTCGTCACCGGTGCATCGAGCGGCTTCGGCCGCATCACTGCGGAAGCACTCGCGAAGGCCGGCCATATCGTCTACGCGTCGATGCGCAACACCACCGGCCGCAACGCGGCAACCGTTGCGCAGATGGCGCAATTCGCCAAGGCCAGTCACGTCGATCTGCACACCGTCGAACTCGACGTGCAGTCGCAGGAATCGGCCGATGCCGCGGCCGCGCAGGTGATCGCTGAAGCCGGGCGCATCGACGTGGTAGTCCACAATGCCGGCCATATGGCGTTCGGCCCCGCCGAAGCGTTCACGCCGGAGCAGTTTGCGCATCTGTACGACGTCAACGTGCTGAGCACGCAGCGCGTGAATCGCGCGGTGCTGCCGCACCTGCGCGGCCAGGGGCAAGGGCTGTTGTTGTGGGTGTCGAGCAGCAGCTCGGCGGGCGGCACGCCCCCGTACCTCGCGCCGTATTTCGCCGCGAAGGCCGCGATGGATGCGCTGGCGGTGCAGTATGCACGCGAGGTGTCGCGCTGGGGCATCGAGACCACCATCGTCGTGCCGGGCGCATTCACGAAGGGCACCAACCATTTCGCCAATGCAGGCGCGCCGGCCGATAGCGCACGGGTGGCCGAATACGAAGCCGGGCCGTATCAAGGCTTCGCCGAGCAGGTGCAGCAGGCCTTCGCGGAGATCGTGCCGGCCGATGCCGATCCGGCGGAGGTCAGCGATGCGATCGTCAAGGTTGTCGATACGCCGTTCGGGAAGCGTCCGTTCCGCGTGCATATCGATCCGAGCCAGGATGGCGCCGACGTCGGCTTTACGGTACTCGACCGGATGCGGGTGGAGATGCTGTATCGCGTCGGTCTCGGCGATCTGACCAAACCGCGTGTCGTGAAGTAACGCGTGGCAGCCGCGTGTACAGCTCATGCGCGGCAGTCGTGCGCGGCAGTCGTGCGCCGCAATTACGGCTGGCAACGGCACGGCATGGAACGGCGGGCGGTTCCATGCCGCGCGGCGTCATGCTGCCAGCAGTCAGCGCTCAGCGTTCCACGTCGACTTGCGCATTGCGGCCATCGACGCGCAAGACGTTGCCTTCCGGGGTGATCTGACGCGGGATGTCCTTGAAGCGCGGCTCGCCAGAGCGGCGCTCGGCGGCTGCGACCGAAGCCTTCGCCGGCGCTGCCGCGACCGCGCGCCGATGTGCCGCGGCGCGCGCATCATGAGCTGGGTCATGAGTCGCATCACGTGCCGCATCGTGTGCCGCATTACGCGCAATCCGCAGGCCGGCACGCCGCTGCCGCGCCTGCTTTTCCGCCTTGCGCGCCGCGAGCAGCGCCGCATGCGCAGACGCATTGCCGCCGCGCGCCTCGGGCGGATTCCACACCTCGACGTAATGCTCGCCGCCAAACGCGGGGGACGCGATGGCCAGGACGAGCAGCCCTAGCTTGATTGCCCTCATCATTTTTCTCCGGGTGCGCGCGCAGGCATTATGTGAAAAGAGCCTGTCGAGAGCAAGCCTTTCAGCAAGCATGCATGGCGACTGTTGCGCGCTGTCACCAACAAGGAGAGCGGTGAATGAAAATTCTGATTGCCCGCATGAATCACGAGACCAACACGTTCTCGCCGGTGCCGACGCCGCTCGCGGCATTCGGCCGCGACGGCCCGGCGTTCGGCGCGGCTGCCTACGCAGAGAACAAAGGCATGCGCACCGCGATGTCGGCCTTTATCGATGCCGCCGAACAGCGTGACGCGGAGCTCGTCACGCCGGTCTCGGCGATGGCCAATCCGAGCGGTCCGGTAGCGGCCGACGCGTACCGCACGATCTGCGACGCGATTGTCGCCGCGGCGCCCGGCTGCGATGCGGTGCTGCTCGACCTGCATGGCGCGATGGTTGCGCAGTCCACGGCCGACGGCGAAGGCGATCTGCTCGAACGGGTGCGCGCGTTGCTGCCCGACGCGCCGATTGCCGTCGCGCTCGATCTGCACGGCAACGTCACGCAGAAAATGATCGACCACGCCGATGTGATCGTCAGCTTCAAGACCTATCCGCACGTCGATATGTACGAGACCGGTGCGCATGCGGCGCGCATTCTGTTCGATCTGATCGAAGGGCGCGCGCGGCCGGTGCTCGCATGGCGCCAGCCGCCATTGATGACCTCGACACTGCGCAGCGCCACTGCCGACGGCGCGATGCAACGCGCGGTGCAGGCCGCGCAACACGAAGAAGCGCACGGCATGCTGGCGGTGTCGATCCTCGCCGGTTTTTCGCTGGCCGATATCGCGCGGCCATGCATCAGTGTGGTGGTGGTTGGCAATGGCGACGCGGCCGCTGCCGACGCGGCGGCCGAGCGCATCGCGCGGCGCATCTGGGACGAGCGCGATGCGTTCGTCTATCGCAGCGCGCCGCTCGCGCAATCGGTGGCCGACGCGGCCGCGGCGGCGCGGCTGACCGATAAACCGGTGTTGCTGCTCGATCATGGCGACAACTGCATGTCCGGCGGCACCTGCGACACGATGGACCTGCTCGAAGCCGCACTGGCGCAGGGGCTCGACGGTATCGTCAGCGGCCCGCTGTGCGATCCGCAGGCGGTCGCCGCGCTGTGCGCGGCCGGCGTCGGCGCGCGCGTCACGGTGCCGGTCGGCAACAAGCGGCCGTCGCACCGCGGCACGATGCGCGAACCGTTTGCCGCGACCGGCGTGGTGCGCGCGCTGACCGACGGCGAGTACACGATCACCGGCCCGACCTACACCGGACAGCGCGCGAGCATGGGCAAAAGCGCGGTGCTTGATCTCGGCGCGGCGACGCTGGTGGTCACCGAGCGCACGCACGAGCCGTGGGATCTCGGCGTGTTCGAGAGCGTCGGTATCGATCCGCGCCGTGCTCGCTTCCTGTTGCTGAAGTCGCGCATGTATTGCCGCCCGGTGTTCGTGCCGATAGCCGGCGGCCTTGTCGAATGCGACAGCCGCGGCATCACCGGCTCGGACTATGCGCTATTCAGATACGAGCGGATCGCGCGGCCCGTGTATCCGCTCGATGCGGATACGGTCTGGCGCGGCTAAGCTTGCGTGCGCAACGATCGACCCGGTCGGC
>DATLOW010000041.1:0-7521 GCA_035536055.1 Paraburkholderia sp. | reverse complement strand
CCCATCCGCCGGGCAATCACCCGCGCGCGCTGGGTCAGATAGGCGGAATTGCGATGCTCGTCGAAGTAGCGGGGCCGCGGCAACATCACAGCGAGTCGTGCCGCCTGGCCGGCGCTCAAATTGGCCGCAGAAGTCTTGTAGTAATAGCGCGCGGCAGCTTCGGCGCCATACACGCCGTTGCCCCACTCAACTGAGTTCAGATAAATCTCGAAAATGCGTTCCTTATCCATCAGCAATTCCAGCATCCACGTGATGATCAGCTCCTGCCCCTTGCGGATATAGCTCTTTTCGCGCGACAGGAACAGATTGCGCGCGAGTTGCTGCGTGATCGTCGAACCGCCCGCGACGATCTTGCCGCGTGCCTTGTTCTTTTCCCAGGCCTGCAGGATCGCGTCGGTTTCGTAGCCGTTGTTGTTGACGAAGTTCGCGTCTTCGGACGCGATGATCGCGCGCTTCAGGTTGCGCGAGATCTGGTCGTACGGCACCCACGTGTGCTGGATCGACAGGTCGGGGCGTTCCTGCGCGAAGCGCCACGCGTCGGAGCGCATGAACGCCGTCGACTGCGGATTGACCCAGTTCCAGATCGCGATCTGCGTGAAGTAGAACGCCTGCAGCGCCAGCCACGCGACGGCGAACACCGCGGCGGCGTAGAACGCCCAACGGCCTGCATTCACCCGTTTGACGCTCTTCGGGCGCTTGATGGTGGTCAAGTCGATCGCCAAGGCTGGATATCCGTGCGTGCGCGCGCCGCTGCGTCAGACGCCGGTTGGCACCGCCAGCTGCTGGCGCAGCTCGGCGAGCACCGGTGCGCCGTCGGGTCGCACGCCGCGCCAAACATAAAACGACTCCGCCGCCTGCTCGACCAGCATGCCGAGTCCGTCGGCCGCGCGCGCGCCGAGCCTCGTCGCGTGCTGCATGAAGACGGTCGGCTGCGCGCCATACATCATGTCGTACGCGAGCGTATCGGCGCCGAACGCGCGGTCGTCGCATTCGGGCAACGCGGCATCGAGACTGCCGGCCGTCGCATTGACGATCACGTCGTACGCGTCGGCCTGCACAGCCTGCGGGCCGCCACCGGCCAGCGCGCAACCCGCATCGTGCGCAGCCTGCGCGAATTGCGCGACGAGCGCCTCGGCCTTCGCCGCGGTGCGGTTGACGATCGCCAGCGACTGCGGCGCTCGCTCGAGCATCGGCAGTACCACGCCACGCGCCGCGCCGCCCGCGCCGAGCAGCAACACACGCGCGCCTCGCAGCCACACGCCGAGATTCACTTCGATGTCGCGCACGAGGCCGAAGCCATCCGTGTTGTCGCCGTAGATGCCGTCCGCGTCGAACCGCAGCGTGTTGACCGCGCCCGCCGCGGCCGCGCGCGGCGACAGCCGGTCGGCCAGCGCATGCGCTTCGAGCTTGAACGGCACCGTCACGTTGATGCCGCGGCCACCCGCTGCGATGAACTCGCGCACGTGACTTGCAAACCCATCGAGCGGCGCCAGTACCCGGCCGTATTCGACCGGCTCGCCGGTCTGCGCGGCAAAGCGCGCGTGGATGAACGGCGACTTGCTGTGCGCAACCGGATTGCCGATCACCGCGTAACGATCGCGCGGCCCATCCGGCGCAGCGGCATCGGCGACATGGGTGGCGTTGGCGCTCATCGGTTCGACTCCGTTTCGCGCTCCTCGCCGGACGCGCCCGGCGCGCCTTCATCGTTGCCGGACTCGTCGGCACCGCGCGCCTGTTCAGGCGCGCCCGCTTGCGCATCCTGCGCCGGCGCGCCGCCATCCAGCTCCGCCTCGGCCTGCGCCTCTGCTTCGCTTTCGGCCGATTCGTCGGCGGCGTCGATCAGTTCCTCGTCGCCCTCGTCCGCTTCATCCGCCTCCTCCGTCTCCGCGCTGCTCGAAACGGTCGGCGCATCGAGCACGTTCAGCGGCCGCACCGATGCCTCGATGGTCAGTTCATCGACCGACACCACGTCGAGCAACACCCGCGTGCCGCGTGCATGCACGCCGAGGCCCGGCACATGCAGCAGCAGCGGCACTTCTTCGAGTCGCACGAGGTCGCCCTTCACCACCGAAGCCACCACCTGCTTGCGATTCTCCTGGGTCAGCCAGCGCAGACACCAGAAGTACTCCATGCGGCGCTGATGGTCCGCATAGGCGGTATAGGTATCGTCGAAGCCCTGCACGACGGCGAACAGATCGGCGTCCTTGGGCTTGAACGGCGCGGCGAGCTTCGCCGTCACGCCGTGCTGAACGCACGCAAGCAGCTGCCACTGATTGACGAGGTCGACGTAACGACGCAGCGGCGACGTGCTCCACGCGTACTGCGCGACTCCCAGACCCTCGTGCGGCGCCGCGCTGGTCTGCATGCGCGTGCGTTTCGGGCCGGTCGGCGCGCCGAACGCGCGCTGCGAACGGTAGATACCCGGCACGCCGTGATCGTGCAGGAACGCGCCCCACGTCGAGTTGGCCAGGATTGCCAGCTCCGCGACGATCAGGTCGAGCGGCGAGCCGCGCCGACGCGGCGTGATCGTCACGTGCTCGCCGTCGACGTAGAAGTTGAAATCGGTATTGCGCTGCACTTCGCGCCTCAGGCCGAAGCTTGCGCGCATCACCTGGCGCTTTTCGAACAGCGCCTGCGCGAACGGCCACAACACCGCGATGTCCGCCTTGTGCGGGTAGTCGCCGGTGCCGGCGGCAAGCGCTTCTTCGGTCACCTGTTCGTCGAGATGGTTATGGCGCAGGTTGCTCTTCACGAACACCAGTTCGGCGCGCGTTTCGCTCGCGACGATTTCCTGCGTTTCGCGATTGACGATGCTGTACAGCGAAAGCGCCGGCCGCAAGCCGCCTTCTGCCAGCGTAAAGACGTCGACCACTTCGTCGGGCAGCATCGTGATCTTGTCGCCCGGCATGTAGACGGTCGACAGACGGCCGCGCGCAATCGTGTCGATCGCATCGCCACGCGCGATGCCGAGCGCCGGCGCCGCGATATGCACGCCGATCCGCACGCGGCCATCGGCCAGATGCTCGACCGAGAATGCATCGTCGATTTCGGTGGTCGTCACGTCGTCGATCGAGAATGCTTCGACCTCGGCCTGCGGCAGATCGTCCGGCAGCGCGCCCGGCATGACTACGGGGAAACCGGTGCCGTGCGGGAAAAACTCGGACAGGAACCGCGCCTCGTGCAGCGCGCGCGCCGACGGAATGCCGCCGCAGTCGAGCATCAGCCGCGCCGGCGACACGCCGCGCGCGGCGGCCGCCGCTTCGAGCGCCTTGTATTCGATCGAATTCTTGTCGGGCTTCGTCAACAGCCCGAGTGCCTTGCCGGCAAACGCTTCGGGCAGTCGGCCGGCCTTCAGTTCGTCTTCGTAGCCGGCCTGCACCAGCGCCTGCTGACGCTTGCGCTCGAGCGACGCGAGCGCCATCTGCAGCTGCTCCTGCGGCGCGCGCTGATACTGGCCGCGCCCCTTGCGGCGGAAATAGACCGGGGAGCCGTGCATGCGCAGCACCAGCGCCGCGCGCTCGACCGGCCCAAACGCGTCGCCGAAGTATTCGGCGCCGAGCGTCGCGAACGGAAACTCCTCTTCCGGCGCGCATTCCCACAGAAAATCGAGGTCGATCTGCTGCGCGGCCGCGTCGGCCTGTTCCATCAGTTCACCGGCGGCCGGCTTGTCGAATTCGATCAGCACGTCTTTCGCGCGCACCTTGGCGCGCCGGCCGCCGGGCAGTTCGACCTGAAAGGCGTCGCCCTGCTTCGAAAGCACGCTGCCTGCCTTGAAACTGCCCGATTCCTCAAAGAAAACGTTCACTCAATACTCTCGTTCTGGCTTGCATCGTCTGCCGCGGATAGTCTCGCGCGCTATGCGGTTGCGCATTCGGGCGCCGGGCCGCGGCAGTTACAGGTGTTCGTGAGAAGGTTCGCTGCGTCAGTTGCGCGTAGCGTCGTTGCGGCGCGCATCCGCCGCGCCCGGTGCCGCGAAACGTCCGGCGGCGGCTTCGTCGCAAAAGGCGAGCACGTCGTCGACATATTGCGGAAACTCGCTGATCGAATGGTCGCTGCCGTCGATCAGTTTCGTGCGCGCGCCCGGGTAGTGCGCGAGCATCTCGCGGTAGTCGAGCACTTCGTCACCGGTGGCCGCAAACAGATAATAGCGTTCGGGCCGCGTGACCGATGTGACCGCCAGCGCACGCAGTTCATCCAGATGCCGCGGCTCGACGACGATGCTGCCGCCGCCGCTGTAGCGCGGTTGCTCGCCGAGATAGCCGGACAGGTCGCGCTGCGGCACCACCGCCGGATTCAGCAGGATCGCCGGCCAACCGTGTTTTTCGGCCAGATGCGTGGCGAAGAACCCGCCAAGCGAACTGCCGATCAGCGTGACCTGCGCGGGTTTGGCCTGTGCGACGAGCGCTTCGGCGAGCGCGATCGTGTCGAACGGCGACACCGGCAACAGCGGACAGCACCATTCGGCGCCGCGGCCGAGCGCCGTGAGCCGTTCGGCCAGCAGGCGCGCCTTGAACGACTGCGGCGACGACCGGAAACCGTGCAGATACAGGATCATGCGGCGCCTCGCGCATCCGCCGGGCGCGCCGACAGCGCGTCGAGCAGTTTCTGATGTACGCCGCCAAAGCCGCCGTTGCTCATCACCAGCACGTGGTCGCCGGGCCGCGCCGCGGCCGCGACGGCCTGCACCAGCTGACCGATGTCGTTGAAGGCACGCGCCTTGTCGCCGAGCGGCGCGAGCGCCGCCGCCAGATCCCAGCCCAACGCATCGCGGCCGGCCGGCGCGCCATAACCGAATACCAGATCCGCATCCGCGAGCGACGCCGGCAATTGCGCCTTCATCACGCCGAGCTTCATCGTATTCGAGCGCGGCTCGAGCACCGCGAGAATCCGCGTGCGCTCGCGGCCGACGCGCGTACGCAGCCCGGCGATGGTCGTGTCGATGGCGGTCGGGTGATGCGCGAAGTCGTCATAGACCGTCACGCCATCGACGCTGCCGCGCACTTCCATGCGGCGCTTCACATTGCGGAACGTCGCGAGCGATTGCGCAGCTTGCGCGGGCGGCACGCCGATATGGCGCGCCGCGGCGATCGCGGCGAGCGCATTCTGCCGGTTGTGTTCGCCCTGCACCAGCCAGTCGACCACGCCGACCCGTTCGCCCTCGCGGTAAACAGCGAAGCGCGCGTCGACCGGTACGCCTTCTTCAGCGGGCAGCGCCTGCCAGCCGCCGTCGACGCCGAAGCGCTCGACCTCGCTCCAGCAGCCACGCGTCAACACGCGCTCGAGCGCCGCTTCGCGACCGTTCGACACGATCCGGCCGATGCCGGGAATGGTGCGCACCAGGTGGTGAAATTGCGTTTCGATCGCAGCGAGATCCGGGAAGATATCGGCATGATCGAATTCGAGGTTGTTCAGGATCGCGGTGCGCGGCCGGTAATGGACAAACTTCGATCGCTTGTCGAAGAATGCGGTGTCGTACTCGTCGGCTTCGATGACGAAGAAGCTCGAATCAGTGAGCCGCGCCGACACGCCGAAGTTAAGCGGCACGCCGCCGATCAGAAAGCCCGGGTTCATGCCGGCATCTTCGAGCAGCCACGCAAGCATCGAACTGGTCGTGGTCTTGCCGTGCGTGCCGGCCACCGCCAGCACCCATTTGCCGTTCAGCACGTGTTCGCCGAGCCACTGCGGTCCGGACATGTAGGGCAGGCCGCGGTCGAGGATCGCTTCCATCAGCGGATTGCCGCGCGACACGACATTGCCGATCACAAACAGATCCGGTTGCAGATCGACCTGTTCGGCGCCGTAACCTTCGATCAGGCCGATGCCTTGCGCCTCGAGTTGCGTGCTCATCGGCGGGTAGACGCCGGCGTCGCAGCCGGTCACCTTGTGGCCCGCGCTGCGGGCCAGCACCGCGAGACCGCCCATGAACGTGCCGCAGATGCCGAGAATGTGGATGTGCATAAAGAGAGCTGTCGCGCCGCGAAAGGCGTAGTTGCTGCGTCGAAACGGAAGATGCCGGGCCCCCGGGTGAACCGCGCGGTACACGAAACGGCTGGCGACCGCAGATCAACAACCGCGGATCGCAACCCGCGAGGTTGCAACCGTGCCCGTCGCGCAGGCCCCGGCAAGCCCAGGCAAAGGCGGCTATTGTACCCGACGGGTCCCCGACGGTCGGCCTCGGACCTGTGCGCGGGCCGCACCGCGCGGCGTCGCGCGAGCACCGCCCCGGGGCCGGAAGAGCGCCAGACATTCTCTAGTATGATTAGCGGATGGTCCGCAAACTACACTTCGACCCGACCCGCGTGCGCGAGGAAATTGCGATTGCCGCCGCGCGGATGATCGCGGAAGACGGTCTCGACTATGCGACGGCCAAGCGCAAAGCTGCGCGGCAAGTCGTCGGGGAGACGCGCGTTTCCGGCGAATGGCTGCCGGATAACGACCAGATCGAAGAAGAAATCCGTGAATACCAGTCGCTGTTCCAAGGCGACACGCAGCCCGCGGTGCTACGCAGGCTGCGCGAAATCGCGCTCGACTGGATGCAGCGGCTCGCACCGTTCAATCCGTATCTGACCGGCGCGGTGCTGGGCGGCACAGCCGGTGAACATTCGGATATCCACCTGCAGGCGTTTTGCGACAACCCGAAAGAAGTCGCCATTTACCTGCTGAATGCGAACATACAGTACGACGTTTCTGAAACAAGGCACTTCGCCGGCCGCGGCTACGTCGAAACGCTCAGCTTTATCTGGCGTCCTGCCCACGAAGGCCGCGATGCCGAACCGGTCGGCATCCACGTCGCGCTGTACAGTACCGACGACCTGCGCGGCGCCGTGCGCGCCGATTCGCGAGGCCGCCAGGCGCGGGCCGCCGTCCAGACGGTGCAGGCTCTGCTCAACGAGAGCGACGCCGCCCCTTCCACCAATTGAACCAACCTCAGATGAACACCAAGCGTTTTCTGGCAGGCACAGCGGTCGCCCTCGTGGCGGGCGTCGGCGGTGCGGTGGCGAGCCACTGGCTGCTCGGCAGCACGCTGACCGAAGTCGCGCAGGCTGCGACGCCGACCGCGTCGAACCCGGTCGACCAGCTATGGTCGGCCGCCGTCACCACCCCCGACGGCAAGCCGCAGTCGCTGAGCATGCTGAAAGGGCACCCGATCGTGATCAATTTCTGGGCGTCATGGTGCGGGCCGTGCGTCGAGGAAATGCCGTCGCTTAGTCAGTTGCATCGCGAATACGCGAAAAAAGGCGTCGAGTTCGTCGGACTTGGCGTCGACTCGGACAAAAACGTCAAAACCTTCCTGCAAAAAGTCCGGGTCGACTACCCGGTCTACGTGATCGGCTTCGGCGGCGCGGATCTCGCGCGCGCGTTCGGCAACACGGCCGGCGCGCTGCCTTTCACCGTGGTAATTGATGAAAAAGGCTTCGTTCGGTCGACAAAATTGGGGCAGATTCAGCCAAATGAGCTGAAAGCGACCCTTGACGCGCTCTGATCCCGACAATTTATTGACGTTTAATTAAGGTCGGAACG
>DATLOW010000040.1:0-3663 GCA_035536055.1 Paraburkholderia sp. | reverse complement strand
GGTCGCGCACCGCGCGCGCAAGCTGCTGACGAGCCGGCGCGCGGTGCGCGCCGCGAATCGCGCAAGCGCGACGCTGATGGCCGGCGCCGCCGCGGCGATCGCCGCCCGCTGAACACCACCGGCCGCCCGACCGGAGCCCATCCGTTGAACAACCCTCTGCTTTCGTTCGCGCAGATCGTCCGCGCAGCGTTCGGCGCGCTCGGCCGCGAGCTCGCCGCATGGAAGCCGCCGCCGCAGCGCGCGCTGTTCGCCGCGGAGGCGGTGCTGTCGGTGGTGCTGTCGGTGGCCATCGCGCACTGGCTGCATCTGTCGAACACGTGGTGGGCCGCGATCAGCGGCTTCGCGGTGATGCAGACCACCTTCCAGGGATGCCTCGAGCGCGCCACCCACCGCGTGCTCGGGACGCTGCTCGGCGCGCTGCTCGGCACCGTCATCGGTCCGCTGATCGGCGACCGTCCGTGGCTGTTCATTCCGGTGCTAGGCGTGATCGGAGGCTATTGCGTGTATCGCGCGAACGGCACGGTGGCGAGCTACGCGTGGGTGCTCAGCGGGATCACGTCGATGCTGGTCACCTACGAGGCGCACATTCTTCTGTCGTTCGAGAAAACCGCGTCGTTCGCGGTGCTGCGCGTCGCCGAAGTGCTGGTCGGCACGCTGTCGTGCGTGGTCGTCGCGACGCTGTTTCACTTCGGCATCCAGTGGTATCGCCGCATGCGCCCCGCCACGCCCGCGGCGGCTGCCGCGGCACAGGCGGCCGCCGCGCCGCCGCCGCAGGCGATGCATGCCGCGCGTGTGCTGCTCGGCGTGCAGTCCGGCATCGCGATCGCGGCAATCGCCTCGCTGACCTATGCGTTGAAGCTGCCGGGTTTCGCGCAGGCGCTGGTCACCGCGGTGGCCGTGATGGTACTGCCGACCACCTCGCTGGTCGCGCCCGACCAGCGGCCCGTCGTGCAGAAGATGGCGCAGCGGCTGATCGGCTGTCTGCTGGCCGGCGCGCTCGGCGTCGCGCTGCTGCCGCTGATGAACGGCCAGATTCCGCTGTGCATGCTGGCGCTGTCATGCGGCGTGTGGCTCGGCTGCCACGTGCAGACCGGCAGCGCGGGCGCGAGCTACGTGGGGCGGCAGTTTACGATCGCGTTCATCATGGTCTTCGTGCAAGACCATCACTGGTCGGCCGATCCATTGCCGGCGCTGCAGCGCCTCGCCGGCATCCTGATCGGCATCCTCGTGCTGGGCGCGGTGATGCTGGCGAGCGCGAACCTGCCGCAGCTGCGCACGCCGGACGAAGCGAGTCCGTAACCGCGTGCGCGTTACTTACCCTCTTTCAACCGCGCCTCTTCGGCGGCAGCCTTGTAGTCGTAGGTCGGATAGAACTCGGTGCGATATCCGCCCCACGCCGTTTCCTCGACGACCCGGTTCACCTCGCGCAAGCGGTTGGCCGGCACGCGCAGCGTGACCACCTGGCCGATGCCCATCATCACGTACCACGACACCACTTCGATGCCCGGCGGCGGAAACGCCTTGTAGAAACCCTGCTTCGCGAGTTGTTTATTGATTTCGGGCAACGTTTTCGACTCGTCGTGCTTGAGGAAAATGGTCAGCAGGAAGGTGCCGTCGCCGACCGGCGTCGCGGCCGGCACGCCGCCGGGACTCGTTTGCGCGACGGCGGGCAGGCTGCCCGCGGCCATCGCCAGCAGACTGATCGCGGCGATCAGCTTTCGGACTGAATACATCGATTGCTCTCCTGGAACGTTGATGGGGTACGTGAAGCAGCGCTCTTTATACCGGAATCGGTCTGGCGTTGCTGCCCCGTTTTCCGTGCGGCTTCGCCGCGGCGCCCCGGCAAAAGGACGCGCACTGCCGCACCGGCACGCCGGCGGGGATGCGCTCAAATCAGATCGGATCGAATGGGCTCGGACCGGACCGGCTCAGGTCTTCGGGAAACACAAGCCGAAATCCTCGCAACCCGGGCAGCCCGGCGCCGGTTCCGGCGCGCGCCCTTTGGCCAGCGCCAGCTGTTGTGCGAGAAAGCGCTTCCAGCGCAGATTGTCGACGTTGCGCGCGACCAGCCGCGGATAATGGCGCGTCAGGATTTCGGTGACGTCGTCGCGGCCCGTCAGACCGAGGTCGCGCCACAGATGGTCGGGCCGCAGGCAGGCCGTGGCGATGATCGTCGCGAGACACCACGCGTCGAGCGCATTCGCGACCGGCGGCCGCTCGTGACGCAGCAGCAGCTTGCGCAACTCGTCGACGAAGCCCTGATGCTGCGCGTCGGCGATGCGTTCGGGAAACGCTTCGATTTCGACCGCGCCGGGGAAATGCCGTGCGGTCAGCGCGCCGAGCAGGTCGCGCGCGAGCCCCAGATGCAGCAGTTCGCCGCTCGCGAGCTTCGCGCCGATCAGGCGCGCGAACGTCACCGTGTCGGCACGCGCGCGCTTGGGCGCGCTGTTGAGCAGAATCGTGACGCACGCATCGCGCGGCACCGTTTCGAGTTCGGTCGGCAAGGTCATGGTGTTCGAACGCCCCGCAGTACAGTCGAGGCGTCGTATCTGCCGGATCGTTCCGGTCCGCGCCTGACTTGTCTGCACAATACGCCGAAAATCGCCGGCATGCGACTATTCGAAAATCGTGCGCGTCTGCGGCGCAACGGCGCGCCAAACTGTGCGCCGCGGCGCGCCTTTGCCCCCTCGCGCGGCGCTTCGCGCCGGCCGCGTCGCATATCTGTACTGCGTGCCGCCCCTGTGTCACATCAGCGTAACAATATGTAATCTAAATAAATGCAAGGTCCCGTCGATAACCAGTAACGGAGTTATCTCACGCGGAACCCGACATGCTGAGTTCGTACAACCCTGCGCTGGTCGCCCTTTCGATTGCCGTCGCCACCCTCGCGTCCTTCACGGCGCTCGACCTCGCCGGCCGCATTTCGCTGCTGGCGGCGGCTCGCCAGCGCCGGCTGTGGCTCGCGGGCGGAGCCGCCGCGATGGGCGTCGGCATCTGGTCGATGCACTTCATCGGCATGCTGGCGTTCTCGCTGCCGATCCCGCTCGGCTACGACCTGCCGATCACCGGCGCGTCGTTGGGCATCGCGATCGTGGTGTCGTACTTCGCGCTGGCGGTCGTCACGCAGCGCACGCTGACGCCGCGGCGCCTCGTGATCGGCGGCATCCTGATGGGCTTCGGCATTGCCGGCATGCACTATTCAGGCATGGCGGCGATGCGCATGACGCCTGCAATCCACTATCGCGCGGGCCTGTTCGCCGCGTCGCTGGCGATCGCGATCGGCGCCTCGCTTGCCGCGCTGTGGATCGCCCACACGCTGCGCGATTCGAAGCAGCGCCGCATTCTGGCCAAACGGATCGGCGCGGCGGCGGTAATGGGCCTCGCGATCACCGGCATGCACTACACCGCGATGGCCGCCGCGGACTTCCCGGCCGACGCGATCTGCGGCGCGCTGAGCGGCGCCGACCCGAGCGTCGCCTCGAGCGCCAACACGCAGTGGCTGGCCACCACGGTGATCCTGTGCACCTTCGGCATTCTGCTGGTCACGCTGATCCTGTCGCGGCTCGATGCGCGCGCAACCTTTCTGGCCGGCTCGGTGACGACGCTGAACAACCAGATCGTGCAGCTCGCGACCTTCGATACGCTGACCGGCCTGTTGAATCG
>DATLOW010000039.1:0-13048 GCA_035536055.1 Paraburkholderia sp. | reverse complement strand
CTTGCAGCCGAGTTTCTGCAGCCACGCAAGCGCGGCCAGCGATTCGGCCACCGCTTGCTCGGGCGGCGCGGTGCGCGATTTCAGCGCGACCACGACCGCTTCCGCGGGCGTCTCGAGCGGGCCGTCGGGCACGCCGATGGTTTGGACCGTGCGCATGCCGCCGCGCACCAGCATGTTCGCGAGATCGGTGGCGCCGGTGGAGTCGTCGGCGATACAGCCGAGCAGGGCTTGAGAAGAGGTCATGGTCGGGTTCCGCAAATCGTGACGGTCAGGCTGCCTGTGCAGCGTTGTCCTTGATGAACGCGCGCACTACGCTGTCGAAATCGGCGTCGAACACGAAGCCGAGCGAGCGTGCGTAGTCGGCCGAGAAGTTGCCCGGCCACGAATTGACGATGCGCTCGATCGCCGGGTCGCGTTCCACGCGTACGCGGTTCGCCACTTCGTCGCCGGCGATGCGGCGCAGCGACGCCAGCATGTCCTGCACCGACACCGACAGCCCCGGCATGTTGATCACGCGGCCATGGCTGAGCTTGTCCTTCGGCAGTTCGTAGCCGTGCAGCAGATTGTCGATCGCGCGATCCGGCGACATCAGCCACAGGATGGTTTCCGGCGCGACCGGGCACACCGCTTCCACGCCATTGACCGGCTCGCGGATGATGCCGCTCGCGAAGCTCGACGCAGCGCGGTTCGGCTTGCCCGGACGCACGACCACGGTCGGCATGCGCAGGCTGCGGCCGTCGACATAGCCGCGCCGCGAGTAGTCGGCGAGCAGCAGGTCGGCCATCGCCTTCTGCGTGCCATACGAGCTTTGCGGCGCCCATACCTGCGTGTCCGGCACGGTGGCGGGCAGCGCGCCGCCGAATACCGCGACCGAACTCGTCATCACGAAGCGGGCTTGCGAGCCGACCGCGCGAATCCGTTCGAGCAGCATACGGGTCGCGTCGAAGTTGATGCTCATGCCGAGTTCGAATTCCTGCTCGGCCTGGCCCGACACGATGGCCGCCAGGTGAAACACGGCATGCGTGTTCGCGTCGATCAGGCGTTCGATCTGCGTGCGGTCGGTAATGTCGCCGGTGACGGGGCGCACGCGCTTGTCGTCGATACCGGTGAGCGGCACGACGTCGAATGCGTCGATCTGCTCGATTGCAACCGCGGTGCCGGCCGGGCCGGTGAGTTCGCCGCGCGCCAGCAGCGCGCGAATCAGACGGCGGCCGAGAAAGCCTGCCGCACCGGTTACCAACACTTTCATAGATGTCTCCGTACTCGACGAACAAGGTACGCGGCGCGGGGTGCCGCGAAAGTTGTATGATGATGTTATCTTAGGATGGCGGGCGAAGCAAACCGCAAAAAGCGCCTCAAAGCAGCGTGCGCGGTGCGGATAACGGCGCGCAGCCGCGCGGCGAAAAGGTCTGCGGCGGGGTTAACCGCGCGAGCCGCGCTTCGCGACCTTCTTTTCTTCGTTGATCAACGGGCGCGCCGCGGCGTTACCGACGCCCTCCCAGAACGACGGATCGGCTTCCTGAATGCGTGCGCCGGCATTGTCGATATGGGTCAGCGCGGCTTGCCGCGCGGCAATCGCATCTTGTGCGGCAATCGCATCGAAGATCGCGCGGTGCTCGTTGCGCACCTGCGTCGAAAAATCGTCGCGCCGCGCTTCGTTGGTGCGCGTCACGCGAATCGCTGCGTGGATGAACTGGCTGATGAATTCGAGCAGCGACGGATACAGCGGATTGCCGGTCGCGCGCGAAATCGCCATATGGAATGCGAGGTCTTCGTCGACGCCGTCGCGTTGCTGCCTGGCGGCTGCGTCGATTGCGGCGAGGGCCCGCTTGATGTCGGCGAGCTGCGTGCGCGTGCGGCGCTGCGCGGCGAGCGCTGCGGCTTCCGCTTCGATGCCGCGGCGCAGTTCGGTGACGCGCAGCACTGCATCGACCGAATCTTGCGGATCGATGTCGAGCCGGAACGCGGTGGTGCGATTCGCTTCGCGCACCACGGTGCCGCTGCCCTGGCGCACTTCGACCAGCCCGTCGGACTTGAGCCGCGAAATCGCTTCCCGCACCACCGTGCGGCTCACGCCGAAGCGCTCGCAGATCACCTGTTCCGTGGGCAGCCGCGTGCCGGGCGGAAATTCGCCGCCCTTGATCTTGTCGAGCAGGACGGCTGTCACGCGATCGGCAAGCGTGCCGACATTGGTAATGACGGGCGCGTCGAACGAAGCGGAAGAGCGGGGCGTGAGGGTCGAACTGGCCATGTCGGTACCGATGGGACGTTGAAGGAATCGCGCGGGTAGCGCGTTTGACACGCTATCACTTTATACCTATGATCCATGCGGCATAGATAACACGTATGGTTATCATACAAATTGGCCGCAGGTTCGCCAACCGGCAATTCCCCTGACGGGCGGTGGCTGAACGCGGGTGTGGACAAGTTCAAGGCGGTAGGCGCAACGCGCATCGCAAGGAGACAGCAGGGTGCAGAGCGAAGCAGTAAAAATCGTCACAGAAGATGCGCAATCGTTTGAGGCGCGCACTTACGCAAAGGTTACGTGGCGCATCGTGCCCTTCCTGATGTTCTGCTATCTGGTCGCCTATCTCGACCGTGTGAACGTCGGCTTTGCGAAGCTGCAGATGTCGACCGATCTGCACTTCTCCGATACGGTTTACGGCCTCGGCGCCGGCATTTTCTTTATCGCGTACTTTCTGGTCGAAATTCCGAGCAACATGATCCTGCATCGGGTCGGTGCGCGGCTATGGATGGCGCGCATCATGATCACGTGGGGCGTGATTTCGTCGGGCATGGCGTTCGTCACCACGCCTACCGCGTTTTACGTGATGCGCTTTCTGCTCGGCCTGGCGGAAGCGGGCTTCTATCCGGGCGTGATTCTGTATCTGTCGTACTGGTATCCGTCGCACCGGCGCGGCAAGATGTTCGCCGCGTTTGCCGCAGCGGTGCCGCTGTCGGGGCTGATCGGCGGGCCGTTGTCCGGCTGGCTGCTGCATGCGCTTAGCGGCGCGATGAACTACGCCGGCTGGCAGTGGCTGTTCTTTATCGAAGGGCTGCCTTCGATCGTGGCAGGCGTCGCGGCAATCTTTCTGCTGACCGACGGCATTGACAAGGCGGAGTGGCTGAGCAGCGAAGAACGCACGCTGCTCACGCAACGCATCAACGAAGATTCCGCGCATAAGGCCGAGCACTCGCTGCGGGAAGTATTCACCAACGGCCGCGTATGGCTGCTGACGGCCATCTATTTTTGCCTGATCTGCGGCTTCTATACGGTGGGCTTCTGGCTGCCGACGCTGATCTCTTCCACGGGTGTCAAGGATCCGCTGACGATCGGCCTGCTCACCGCGATTCCGTACGGCGCAGCCGCCGCAACGATGCTGCTGGTCTCGCGCAGCGCAGACCGCCGGCGCGAACGGCGCTGGCACCTGGCATTCACCGCGGTGCTCGGCGGTGTGGGCTTGATCATGTCGGCCGCATTCGGCAATCAGCCGGTGCTGGCGATGGTGGGTCTGACGCTTGCCGCGATGGGTGGACTGAGCACGCTGCCGATGTTCTGGAGCCTGCCGACCGCATTCCTCGGCGGCTCGGCCGCCGCAGGCGGAATTGCGCTGATCAACTCGTGGGGCAATCTGGCGGGTTTCGTGAGCCCGTATCTGATCGGCTTCATCAAGGATATGACCCACAGCACCAATCCGGGCCTGTATGCGATGGCTGGCGCGCTGTTCGTCGGCACGTTGCTGACCTTCCTGGTGCCGGCCAAGGTCGTGAACCGCTGAGCCGTGAGCGAGCATCGCAAATAAGGGGAATAAAGCGGAGCGGCCAGACGTCATGTGAAAGTGTTGCATTGCGGCTATCATCCCGAGCGGCCCAATCCACGCGTTCACGCCTGCACGTCATGACTATTGCTCCGCTTCGTCAAGCCGCCGCCCGGCGTCTGATACTCGCCGTTGCTGCGAGTTGCTCGCTGACTTTGCTGTCGGCATTCGCCGTTTCATCCGAGGCGGCCGAAACACCTACTCTCGCCGCCGCGGTCGCCGGGCCGCAGCGCAGTGATGCAAACCGCGCGCGCGATACGTACCGCCATCCCGAGCAGACCTTGCAGTTCTTCGGTTTGACGGATCGTCAAACCGTCATCGAAATCGCGCCGGGCGCCGGCTGGTACACGGAGATTCTCGCGCCGTACCTGCACGCCAATGGCAAACTCTACGAAGCGCCCTATATCAGCGCCGATCCGAAGGAAGCCGACAACGAGGCGCCTTACCTCGCGCGGTTTCGGCAGAAGCTGGCCAAAGATCCGGCCGACTACGGGCACGTCAGCGTCGGCTCGCTGAACGCCGGTCATCTGGAAGGCGTTGGTGCGCCGGGCACCGCGGACATGGTGCTGACCTTCCGCAATATCCACAACTGGATCAAGGACGGCTATCTGGACGCCAATTTGCGCGCGTTTTATGCGGCGTTAAAGCCGGGCGGCGTGCTGGGTGTCGAAGAACACCGGGCGAAGCCGGGCACGTCGCTGCAGCAAACCATCGACACCGGTTACGTGACCGAAGACTATGTGATCGAGCATGCGCGCGCCGCCGGCTTCGAGCTGGCCGGTCGCAGCGAGATCAACGCGAATCCGCGCGATACGAAAAACTATGCGAAGGGCGTGTGGGCACTGCCGCCGACTTATGCGGACGGCGACCACGACAAAGCGCGTTACACGACGATCGGCGAGTCAGACCGGATGACGCTGCGCTTCGTCAAACCCGCCACCGCGCATTGAGTTTGCCGCGCTACTGCTTGATCTCGCCTGTCTTGCCCTTTTCGGCGTCGGGCTGCGCCGACATGCCCTGCTCGCGCTTTTGCATCAGCGAGCCGTGCGCCGCCGAACCGGCGTTGGCCGGGTCGGCCATCTGATTCATGCTGTCGGCCGCCTTGCCGGGCTGAACGCCTTGCGCCGTGCCCTGCCCGCTGGAGCCGGATACGCCGCCGCCGGTTGAATTGGTCTGAGCAACCGCCGTCACGCTCGCGCTGCCGACGAGCGCGGCGACGCACCATACCGCTGTCCATGTCTTCATAGCCGCCTCCCAGATGTGCCGGCGCTGTATGTTTGCGCCTGTATTGCACATCGCGCATGCGGCATGCCTGCGCGCTGGCGAAGCTTGTGGGCGGTACGTGCGTGCATGGCGAGCGCGGCCGATATGGCGCGCGATCGACGCATTCGTTGCGCAGCTAATCGATCATTCGTCCGCAGCACGCACTGCGTCGTGCGGCGCATGCGGCGCCGCCTTCACCGTCGACATCGTGCGCTCGGCCAACACCGCATCGCGCTTGGCCAGCAGATGCGCGCGCAAGATCGCGCTCATCCGCTTGCCGTCGCGCGACTCGAGCGCTTCGATCATCTGTTCGTGGTCGCGAATCGCGGCGTCCCACTTCGGCGTCTGGAAATTGGAGCGAAAGCGCAGCGCCTTCAAGCGCCGGTTGATCGACAGATAGGTTTGCCGCAGCGCCGAATTGCGGGCCGCTTCGTTGATCTTGTCGTGAATCGTCTGGTTGCGGCTGTAGTAGCCGGACAGGTCGTTTTGCGCGCGGCACGCGAGCATCGCGTAGTGCAACGCCTTGATCTCGGCGATCTCGACTGGCGTGATGCGCTCGCACGCCAGTTCCCCGGAAAAAGCTTCGAGCCCGCTCATCAGTTCAAACATCTCGCGGATTTCCGCATCGCTCATCTGCGATACGGTCGCGCCCTTGTTCGGCGATATGTCGATCAGCCCGTCGGCGGCCAGTACTTTCAACGCCTCGCGTAGCGGCGTGCGCGAAATGCCGAGCGTCTCGCACAGCAGACGCTCGTTCAGCTTCACGCCGGGCGCGAGCAGCCCTTCGACGATGAAGTTGCGCAGATGGTCGACGACGGTGTCGTGCAGGCGCTGCCGTTCGACCTTGGGCAAGGACGGGGGGAGCATGCCTTTCGGCATGTCAGCATTTTGCATGCAAGACCTCAATATCCGGGACGCCGCAATTTTAGCGCAGACGTGCCGTAAACGACGTCATCGGGTTTGTACCTGGGCGAAACCGCCGATTTCCGCTTTCAACGCGGCCGCGCGTGCGCTAGAGTATTTTGCATGCAAAATTCCAAACCGAGGATGCATTCATGCTGAAGCTCGACTTCCACCCCGCCGGCCGCCACTTTCTGCAGATCCCCGGGCCGAGCCCCGTGCCCGACCGCATCCTGCGTGCGATGAGCTACCCGACCATCGACCACCGCGGCCCGGAATTCGGCGCGCTCGGGCTGAAGGTGCTGGAGGGTATCCGCAAGATCTTCAAGACGACGCAGCCGGTGGTGATCTACCCGGCCTCGGGCACTGGCGCGTGGGAAGCGGCGCTGTGCAATACGTTGTCCCAAGGCGATGCGGTGCTGATGTACGAGACCGGCCACTTCGCGACGCTGTGGAAGAAAATGGCCGAGAACCTCGGCCTGAAGCCGGAATTTCTCGGTTTGCCGGGCGTGGAGGGCTGGCGCCGCGGCGTGCAGGCCGACATGATCGAAGCGCGGTTGCGTGCAGACACGGGCCATACGATCAAGGCGGTGTGCGTGGTGCACAACGAAACCTCGACCGGTGTCACGTCGGACATCGCCGCAGTGCGTCGCGCGATCGACGCGGCGGGCCATCCGGCGCTGCTGATGGTCGATACGATTTCCGGCCTCGCGTCGGCCGATTACCGGCATGACGAATGGGGCGTCGACGTGACGGTGTCCGGCTCGCAGAAGGGCTTGATGCTGCCGCCGGGCATCAGCTTCAATGCGCTGTCGGCCAAGGCGCTGAAGGCGCACGACAGCGCGAAGCTGCCGCGCGCGTTCTGGGACTGGGCCGAGATCGTCGCGATGAACAAGCAGGGCTACTGGCCGTACACGCCGAGCACGAACCTGCTGTACGGCCTGTCGGAATCGCTCGACATGATTCTCGGCGAAGGGCTCGAGCAGGTATTCGCGCGCCACCAGCGGCTGGCCGCCGCGTGCCGTGCAGCGGTCACCGCATGGGGCCTCGAAATTCAATGCGCAGACCCGGCCGTGTATTCGCCGGTGCTGACCGGCGTGATCATGCCGGAAGGCGTCGACGCGGACGCGGTGCGCAAGCTGATCTACGAACACTTCGACATGTCGCTCGGCACCGGCCTCGGCAAGGTGAAAGGCCGCATGTTCCGGATCGGCCACCTCGGCGAATGCAACGACCTGACGCTGATGGCGACGTTGTCCGGCTGCGAAATGGGCCTGAAGCTCGCAGGCGTGGCGCTGAAAGGAAGCGGCGTGACGGCCGCGATGGACTATCTGACCAGCCATGTCGCGAAGCCCGCGCTGAAGGCGGCTGCATGACGTCGCGTTTGCCTTTGCAAGCCAGAAGCGAGTCGCTCGCACAGCGGTTCGCGCTCGCGCGGGCGCGCCGCACGCCGCTCGATACGCTGCCGGAGGATGCACGGCCGGCGAACCAGGACGAAGCGTACGCCGCGCAATTCGCAACGCTCGACCTGCTGCAGGAAGCAGTGGCTGGCTGGAAGGTCGGCGCGAAATCGCCAGACGGTGCTGCACAGTGCGCGCCGTTGCCGGCTTCGTGCGTGCATCGCAGCGGCGCGCAGCTGGCGCGGCGCGAATTCGGTAAGGCCGGGCTGGAACTGGAACTCGCGTTTTCGCTGGGCCGCCGCTTCGAGCCCGCTGGTGCGCCATACACCGACCAGCAGGTGCTCGACTCGATCGAGTCCGTGCATGCAGCGATCGAAATCGTATCGAGCCGCTTCAATGCATGGCCGAACGTCGACAAGCTGTGGCAACTCGCGGACCTGCAAAACCACGGCGCGCTGATCGTCGGTGAAGGTGTCGCGTATCAGCGCCTGATTGACGGCGGCTTTTCGTTCGAAACTCCGGCCATGCGTTTCACGCTCGACGGCGCAGCCGTGTTCGACGGTACGCCGGGCAATCCAGCCGGCGATCCGCGCTGGCTGCTGCCGTGGCTGGTCAATCACGGCATCTCGCGCGGCGTCATTTTCGAGCCAGGCACGGTGCTGACCACAGGCTCTTACACCGGCATGTTTTTCCCCGACACGGCAGGCGTACTGCATGGCGCGATCGAAGGTCTGCCGCCCGTGCAACTGACGCTGACCTGACGCAAAGCCGATCTCCACCGACCAACCGTTGCAATGCCGATGCTGAACTCTCGCCCAGAAGCACTCGTCAAGCCGATTCATCTGATGCCTGCCGCAGCGCGCGCGCAGCTCACGCCGCTGGCCGCGCGCCTTAAGGGTGAGCTGAAGGGCGACGTGCTGTTCGACCGCGCGGCGCGCGGCCGCTATGCCACCGACGCATCGATCTATCAGATCATGCCGCTCGGTGTGGTCGTGCCGAAGGATCAGGCGGACCTGACGCTCGCGCTCGACATCGCACGCGACGCCAAAGCGCCCGTGCTGGCGCGCGGCGCCGGCACCAGCCAGTGCGGGCAAACGATTGGCGAAGCGCTGGTGATCGATACCAGCAAGTGGCTGAACAACGTCGTGCACTTCGACAAGGACGCGCGCACCGTCACCGTCGAGCCGGGCATCGTGCTCGATCATCTGAACGCGTGGCTGAAACCGCACGGCCTGTGGTTTCCGGTGGACGTATCGACCAGCGCGCAGTGCACGATCGGCGGCATGGCGGGCAACAACTCGTGCGGCTCGCGCTCGATGGAATACGGCATCATGGTGCACAACGTCGAAGCGATCGACGCCGTGCTTGCCGACGGCCACGAAGCACGTTTTACAGCCTTGTCGAAAATGACCAGCGACGCGCGCACGCGCGCACTGGTCGAAGCGATCCGCAACATCGCGCAGCGCGAGCAGCAGGAAATGCGCGAGCGCATTCCGAAAGTATTGCGCCGGGTGGCCGGCTACAACCTCGATCTGTTCGACTGCCAGAGCCCGCTGCCGTTTTCCGCCGACGGTGAGCCGAATCTCGCGCATCTACTGGTCGGCTCGGAAGGCACGCTAGCGTTCAGCCGCACGCTGACGCTGAAGCTGTCGCCGCTGCCCGCACACAAAACGCTGGGCGTCGTGAACTTCCCGACCTTCTACGGCGCGATGGACATGACGCAGCACATCGTGAAGCTCGGCCCGGTGGCGGTGGAACTGGTCGACCGCACGATGATCGACCTTGCGATGTCGAATCCGGCGTTTCGTCCGGTAGTCGAAAAGGCGCTGGTCGGCGAGCCGCAGGCGGTTCTGCTGGTCGAATTCGCCGGCGCCGAGCGGGACGTGCAACTGCGCAAGCTCGCGCAACTGGTCGAACTGATGGCAGACCTCGGCCTGCCGGGCTCGGTGGTCGAAATGCCGGACGCCGGTCCGCAAAAGGCGTTGTGGGAAGTGCGCAAGGCCGGCCTGAACATCATGATGAGCATGAAGGGCGACGGCAAGCCGGTGTCGTTTATCGAAGACTGCGCGGTGCCGCTCGAGCATCTGGCCGAATACACGAGCCGCCTGACCGAAGTGTTTCATCAGCACGGCACCGAAGGCACATGGTACGCGCACGCCAGCGTCGGCACGCTGCATGTGCGGCCGATTCTCGACATGCGCCGCGACGGCGCGCAGAAGATGCGCGCGATCGCAGAGCAGGCCGCCGCACTGGTGCGCGAATACAAGGGCGCCTATTCCGGTGAACACGGCGACGGCCTGTGCCGCGGCGAATGGGTGGCCTGGCAATACGGGCCGCGCATCAACCAGGCGTTTCGCGACATCAAGGCGCTGTTCGATCCGGACAACCGGCTGAGCCCGGACCGCATCGTCAATCCGCCGAAGATGGACGACACAGGCAATTTCCGCTTTCCGCCCGCGTATCGCGCAGGCGAATGGCAGCCGCAGCTCGACTGGTCCGCATGGAACGTCACGCGCGATCCGTTGACGGGTGTCGAAGGCGCGCGCGGCTCCGGTGGCGACCGGGCGCAGGGTCTCGCGAAAGCGGTGGAGATGTGCAACAACAACGGCCACTGCCGCAAGTTCGACGCCGGCACGATGTGCCCGAGTTATCGTGTGACCAAAGACGAGCAGCACGTGACGCGCGGTCGCGCCAATACGCTGCGCCTCGCGATTTCGGGGCAACTCGGCGACGAAGGCCTTGCGAGCCGCGACGTGAAAGACGTGCTCGACCTGTGTGTGTCGTGCAAGGGCTGCAAGCGCGATTGTCCGACCGGCGTCGATATGGCGCGTCTGAAAATCGAAGCGCGCGCCGCATGGAATGCGCGGCACGGCACGACGCTGCGCGAACGGGCGATTGCGTATCTGCCGCGCTATGCGCGCTACGCGAGCCGCATGCCGGCGCTGGCGGGTTCGCTGGAACGGATGCCGGCGCTCGCGCGCTGGGTCAAGGCGCGCTTGGGTCTTGCGCCGGAGAGGTCGTTGCCGCGCTTCGCAAAGCCATTCCTGTCGGTTGCGACCAGGAACACGGCCGCGAATGCCGCGGCGAACACCGCCGCAGGCACCAAGGAAGTCCTGCTGTTCGTCGACACCTTCAACAACTACATGGAGCCCGACAACGCGCGCGCCGCGCAGCGCGTGCTCGAAGCCGCCGGCTATACGGTGCATTTCAACGTGCAGCGCGGCGAGCGGCCACTGTGCTGCGGCCGTACCTTCCTCGCGGCAGGCCTCGTCGACGAAGCCAAAGCGGAAGCGCGCCGCGCGCTCGATGCGTTGCTACCGTACGTCGAGCGCGGTGTCGCGATCGTGGGCCTCGAACCGTCGTGCCTGCTGTCGCTGCGCGACGAGTTTCTCGGCTACGGCTATGGCGAGGCGGCCGAGCATCTGGCCAACGCGTCGTTTCTGTTCGAGGAGTTCCTCGTGCGCGAGAAACAGGCTGGGCGTCTCGAGCTCGCGCTGAAGCCGCTCGATACCGGCAAGGCGCTGCTGCACGGCCACTGCCATCAGAAGGCCTTCGATGCGATGCGCCCGGTCGAGACCGTGCTCGGCTGGATTCCGCAACTGCAGGTCGAAGCCATCGAATCGTCGTGTTGCGGCATGGCGGGCAGCTTCGGCTATGAAGCAGAACACTATGCGGCGTCGCGCGCGATGGCGGAGCTGTCGCTGCTGCCCGCCGTCCGAAAAGCCGGCGACGCGCTCGTCGTTGCCGACGGCACCAGTTGCCGTCACCAGATCGCCGACGGCGCGCACACCGAAGCGATGCATGTCGCGCGCGTGCTTGCCGCGGCGCTACGGGAGCGCTGAAACCCGCACCTCTTTACCACGCCAAGCGGAACCCCAGATAAACCGCGAACCGGAGACAAAGCCATGACACGAACGCCTGATTCCCGCATCCGCAGCTCGTAGCAACGCTCAGCATCAGATAAGACACCACACGCTGCGCGCCGGCGGTGCATTGCCGGCACGCGATCGCAGTCCGCCTGAGCAGTTGGTTTTATCGCAGCCCGTCACGGTACGCAGCATGCCGGGGCCGCGCACACTATCAAGGAGAGGATGATGTTCCGTCGAGCCACGACGCGCGTTCTACTGCTTCTCTGTGCGATGTATTTCATCACTTATATCGACCGGGTCAACGTCAGCACGGCCGCGAGCCAGTTCGGCGCGGAACTGGGTTTGAATCACACGCAGGTCGGTTTCGTGTTTTCGGCCTTCGCGTATCCGTACCTGATCTTCCAGATCATCGGCGGCTGGGTCGGCGACCGCTTCGGGCCGCGCCGTACGCTCGGCATCTGCGCGGTGATCTGGGCCGGCGCGACGGTGATGACCGGCCTGGCCGGCGGCTTCGCGTCGATGATCTTCGCCCGCGTACTGCTCGGCCTCGGCGAAGGCGCGACCTTCCCGACCGCCACGCGCGCGATGTCGAACTGGATGCGCGCGGACCAGCGCGGTTTCGCGCAGGGCATCACGCATGCCGCCTCGCGCATCGGCAATGCGGTGGCGCCGCCGCTGATCGTGTGGCTGATGCTCGCGACCAACTGGCGCGGCTCGTTCATCATCGTCGGTGTCATCAGCTTTCTGTGGGCGGTGGTGTGGATCTGGTACTTCCGCGACAATCCGCGCGAGCATCCGGGCATTACCGACAACGAATGCGCGACGCTCTCCACGTATAGCGGCGTCAAGCAGCGCACGCCGGTGCCGTGGCGCGTGCTGCTCGGCCGCATGGCGCCGGTCACGGCCGTGTATTTCTGCTACGGCTGGGTGCTGTGGCTGTTTCTCGGCTGGATTCCGCAATACTTCCTGCACAACTATCACATGCAGCTCGGCAAGTCGGCGCTGTTCGCGTCCGGCGTGTTTTTCGCGGGCGTGCTCGGCGACTGGTTCGGCGGCGCAATCACCGACCGGATTCTTCGGAAGAGCGGCAACGTGCGCCTCGCGCGCAACGTGATGGTCGGCATCTGCATGTTTCTGACGCTGCTGTCGCTTGCGCCGATCATGCTGGTGTCGAACATGTCGATCACGCTGGCCGCGGTATGCCTGTCGGCAGGCTTCTTCTTCAACGAAATGACGATCGGGCCGATGTGGGCCGTGCCGATGGACATCGCGCCGAAACACGCGGGCACCGCCAGCGGCATCATGAACTCGGGCTCGGCGCTGGCGGCGATCATCAGCCCGGTGGTCGGCGGCTGGCTGATCGACCGCACCGGCAACTGGAACCTGCCGTTCACCGTATCGATGGTGCTGATGGCACTCGGCATTCTGCTGTCGTTCACGATGCGGCCCGACCGTGTGCTCGGCGTCGAGCCGAAAGACGCCGCGGCCGGCGACGCGCGCAAGTTCGTCTGAGCCACGCCGCGCCGCGCGGCATCCGCTAACGATAGCTAGCCCAGGGGCCAGTCCGGCATACCGGCCCGCGTGAAAAGCAGGCGCAGCGACGCCTGGAAGGAGACGACGTGTCCGAAGCGACCATTTCGATCGAACGCGACGGCGACATCGCGACGGTCATCATCGACCGTCCGGCGAAGCTGAATGCGCTGACCAAAGACCTGTGGCGCATGCTCGGCGAGACCGTCGACGCGTTGTCCACCGACGATGCGCTGCGCTGCATCGTGCTGCGCGGTGCCGGCGAAAA
>DATLOW010000038.1:0-29979 GCA_035536055.1 Paraburkholderia sp. | reverse complement strand
GAAAGGGCCTTCCCGGAGGAAGGCCCTCGAATAAGTGGCGCGGCTGGCAGGATTCGAACCCACGACCCCTTGGTTCGTAGCCAAGTACTCTATCCAACTGAGCTACAGCCGCACGCAGAAAAGGGATTATAGCAAAGCTGCGAGAAAAGGGAAGGGTCAAACTGCGGATTTGTCCGATTGCCTCGATCGTGTACCCTAGTTGTTTGTTCCACCTCCGTGAGTCCGTGGCGATGACGCAAGCGGACCACGGTTGAAGTCGGTATGGCGGATCATCATGAACAAGGCTTTTGTCAAAGAATCGAACGAAGACAACGACGACGACCTCGACGTCGCGCAACCTGAAATTCCAGCGGGCACCAAGAACTACATCACGCCTGCCGGTCACCGCCGGATGCGCAATGAGTTGCTGCAGCTGATCGATGAGGAGCGGCCCGAGGTGGTCAAGCTCGTGTCCTGGGCGGCATCGAATGGCGATCGTTCGGAGAACGGCGATTACATCTACGGCAAGCGCAGGCTGCGCGAAATCGACCGGCGCATCCGCTTTCTGACCAAGCGGCTCGATCTGGCGGAAGTGGTGAACAGCAGCAGGCAGGAAAATACCGATCAGGTGTTCTTCGGTGCGACCGTCGAATATGCGACCGAGGATGGCGAGTCGCATACGGTGACGATCGTCGGGGTCGACGAGGTCGACCTCGATCACGGACATGTCAGCTGGATTTCGCCGATCGCGCGCGCGTTGCTGAAGTCGAAGGTCGGCGATCAGGTGACGCTGCATACGCCGGCCGGTCTCGAGCCGATCGATGTGCTGGACGTGCGCTACCCGACGGCGGAGCAGGAAGCGGCCGACTGAGGTCTGCGCGCCCGTTGGCGTCGCGCGTCTTTCTCGTATCCGTACGAGCCCAATAAAAAAGGCGCCGCAAGCGGCGCCTTCGATACTGCTAATCCAGCTAAAGCTTAGAAGCGGTGACGCAGGCCAGCCGTCACAGCGACCTGGTTGTCCGTTGCCGAAGCAGCCAGACCATTGATGACCGGCTTGATCAGGCCGTTTTCGTTGGTCGTCACGTATTCAGCTTGCAGGTACACGTCCGTACGCTTCGACAGCGCGTAGTCCGTTTGCAGGTTGACCTGGTTCCAGTGCTCGCCTTGACCCTGGATGTTCGCACGCGTGTACGTGTAGTTACCCGCGAGGCTCAGAGCCGGCGTCAGAGCGTAGCGCGCATTGCCTTCGAAGTTCTGGAAGTGAGCGCTTTGACCGCCACCGATGTTTTGCGGCGACGAGAAGCCCGACGCGCTCGCGCCGATTGCGTTCAGCGAGTTCAGGTTGGTCTGCGTGTACACGACGCCGACGGTAGCCGGGCCGAACGTGTAGTTAGCACCTGCGCCCCACGTTTGCTGGCGGCCAGCGAAGAACGTGTTGTCGCTCGAGATTGCGCCGCTTGCGTTGACGGTCGTCGGGTTGACGTTGCCGTTGTTGTTGATCTGCAAGTACGCTGCGGCGACGTTGAAGCCCGAGAAGCTATACGACGCACCCGCGCTATACACGCGGTTGTTCGCGAAGCCAGCTGCCTGGTTCGAGAAGCCGTACAACGCGCCGAACTTGAAGCCGGCGTAGTTGGCGCTCTGGTACTTGACCGCGTTGTTCACGCGGAACGAGTTGTTCAGGTTGTCGTTATCGAGCGGGTGGGCGAACTGGGTGCCGCCGTATTGCGTGCCCGTCAGAGCCAGCGGGGCGACGTAGTCGACCATGCTGTCGTATTGACGGCCGAGGGTAACGGCGCCGTACTGGTCGCTTGCCAGACCGACGAATGCCTGACGGCCGAATTCACGACCGCCTTGCTTGAGCGTACCGTCGTTGATGCCGAAGCCGTTTTCCAACGTGAAGATTGCCTTCAGACCGCCACCGAGGTCTTCAGCGCCGCGCAGACCCCAACGGCTACCGTTGATCGAACCGCTCGTTTCTTGCCAGTTGCTGTGGCCGTGCTGGTTGTTGGTATAGGTAATGCCGGCGTCGATCAAACCGTACAGCGTGACGCTGCTCTGCGCGTGAGCAGCAGTAGCAAAAACGCCCGTCAGGGCGGCGACCATGAGTGTCTTTTTCATCTTTGTAACTCCGAGAACAGGATGGGCTTTGGAAACCCAGGCTTGTAGAAAACGTCACGCGAGGCGCTGCGAGAGGCGTGGTGTTCGCATGAAACGCGCGGTGCACCACACGCGTTCGTTTTCCGGGTAGGCAAAGTTTAGAGACGCACCCGGGTGTGTGACCGTTCCTATTTCCGCAATAAAGTATTACGAGAGAGGAAATGATTGTGTCGCCACGGCGTTGCCTTGCTGGCAAAGGGCTTACGGGATGTCAGGGATGACCCTGGGGTCCGTGTCACGAACGTTGCGTTGTGTAATTGCTACGGCTGCTGATGCGCAAAAACAACAAAATTCCTGGCAAAGATCTGATTATTTCGAAATGAGAAACGATGGATTGCGATTTGTATGCCTAATCTGAGCTCAGAGCGCACGCTATACTGAAATTTCTGCTTTCCGAAGCAGACTTTTTCGTTGACGAAAAAGATCTCCAAACTTTGTCGGCGCGACTTCACGGTCGCGCTTTTTTTTACCTGCATGTTGCTGCAACCACGCCGCGCGTCAGCCGCGCGACGGATTTGCCGCAGATTTCCATTCGAATCCGGGAGCGACGCTCCAGTCTTCCATTACGTAATGTCGGGCGTCCATTGGGGAAGACAGCAGGTTTTGCCAGTGATCGCCGTGCCAGACGGGATCGATCTGGAATTCAGCCGGTGTTTCGGGGTAAGTCCTGGCGGCCGATTTTTCGGATGAATGTGCGAAACGGCCGACAACGCGGCGAATAATCTCTGACAGCATGGCAGCCTCCGTAACTCAACTGCTACCGTTGATCATGGATGGCGCAATCCGTCATAACAAGCCCGTGGAAACACTTACCAAATTCACGTTTTGTTACATATCGGTATATTTTCCTGTTAATCCGGTTGATAGGTAAGAAAACCCGTCAATTTGCGTTTGTCGCTTAATAACAAGACTTTTGTATGCCTCGCGCATCGCCCGGACGCATAATCCTTTGCAGTGTTCAGCGCACGCTTGACGACTGCAGCGCTCCCCCGTATAAATGCGAGGCCGATGTCGCGCTGTTATGGATTTCGGCGCTTGCATTATCTGTGTCAAAACAAATTCGAGGAAACAGGATATGGAAACCGGTATCGTGAAATGGTTCAACGATGCTAAGGGCTTTGGCTTTATTACGTCGGATGCAGGTGGCGATGATCTGTTCGCCCATTTCTCCGAAATTCGCACGGAGGGGTTCAAATCGTTGAAAGAGAACCAGCGTGTCTCTTTCGACGTCAAGACTGGGCCGAAGGGTAAGCAAGCGGCAAACATCCAGCCGTTGTAATCCACCGGCTTTATGCATCGATCAGTGGAGCCCTCGACGTGTCGAGGGCTTTTTGCTTGCCAGATATGTACGGTCAATTTTAAGATTCAACTGAGGATTATGCCCAGCACGATAGTGCAATCAGAACATACGGCGTTGTCGGGATTAATTTTAAGACCGGCATGAATTAATCCGTAGTTCGATCGGAAAATAAAAAGCAACGCACTTCCATATCCGAAAAATAGGTCAATCACCGCTCGGTGAGCGAGCGGCGCTCGTAGTGAAATTCCGAAGCGTGCGAACAGGCTAATAGTGCATACTTGGCCAAAACCGTCGCCTGAAGACTTTTCCTATTTATGTCTGAACTGTTCTTGCCGTCGCCCGCGGCGCTCGATGTACCCATTGCCTTCGTCGACCTCGAAACCACCGGCGGCACAGCTGGGCAGGACCGGATCACCGAGGTCGGGGTGGTCGAAATCGGTCCGGCCGGCGTCCGCCGCTGGAGCACACTCGTCAACCCGCAGCGGCCGATCCCACCGTTTATCCAGCAACTGACCGGAATCACCGACGCGATGGTGGCGGGCGCACCGACGTTTGACAGCATCGCCGCGGATCTTTATCAGCGGCTGCAAGGCAAGCTGTTCATCGCGCACAACGCCAACTTCGACCGTTCGTTCCTGCGCAGCGAATTCCAGCGCGTAGGGTTCGCGTTCCATCCCGACATGTTGTGTACCGTCCGTTTGTCGAAGGCACTGTTTCCGGCTGAAAAGCGTCACGGGCTCGATGCACTGGTGGCGCGCCACGCGCTGGTGCCGTCCGACCGGCACCGCGCGCTGGCGGATGCCGATCTGATCTGGCAGTTCTGGCAGCGGCTGCACTCGCTGGTGCCGCTCGACGCGCTGCGCGCGCAGATCGAGCGGACCATGCGGCGCTACCGGTTGGCCGGCGACATCACCGAGGACCTGCTCGACACAGCGCCGCCCGGCTGCGGCGTCTATGCGTTCTTCGGTGAAAACGATACGCCGCTGTACGTTGGGCGCAGCGTGCGAGTGCGTCAGCGTCTGCGTGCGCACCTGAGCGGCGAGCGGCGCTCGGCGAAGGACTTGCGGCTTGCGCAGCAGGTGCGGCGCGTCGAGTGGCGCGCGACCGGCGGCGAACTTGGCGCGCTGCTGGCCGAAGCGCAATGGATTGCGACCTTGCGCCCCAGCCACAACCGGGCGCCGCGTACTTCACGCAGCGATCCCGCCGACGCGCCATGGCCGTTTACCGGCGCGATCGTATTCGACGAGTGCGGCGACGAACCCGCGTCACGCGCTTTTCATGTGGTGCACCGCTGGTGCTACCTCGGACACGCACCGAGTGCAGCTGAAGCGGCCGAACTGCTCGCGCGCGGTGCGCCGCCGCTTGCGTTCGAGTTGTCCACCTATCGTCTGCTGCAGACGCATCTTGCGCGTGGCTTGCGGGTCGTGCCGCTTGGCGCGTCGCTGGCAACGAGCGAGGCAACCGAGCCGGCCGCGGCGCATCCGCTCTAGCCGACCGCGCCTACGCCCCCCGACTCGCACACATGCCCGAGCGCGCGCGTGAGCGCGGTCGACTGGCTCGCGTCGTAGCGCGTCAGCGATTTCCAGTTCGCTACGCCCTGCGCGACGCGCGACGGACAATCGGGCGCCTCGCGCAGCGTCTGCACGCGGGCGAGTCCGGCCATCATCGACTGGGTCAGGCGGTCCAGTTGCGGTCGCGTGCGTGTGTCAAGGTCGGGCGCGGCGCCTTCGGGCGGATGAAGCTTGCGCCACTGCTCGAACAGCGCACGCTGGATTTCCGTGTTCGCGTCGATCTGATCCTGAAAGAACACGCGCGCGAATTCGGGATCGACGCCGGCCGTGTGTGCGCGCTTCGAAACCTCGGCAAGCAGTGCGGCTTCGCGTGGCATATCGTCGATCGGCCGCTGGTTGATCCACTTCCAGTGTGCGACCGGTTCGGCAAGCGCGAGCCGCTGCGACACGAGCGAAATCAGATTGGTCAGGGCGGTGTCGTCGGAGTCGGCGCGCGACGGAGTCGGCGCAAGCCCGAGCACGAAGATCGACACGAGCGTGCAAAGCGCTCTGGCACAGGATAAACGGAGCATAGAGAGGAATGACCGGGAAAGGCGACGCGAGAAGGAGCGGGAAACAGCGGGCGACTGGTCGGACCAGTCATGATAGGCATTCAACCCCGGCAGGCATTCAAAGCCGGCGCAACGGTACACCGCCGACGTATCCGAACCGTCACTTCCGCAAGCAGGCGGTGGCGCAAAACCCGGCCAATGTCGAACGTCGACGCCCGGCTCGCGGCCAGCAACATTCGTGCGACGACGCGCGTAGTGAAAACCCGAGTGCGTTCCCCATGCTTGTCGCACGAGGTGCGCGTTTCGTTGCAAAGTCCCCGTTCGCCTTACTTCTGTTCGCACGATTTGCGCTGTTCATCGAAGAACGCGCGCACGTGCTCGGGCAATTCAGCCCCCAGAAATTCGACGCCTGCGGGTTCCGGATCCGGGCTGAACACCTTGTCGGGGGTCGGAATCTTCGGCGGTTTGCTGTCCATGATCTTCTCCTTTACGAATCGATTATCTTCCGCAGTCCCGGCTGGCCACTAGTGCGCTTGACCGCAAAACCCGCGTTTCATCGTCTCCTGTTGCTTTAACGGCACAGTGGTTTCGCGATTGAAGGAGCTTGCTTAAAATTTATCGATTGTCCTGAATTGCCTGCCTGCCGCATCGCAATGCGGCAAATCCTTCCGCTGCTATACTGCGCGCCTCGCTTTTCGCCGCATAGCGATGAAACGCTCGTCTCGCTGGATCGCCCTCGTATGGTTGGCGGTAGTACTCAACGTACTGTCGCCGGTCCTCGGCTACGCGCGCGTTGCCAGCCATCGTGGACTATTGTCCGTCGAATTGTGCAGCGCTGCAGGCGTGCAGCGAGTTCTCATAGCCGGCAACGGTTCCAGCAATCCCCCCAGCACGCACGTTGCCGCGCCGCACTGCGTCTATTGCCCGGGCTTCGCCGCGAACTTCGCGCTGGGCGCCAGCCTTCCTGCGATTCCTGCACCGGTGCGTGCGTTCGGCCACGTCCGAACGTTCGACCGGGAAACTGTCTTCGTGCGCCGCGACTTGCGCGTCGCACAGCCCCGCGCCCCGCCTGAAACGTCGATCTGACTCACGCAGCCGCCGCGCCGATCGATTGAAGCGCACGGAGGCCCGCCTTCACACGGCGAAGCACGCGCCGGTGCGTTGCATGCCGTCTGGCATGCGCGCGTCGTGCGCACGTGCTGCGACACACTGTTCCCGTTTCCCAGGACTTACATGCGCATCGTTTCCGTTGCACTGTCCGTGCACCGATCGTTCGCGATCGCGTGCGCGGCAGCGTTCACCATGCCGTGCGCGTCGACCGAAGCTCAACCCAGACGAGCTTCGCCCGATGCACGCACCCCCCTTCCAGCTTAACGACCGATCCCGATTCGCCGTTGACACTGCGGGACACACTACTGCAGCTGGCCAAGGTCGCGGCCAGCTCAATGTGCGTTGCCTTCGGCCCGACTAGATCGCGCGTGCCCGAAACGATCGCCGGCAGCCGGATCGACTCACACAACTTCACGTCCACCGACGGCGTGCTGCAGTACGCGTCAAACCTGCTGATACGTAAACGCTTTGCCGGTGGCTGCAATTCCGTGCTCGTGCGCTGCGACCTGACTGAATTGCCGCGCGAGCGCGGTCCGGTCTGCACGGACGGGCGGCAGCTGTCGTGGCCGTGCGCTGTCCGCGCCTGTGATCGTCAATGCGATGCCCGAACCGATCTATACGAGCGCGGAGAACCGCCCGAAAATCGCGGCGAGCCCCGACGCACGCACCCTGTACGTAACCTGGTCGATGCCGCTCGAACGTCCTTACTCGGGCATGGTCCGCTTTGCGCGATCGACCGACGGCGGCGCAACGTGGACGGTGCCGATCACGGTCCACCACGATCGTCAGTCGATCACGCATCGGTTCGACGCGCTGATCGTCGATCGGCAGGGGCCGATTTTCGTCGCGTGGATCGACAGGCGCGACGCGGTCGCCGCGAAGCAGGCGGGGCAGCCATACGATGGCTCCGCGATCTACTACGCGGTGTCGAGCGACGGCGGGCGATCCTTCGCTACCGAGCGAAAGATAGTCGACCACACCTGCGAGTGCTGCCAGATCGCGCTGGCGCTCGATGGCGAAGGGCGGGTGCAGGCACTGTGGCGCAACGTGTTTCCGGTGCAGATCCGCGACCATGCGCTCGCGGTGTTGCCGGCCGATGCCGGCGACAGCATTGCGCCGCTGCGCGCAACGTTCTCGACCTGGCACGTCGAGGCCTGCCCCGAGCACGGTCCTGCGCTGGCAGTGACGCACGATGGCATGCGTCATATGGCGTGGTTCAGTGTCGTGAACGGCCGGGCCGATGTGTACTACTCGCGGCTCGACGCGAACGGCAAACCGGACGGCGAGCGTTGGGCGTTCGCGGCAACCGGCAGTGCAGGCACACAGGCGTCGCATGCGGCGTTGCTCGCGAGCGGCAGCACGCTCTGGCTGGCATGGAAGGACTTCGACGGCGACACGATGCGCATCCTCGTACGTCGTTCCGACGACGGCGGCCGGCATTGGAGTGCGCCGCGCGAGTTGGCGCAGACCGCGGGCGGCAGCGACAACCCACAACTGATCGACGATGCGGGACGAGTGTATCTGTCGTGGCGCACGCAATACGACGGCTACATGCTGCTGCCGACCGATGAGGAGTGGAAATGACGCGAGTGTTCCTGTTGCTGATCGCGTTGTGGCTCTGTTGCCCGGCATGGCCGGCGGCCCAGGCTGCGCAGCCGCAGCTACCGCCGCAGTTGCAGCTACCGCAGTTGCAGCCCCCGCAGTTGCAGCCCCTATACGCGGCCGACGTCGGTCATATGTTGGCCCAGACGCCGGGCAAGCCGCAGATCGTCGAGATCTGGTCGCTCGACTGCAGCTATTGCCGTGAAAATGTCGAGCGCATTGTCGCGTGGCAGACGAAGCATCCCGACGTGCGGCTGACGATGGTCGCGATGGATTCGTTCGACGACAACGCGCCAATGCTCGAGCAGGTGTTGGCGACGATGCAGCTGCCGCCGCACACGGCGCGGCACGCGAATGCGGAAGCGATTCCGGACAAGCTGCGTCGCGCGCTCGATACCAGCGTGCGCGGCGAGCTGCCGCGCACGCTGCTGATCGATGCGCGTGGAACGCGGCAGGGGGAGAGCGGTTTGCTGTCGCCGGATGTACTGGATCGGTGGCGGCGACAGCGGGCCGATCGCGAGTAGCTTGGCCTTTGATTGCTCGATCTGCTTGCTTGTGCAGAGCGTAAGCAAGCAGGTAGGCAGGCAAAAAGCCCCCGCAGCGAATAAAGCCAGAAAACAAAACGCCCAGTCGAATTGACTGGGCGTTTTGCGTGAAGCCTTGTGGTGCCGGAAAGAGGAATCGAACCCCCGACCTTCGCATTACGAATGCGCTGCTCTACCGTCTGAGCTATTCCGGCATCAGGGAAACGCGATTATAGGGACTTCTTTGTCGGCTTGGCAAGCCCCTCGTTTATTTTTTTGTCTCGAGATGGTAGCGGGTCACGCGGTCGACTTCGTTCTTCGAGCCGAGGAACACGGCAACGCGTTCATGGAGCGATTTCGGATCAATATCGAGAATGCGCTTCTCGCCATTGGTGGCCGCGCCGCCCGCCTGCTCGACGATAAACGCCATCGGATTGGCCTCGTACATCAGGCGCAGCTTGCCGGGGCGATCCGGCGTACGCTTGTCGGCCGGATACATAAAGATGCCGCCGCGATTCAAAATGCGATGCACGTCCGCAACCATCGATGCGATCCAGCGCATATTGAAATCGACCTGACGCGGGCCGTCCTTGCCAGCGTTCAGTTCGTCGATGTACTGCTGAACCGGTTCGTACCAGTGGCGCGAGTTCGACGAGTTGATTGCATACTCGCGCGTTTCGACCGGAATGCGCATGTCGCTTTGTGTCAGCACCCACGAGCCCAACTCGCGATCGAGCGTAAAGCAGTTCACGCCGTTGCCGGTGGTCAGCACCAGAACCGATTGCGGTCCGTACACCGCGTAGCCCGCGGCGACCTGTTGCGTGCCGGGCTGCAGGAAGGATTGCTCGGTAGGCTGCTGGCCGTCCGGGCAACGCAACACCGAGAAGATCGTGCCGATCGATACGTTGACGTCGATGTTCGACGAGCCGTCCAGCGGATCGAACACAAGCAGATATTCGCCGCGCGGATAGTTGGCCGGAATCGGGAAGAACTGTTCCATCTCTTCGGACGCCATGCCCGCCAGATTGCCGCCCCATTCGTTCGCTTCGAGCAGGATTTCGTTCGACAGGATATCGAGCTTCTTCTGCACTTCGCCTTGCACGTTTTCACTGCCGGCCGTGCCGAGCGCTTCGCCAAGCGCGCCTTTACTGACGTGATAGCTGATTGCCTTGCACGCGCGCGCAACGACTTCGATCAAAAGACGCAGATCTGCCGGCAGATTATTGTTTTCTCGCTGCTGCTCGATCAGATACTTCGTGAGTGTGGTACGACGTTGCAGTGACATTGCTGTACTCCGGAAGGCAATGGGAATAGCGCGATTTTACCCGCTTGCATGCCGGTTACCGTGTTAACAAAATGCACGGCGCAAAATGCCCCGCGTACCGTCACGACGGCGTCACAGCACTACGCTTGCGGTTTGTGGCCGTACGGATAGCCGGCCGGCGAGCCTGCTCGTGCCGGCCGGCTACGCCGCCGCGACGCGCCGTGCGGCACTGGCCGCGAGCGCCACGGCACGCGACTGCGCCGCCTGGGTTTTCGGTTGCTTCGGCCTTTCGCGCGCCGGCAGCGGCTCGACCTCGCGCTCGATCTGTGTAGCCGACGCCTCGGTGGCGACACGCAGGTCGTAGGCGATCTGCAGGTTCATCCAGAACAGCGGACTCGTGCCGAAATAACGCGCGAGGCGCAGCGCGGTTTCCGGCGACACCGCGCGCTTGCCGCGCACGACGTCGTTGATGCGCGGAGCAGGCACGCGCAACGCCAGCGCCAACGCATTGACCGACATGCCGAGCGGATCGAGAAACTCCGCGCGCAATACCTCGCCCGGATGAACGGCGGCGATGCGCTCGCCGGTGGCGATGTCAGAAAAATCCGTGCGTTCCAGCTCGGAGCGTTTGATAACCATACGGTTCTCCGTTCGAATCAGTGATAGTCGACGATGCATACGTTCGATGCCTCGCCATCGTCAAAACAAAAGCAGATGCGCCACTGGTTGTTGATGCGAATGCTCCACTGTCCGCCCAGTTCTCCATGCAGCGACTCGAGCCGATTGCCCGGTGGCAACGACAGATCGGCTACGCATGTGGCCGCATCGATCATCTGCAGCTTGCGATATGCGATGGGTTGAATATGAGGGGGCAGCGAACGCGCGAAGCCGCCTGTAAAAATCAGTGCTGTGGCCTTATCGCCAAAACTTGAAATCATAGGTATTGTATAACGCACGGCGTTAAATGTGAAGTGTTATTCGGGTGCGTTTACTTTGTGCTCTTCGCGCGGCGCTGAACAGTCGTCCAAACGGCCAGGGCCGGGTGGGCGGAGCGACCTGCGCGCAAACAAAAAAGCCGGCAACGAGTGCCGGCTTCGATACTGCGAAAAACTCGATCGGAACGATCAGGCCAACGCCTTCTCGACGATCTCGCGCACGTCGCGCGACTTCACTTCGTTCGCGACTTTTTGCAGCGCTGCGCGCATCTGTTCGCGCAGCGCCGGCGTGAAGCGGCGCCACAGTTCCAGCGAGCGCGCGAGACGCGCCGCCACCTGCGGGTTCAGTGCATCGAGCGCGATCACCTGTTCGGCCCAGAACGCGTAGCCGGAGCCGTCTTCCGCGTGGAACTGCGCCGGGTTGGCCGCGCAGAAGCTGAAGATCAACGAGCGCGCACGGTTCGGGTTCTTCAGGTTGAACGCCGGATGCGACATCAGCCGGCGCACGATGTCGATCACCGGGCGCTGCGGTGTGCCGCGCTGGGTGGCTTGCAGCGCGAACCACTTGTCGATCACCAGCGGTTCCTTTTCGAAGCGCCGATAGAAGTCGTCGAGCGCCTGCTGCGCCTCGCCGGTGCCAGAGTCGGCTGCCGCAGCGGCCAGCAGCGTCGACAGCGCGGCCGCGCGATCGGTCATGTTGTTCGCCGCCGCGTATTGCGCCGCTGCGAGCCGCACCGCGTCGCGCGGATCGTCGAGCTCGGCGAGGTAGGCGAGTGCGAGGTTCTTCAGCGCGCGGTGGCCCGACGCTTCAGGCGTCGCCTGATAGTCGCCGGGCGTCTGATGGCGCTCGTAAAGCGCGAGCCACTGGTCGCGCAACGCGTTGGCGAGCCGCTTGCGCAGGAATTGCCGCGCGCGATGCACGGCCGCCGGATTCGATTCGGCCATCTGCTCGGCAAGGTATGTCTCGGAAGGCAGCATCAGCGCCAGTTCGCGAAACGCCGGCGACAGCGTTTCGTCGGCGAGCACGCGGCCGAACGCGTCGACCACGGCCGCGTCGATCTGCAGCGGCGCGCCGGCCGCCGCATGGTCGGCCAGCGTCAGCAGTTCGCGTGTCGCGAGTCGCTGGCCGGCTTCCCAACGGTTGAACGGATCGCTGTCGTGCGCCAGCAGGAACGCGAGTTCGTCGCCTGTGTAGTCGTATTCGACGATCACCGGCGCCGAGAAATTGCGCAGCAGCGACGGCAGCGGCTTTTCCGCGACGTCGACGAACGTGAAGGTCTGCTCGGCGGCGCTGAATTCGAGCACGCGCGTGGTCGCCGCGCTGGCCTGCGGTTCGCCTTCGAGCCTGAGCGGCAGATCGCGCCCATCCGCGCCGATCAGGCCGATCGCAAACGGAATCAGCAGCGGCCCCTGCTGCGTTTCGCGTGCCGCCGGCGATGCGTCGCCGTAGCCTTGCGTCAGCGTCACGCGGTAGCGCCGCTGCGCCGCATCGTAAGCGGTGACGACCGTCACGCGCGGCGTACCGGCCTGGCTATACCAGCGCTCGTATTGCGCGAGGTCGCGCCCATTCGCATCGGCCATCGCATGGCGGAAATCGTCGCAGGTCACCGCCTGTCCATCGTGCCGCTTGAAGTACAGGTCCATGCCGCGCCGAAAGCCGTCGCGGCCGAATAGTGTCTGGTACATCCGCACGACTTCCGAGCCTTTCTCATAGACTGTCATCGTGTAGAAGTTGTTGATCTCGACGTAGCTTTCCGGCCGTACCGGGTGTGCCATCGGGCCGGCGTCTTCGGCGAACTGCATCTGGCGCAGCACCCGCACGTCCTCGATGCGCTTGGTGGCGCGCGCCGCGGCGTCGCTGCCGTCGTTGCTGTTGGTCTGATTGCCGCCGGCCATGTCGGCGGAGAATTCCTGATCGCGGAACACCGTCAGGCCTTCCTTCAGGCTCAACTGGAACCAGTCGCGGCAGGTCACACGGTTGCCCGTCCAGTTATGGAAATACTCATGGCCGACCACCGCTTCGATGTTCGCGAAATCCGTGTCGGTTGCGGTTTCCGGGTTCGCGAGCACGTACTTCGTATTGAAGATGTTGAGGCCTTTGTTCTCCATCGCGCCCATGTTGAAATCGCTGACCGCGACGATCATGAAGCGGTCCAGATCGAGCTCGAGGCCGAAGCGCCGCTCGTCCCAGCGAATCGAATTGATCAGCGAATCCATCGCATGGCGGGTCTTGTCGAGGTCATGCGGCTCGACCCACACCTGCAGCAGTTTTTCCTTGCCCGAGCCGCTCTTGATGCGCTCTTCGAGCGCAACCAGCTTACCCGCCACCAGCGCGAACAGATAGCTCGGTTTTCTGAACGGATCTTCCCAACGCGCGAAGTGGCGGCCATCGGGCAGATCGCCTTGTTCAATCAGATTGCCGTTCGACAGCAGCACCGGACAGGCGGCCTTGTCGGCGCGCAGCGTCACGGTGTAGGTGGCCATCACGTCGGGCCGGTCGAGAAACCACGTGATGCGGCGAAACCCTTCGGCCTCGCACTGCGTAAAGAAATTACCGCTCGATACATACAACCCGGACAGCGTCGTATTGGCCGCCGGATTGCAGATGCCGGTCAGCGTGAGTTCGAACGCATCGGGCACACCGTCGACGCTCAGGCCGTGCTCATGAGTGCGCGTCGCCGCATACGGCTTGCCGTCGAGCGTGGCGCTGACGAATTCGAGCTGCTCGCCCATCAGCTCGAGGTGCGCGGCGCGCGCGGCGTCCGGGTTGCGGCGCACGCGCATCGTGCTCTTGACGACAGTGCGCTCGGGCTCGAGATCGAACTCCAGCGCGACGGTATCGATAAGGAAAGCGGGCGGCGCGTAATCGGCGCGGCGGATCACGTTGGGCGTAGCGGTATCGGCCATGGTCGGAGGAAAATGAAGAGCGTTGAAGCCCGCTCGCGCGGCGTGCGGGCGGGGCTGGTCGACCCATTGTAAGAGCAAAGGCGCGGCGCGTCTGCGGCCAGAACTTTTTACCTGATTGGCCGGTCAGCGTATTATCGGGCCGCCTGCGCGGCGTGCGCGGGCGGTGATAGCAAAAGAAGAGGAACGACCATGAAGCTCGAACGTTGGACCCGCCCCGTCATCGTGACGCTGGCGGCGCTGGCCACGCTGCTGGCCGGCTGCACGTCTTACGTGACCACCCAGGTTACTGCATTCTCCGATTGGGACGGCGGCAGCGACGCCACCCGCACTTACGCGTTCCAGCGCAGCAGCGCACAACAGACGAGCATCGAGCAGGCCACTTACGAGCGGGTCGTCGCCAACGCGCTGGCCACGCATGCATTCCATCAGGTCGACACGGACCGCGCGCACTATCTGGTTGCGATTGCTTACGGCACCCGCACGGACATGGCGGTGACGTCGACGCCTGCCTATTACTACGACCCGTGGGTGGGTCCCTATGCATGGGGCCGCCCGTATGGCTGGGGCGGCTGGGGGCCGTGGGGCCCGTGGGGCCCGTACGGCGGCGGCTACGTCACGCAAAGCTACCCGGTCTATACGCAGATGCTCGGCATCCGCATGACCGACCGGGCGAGCGGCAAGGAGCTCTACAACGTCACGGCGCGCAGCGCGAGCGAAGATTCATCGCTGGTGCACGCGATGCCGTTCCTCGCACAAAGCGCGCTGGCCGATTTTCCGCTCGGCAACGGCGTCGTGCGGACGGTGAAGATTCCGCTCGACGGCCACGGCGCGGCTGCGGCGCCGAACGAAATGGCGGCTGGCGCCGCCGCGCCGGCGGTGCCGGCGTCGGCGGCCAAGACGGTGCAGTAGCCGCGCATCGAGCGCGCTGCCGGCCGCCATCGCGCTGCAGCTGGGCCGGCCGCCGCGCACTCATGGCGCCGCCAGCGGCGCGCCGCCGCGCTCATAACCCGACGCCGAACAGCGCCAGCGCGCCGAGCACGACGAACAACACTGCCGCGATGCCATGCACCAGCTTGGTCGGCAGCTTATGCGCGAAGCGGTCACCCAGCAGAATCGCCGGCACGTTGGCGATCATCATGCCGAGCGTGGTGCCGGCCACCACGCCGAAGAAATCATGAAAGCGCGCCGCAAGCGCAACGGTCGCGAGCTGCGTCTTGTCACCCATTTCCGCGAGAAAGAACGTGACGACCGTCGCGCCGAACACGCCGAGGTGCGAGCGATTGGTCTTGGCTTCTTCATCGTCGAGCTTGTCGGGCACCAGGATCCATAACCCCATGCCGACGAACGACGCGGCCAGCGCCCAGCGCATCACGGTGGGCGTGACCAGCGAGCCGAGCCACGCACCGAGCGCGCCGGCGCCCGCGTGGTTGACCAGCGTCGCGACCAGTACGCCGAAAATGATCGGCAGCGGTTTGCGATAGCGGGCGGCGAGGACCAGCGAAAGGAGTTGTGTCTTGTCGCCGATCTCGGCGAGCGCGACCGCGCCGGTCGAGATAAGAAGAGCTTGATCCACGTTTGATTGATTTCCCCGGGCCGGATATGAGCGAGCGACGATCCATCGCGCGCCGGGCCCTGTTGCGGCGCGCAATGAATCATCGGTCTCGCCAGGCCAGAGGCTGCGTCTGCCATGGCCGCACGCAGCCAAGTTTGTTGACAGACGCCCCCGCCGTGTGTGCGCGCCGAACGCAAACGAGATCTGAAAAATCGACCGTTTGCGCGGTGCACCGGCGGGGCGGCTACTCCCCAATGAGCGGCGGATTATAGCATGGCAGTTTGCGCGCCAGCCCGGTTTTGTCGCGATTTCGTTCGTGTGGGCAGCTAACAAAGACATTTCATTGCAAAACCGCCGCGATGGCCTCGTCTTTTAGCGCGCCACGCGAGTATCGCGTGCGATGCGGCGGCGCAGCACGACGCTGCCCGCGCGAATTTCATCCGATTTTCGTGACGGCCCGCGCAGCGTACGATTGCGGTGATTTTTCCGGTCACGGATCGGACACGGATACAGTTGGATACGTCTTTCCTGGCTGATTTATTTAAGAATGTTCAGTATGATTTCGGGCGGTCGGAAGCAGCACGGCCACACAATACAGAGTGGTTTGGCGAACCGCGCCCTAAATAAACGACGCAAAGTGCCGTTACATCGCTAAACCGGATAAAAGACGGGCCTCCTGACCGGCGATCTGATCTCCAGAAGAAGGTGCAAGAGCAGCAGCAGTCGCCGCCGGCATACGCACCTTTTTTCAGGCACTAGCAGCCCCGTATGCGCGAACACCGATATGCCCAATCTGCACTGGACTATTCCGGTTGCTCGCTGGTCTTCCTGGCCTGTCGCCGCAGCCGCCGCCCCCGATATCGGCTTTATCGAGCCGATGGTGCGGCGCCGTCTGAGCAGTTTGTCGCGCATTGCACTGAAGGTCGCGCACGATTGCGCGGCCGACCGCGCTCAGGTGCGCGTGTTGTTCGCATCGCGGCACGGCGAATTGCGTCGCACGACCGAAATACTGCGTTCGATCAGCGCCGGCGAGCCGGTTTCGCCGACCGCGTTCAGCCTGTCGGTGCTCAATGCGATGACCGGCGTGTTCGGCATTGCGCGCGCCGACCGCTCGGCGGCCAGCGCGCTGTCGGCAGGCGCGGAAACGCTCGGCTACGGATTGCTCGAGGCGCATGCGCAATACGCGACCGAGCCGGCCACGCCGCTGCTGCTGGTCTACGCAGACGAACCCGCGGACACCGCCTACGGCGCGGTCGAAGACGAAGTGCCGGGCGGCGCGCTGGCGCTGCTGCTCGACGCGAGCACCGCGCAGGGCCGGCTGTCGTGCGCAGTGTCGACCGCCGACTCGGCGTCGCATCCGCAGACCGGGGCCGGACTGGCTGCGCGCGCATCGTTCGCGACGCAGGGCGAAGCGCTGCAGTACTGTCTCGACACGCGCGGCGCTGCGCAGTGGCGTCGCGGTGCTGCGTTATGGGAGTGGCAATGGCATGACGGCCCGGCTTGATTACTACTGGCGGCTCATCGCTACCGGCATGAGCTTCGTGGCATTCGGCCTGTGCGGGCTGGCGTTTTCGCTGCTCGCGTTTCCGCTGGTTGCACTGTGGCCGCATCGCGCATCGCGGCAACGTTCGGTATCCGAGCTGATTCACGTGTACTTTCGCGCGCTGGTCTGGGTGCTGCGTCACATCGGCGTGATGGAGCTCACCACGACGGGCGAAGAGGCGCTGCTGGCGCGGCGCGCGACGATCGTCGTCGCGAATCATCCGACCTGGCTCGACGTGATGGTGCTGCTGTCGCTTACACCGCGCGCCTGCTGCGTCGTCAAAAGCGCGCACTGGGGCAACCCGGTGTTCTGGGGCATCGTGCGGGCGGCCGAGTATGTCAGCAATTCCGATCCGCTCGCGCTGGTCGAAGCCGGCGCGCGCCAGCTGGCGGCCGGCTACACGCTGATCATTTTTCCCGAAGGCACGCGCAGCCCGGCGCGCAACCGGCTGCATGCGTTTTCGCGCGGCTTCGCGTATATGGCGCTCGATACGCATGCGCCGATCCTGCCGGTGCTGATGGATTGCGATCCGCCGGCCTTCACCAAAGGGATGCGCTGGTACCACGTGCCGCCGCGGCCATTTCACATGCGCGTCAACGTGCTGGCGCCGCGCGGCGTCGACGAATTCGCGGTGCACGACGTGCCCGCTGCAATCGCGGCGCGCCATGTCACGAGCGCGATCGAAGCTCACATTACTCAGCATCTGTTCGACTATGGATTCTTTAAAGCTTGAGATCAAACAGCTTCTGATCGACGCACTCGATCTGGAAGACCTGACGCCCGCCGACATCGACGACGATGCGCCGCTGTTCGCCACCGACGGCGTGGGCCTCGATTCGATCGACGCGCTCGAGATCGGCATCGTGCTGCGCCGCCACTATCAGTTGACCATCGCGGCGAACGACGAAAGCACGCGCGAGCACTTTCGCTCGATCAATACGCTGGCGGCACTGGTGGCGAGCCAGCGCGAACCGGTGCAAGCCGGCAACGAAACAACAAAGAAAGGGGAGTAGACCGTGACCGACGCAGAGATTCTGGAACGCATCCGCGCGATCTTCAAAGAGAACTTCGCGATCGAGCCGGAGCGCGTGACGCCCGAAGCGCATCTGTTCGAAGAACTCGATCTCGACAGCATCGATGCGGTGGACCTCGCGATCAAGCTGCAGGAAATGACCGGCCGCCGCATCAAGCCGGAAGAATTCAAATCGGTGCGCACGGTGGGCGACGTGATCGTCGCGGTCGAGTCGCTGCTGGCGGCACAGGGCTGATGAGCGCCGATCGGCCGCGCCCGCGTCGAGCCGGCAGCGCCGTACGGCGCTGGGCAGGCGGCGCGCTTGGCATCGCGGCGAAGCTCGCGTACCCACTGGTGATTCTGTGCGCGTGGCGCTGGGATACGCCGCGCTACGTCGGCTGCATGCTGTTCGGTTTGTTGTGCCTGCAACGGTTTGCGGGCAGCGGCGCGTTTGCCGCTTCGTTGAAGGGTTTTTCGCCGATCGACTGGGGCATCGCGGCGCTGCTCGGCTGCGGTTCGGCGGCGATCGTCGCGACCGATAGCGAACTGTTGCTGCGCATCTATCCGTCGCTGGTCAATCTCGGTCTGTTGATCGCATTCGGCGCGACGCTGGTGCGCGGGCCGTCGATGGTCGAGAAGTTCGCGCGCATCCGCACGCCGCAGTTGAGCGCGCCGGCGATCCGCTATACGCGTCACGTCACGCAGGTATGGTGCGCGTTCTTCGTGCTGAACGGTGCGTTTTCGTTGTACACCGCGCTGTACTGGCCGCGCGATGCGTGGTCGCTGTATAACGGCGCGATCGCGTACGGCTTGGTCGGTGTGCTGCTGCTGGCGGAGATCGTCTGGCGATACCTGGTGGTGCTGCCGCGCGCGGCGCGCTCGGAGGCGGCATGATCGCGCTGCACGAATTGCTGCACGGCGCGCGCTCGCTGCAAACGCCGGTCTGCCGCGACGCGGGCCGCGGCATGACGCTCGACTTCGCCGCATTTCGCGCGCGCGTGTTCGCCATCGCGGCGCACGTGTACCGCACAGGCACTGCGCAGCAACGCTACGCGTTGTGTATCGACGATACCTTCGACTTTGCATCTGCGCTGTTTGCGCTGCTCGCATGCGGTAAAGAGCCGGTGATTCCGGCCAACGCCACGCCCGGCTACCTTGCCGACCTCGCCGGCGCCTACGATGCGGTGCTGACTGACGCAGACCTTCAGGCGCTCGAAGCCGAGCGTCTCGCCGCGTCGGACCTCGCGCCCGGTTTCGGCGCGATCGAGCGCAACGCGCGACTCACGCTGTACACATCGGGCAGCAGCGGCGCGCCCAAGCCGGTGCACAAGACGCTCGCGCAATTCGATGCCGAAGTCCACACGCTCGAGCGCGAATGGGGCGCATTGCTCAGCGATGCGACCGTGCTGGCGAGCGTGCCGCACCGGCACATCTACGGTTTGCTGTTTCGCGTGCTGTGGCCGCTGGCGGCCGGACGCGCGTTCGACCGCAGCGCGGTCGGCGAGCCGCAGCAACTGCAGGCGCGCATCGACGCATACGGCGCGACGGTGGTCGTATCGACGCCCGCGCAACTGTCGCGCTGGCCTGCATTGCCGGGCTTTGCGACGCTGCGGCCGGTACCGCGCGCGTTTTTTTCGTCCGGCGGTCCGCTCGCGCATGCAGCCGCGCTCGACTACGCGCGTGCATTCGATGCCGCGCCCACCGAAATTTACGGCAGCACCGAAACCGGCGGCATCGCATCGCGCCGGCAGAGCGACACGGCGGCATGGCGGCCGCTCGCCGGCATCGAAGCGCGGCGTGCCGAAGACGGCGCGCTCGAAGTACGCTCGCCGCATCTCGGCCACGACGCCTGGCATCGCACCGACGACGCCGTGCAATTCGACGCCGACGGCCGCTTCAATCTGCTCGGCCGGCTCGACCGCATCGTGAAGCTCGACGGCAAGCGCGTGTCGCTGCCCGAGCTCGAGGCGCGCCTCGCGTTGCATCCGTATGTTGCGCAGGCAGCGGCGGTGCTGCTTGCGGGCGCGTCGCGCGAGCGTGTCGGCGCGGTGGTCGCGCTGACCGACGCAGGCAGCGCGGCGCTGTGCAGCGAAGGGCGCATCGCGCTCGCCAAAACCTTGCACCGGCACCTGGCCGACTATGTCGACGCCGTGGTGCTGCCGCGCCGCTGGCGCTTTCGTATTGCGCTGCCGTTCGACGTGCGCGGCAAGCTGCCGGCCGCGGCGCTCGCCGCCACGTTCGAGCCGCGCGCTGAAAGCGCCGAAGTGCTGGCCGAAGCGCGCCGCGGCAACGAGTTCCACTACGAGCTGCGCGTGCCGCCGACACTCGCGCATTTCGCCGGGCACTTTCCGGGCACGCCGATTCTGCCGGGCATCGTGCAGCTCGACTGGGCGATTCGCTTCGCGGCTGAACACGTGCCCGGGGTGCGCGAGCTGGCGTCGATCGAGCGCCTGAAATTCACCGCGCCGGTGCGGCCCGGCGCACTGCTGGCGCTGAGGCTGTCGCACGACGCGGCGCGCCGCCGCGTGCAGTTCGCGTACCGTCTCGGCGAGCGCGATTGCGCCACGGGCGTGATCGTCTATCGGGAGCGCGCATGAGCCTGCACGCGTGCATCGTGATTCCCATCTACAACCACAAGGAGGCGATCGGCGGCACGCTCGCGCGACTTGCGGTGCATGGGCTGCCGATCTTCGTCGTCGACGACGGCAGCGACGACGCGACGCAACAGACGCTGGCCGCGTTGCACACGCGATACGCGCCGCAGATGACGCTGCTGCGGCTGCCGGTAAACGGCGGCAAAGGCGCGGCGGTAATGGCCGGCTTGCGTGCCGCGCGCGCCGCCGGCTTCACGCACGCATTGCAGATCGACGCCGACGGCCAGCACGATGCCGCCGATGTGCCGCGCTTTATCGAAGCGGCGCACGCGGCGCCGGCCGCGGTGATCATCGGCCGGCCGGTGTACGACGCGAGCGTGCCGAAAGCGCGGCTATACGGGCGCTATCTGACGCACGTGTGGGTGTGGATCGAAACGGTGTCGCTGACGATCCGCGATTCGATGTGCGGCTTCCGGCTCTATCCGCTCGATGCCGCATGCGCGCTGCTCGAGCGCGTTGCGTTGCCGAGCCGGATGGACTTCGATATCGAGATTCTGGTGCGTCTGTACTGGCGGCGCGTGGCGTTTCGCTCGATCGCGACGCGCGTCACCTATGCAGCGGACGGCGTGTCGCATTTCGACGTGCTGTGGGACAACGTGCGGATTTCGCGCAGCCACACGCGGCTCGTGTTCGGTATGCTGTGGCGCTTGCCGATGCTGCTCGCGCACAAGCTGATGCCGCGCGATGCGGGCGTGCCGGTTGCGATGCACCGCGATAAGGATGGCGACGCCGCGGGTCGCGACGATGGCGATGGGTTCGGCGCGACGCGTCGGCGTGAAGCAAATGCGAAGTCGGGTGTAAGTGCTGATGCAAGCGTCGCGACCAACGCCAGCGCCAGCGCCTGCACCAACACCAGCACCCCGCACTCCGACCACCCCCGCAACTGGTCGCGCATCGCCGAGCGCGGCAGCCGTCTCGGCATGCAGACGCTCGCATTGAGCTGCCGTCTGTTCGGCTTGCGTTTCACCGGTTTATGGCTGCACCCGATCGTCGCGTACTTCCTGCTGACCGGCCGTGCCGCGCGCGCTGCTTCGCACGCATATTTCACGCATCTGGCGAACGCGACGCCTGACGGCCACACACCGCGCCCCGGCTGGCGCTCCGCGTACCGCCAAATGCTCGCCTTTGCACAGGCGGGTCTGTACAAGCTCGCCGCATGGTCCGGCCGCGTCAGCACCGACGACATCGCGTTCGACGACCCATCCACCTTCGAAACGCTGGCCCGCAGCGGCCGCGGCGCACTGGTGATCGGCGCGCATCTCGGCAACCTCGAAATGATGCGCGCGCTCGCCACGCGCGGCGCCTATGCGAAAGTGACGGCGATCGTCTACACCGAGCACGCGCGGCGCTTCAACAGCGTGCTGGCCGCGGCCAACGAGCGTTTCGGGCAGCACCTCGTCGAAGTAAGCGACTTCGGCCCGCAGACCTCGATGCTGATGCAGGAGCGCATCGACGCGGGCGAATTGCTGGTGATCGTCGGCGACCGCGTGCCCGCCAGCGAATCGGGCCGCACGACCGATGTGCAGTTTCTCGGCGCGAGCGCGCCGTTCGCGCAAGGGCCGTACGTGCTTGCGCATGCGCTTGGCTGCCCGGTGTATCTGTTTTTCTGTTTGCGCGAGCGCGGCGGCTACCGCGTGTATTTCGAGTCGTTCGCGCAGCGTATCGAACTGCCGCGCGCCGCGCGTGCCGAGCAGCTTGCCGCGTGGACGCAGCGCTATGCGCAGCGGCTCGAATACTACTGCCGCAAGGCGCCTTACCAGTGGTTCAATTTCTACGATTTCTGGGCGCGCCCCGCGCGCGCCGCGCAGGCACGGCGGGATATCGCGCGCGCGCCGGCGCAGTCCAATGGAGAAGCGAATGGCCGAGCATGACCTGATCGGCGACGCCGGCGCCGGCGGCGCGCAAGCCGCGACGCAAGATGGCGGGCAAGCGCATCCACAGGCGACCGCGCGCGCCAACCTACAAGCCAACGCCCAGGCCAACGCCCAGGCCAACGCCCCGTCGCAACCGCTCCGCGCCACTGCGCCGCAAACCGGCGCAGCACCCGTCGTAATCGGCAACCGCCACCTGACGATCGAACAAGTAGTCGCAATCGCCCACGGCGCGCCCGTCGCGCTGACCAACGATCCGGCCTGGCGCGCGCGCATCGAGCGCGGCGCCGAGTTTCTGCGCCGCCATCTGGCGGCCGGCGAAACCGTCTACGGCGTCAACACCGGCTATGGCGAAGCCTGCGTGGTCGACGTGCCGATGGCGCTGGTCGAAGCGTTGCCGCTGCAGCTGACGCGCTATCACGGCTGCGGCATGGGCGCGTATCTGGACGACGCGCAAACGCTCGCCGTGATCGCCGCGCGGCTCAACTCGCTCGCCTACGGACTATCGGGCGTGCGCCCGGTGCTGCTCGAACGCCTCGCCGACCTGATCAACCGGCGCATCCTGCCGCGCATCCCATCCGAAGGCTCGGTCGGCGCGAGCGGCGATCTGACGCCGCTGTCGTATGTGGCGGCAGCGCTGGTCGGCGAGCGCGACGTGAGCTTCGGCGGCGCGCTGCGCGACGCGCGCGGCGTCTGGGCGGAACTCGGCCACGCGCCGCTCGCGCTCGCCCCGAAAGAAGGCCTCGCGCTGATGAACGGCACCGCGGTGATGACCGGCCTCGCGTGTCTCGCGTTTGCCCGCGCCGAGCATCTGACGCGCGTCGCCGCGCGGCTGACCGCGGTCGCGACGGTCGCGCTCGACGGCCGCGCCGCGCATTTCGATCCGCTGATCTTCGCAGCCAAACCGCATGCCGGCCAGGCCGAAGCCGCTGCGCTGATCCGCGCGGATCTGGCTGGCCGCGCCGATACGCCGGGACATCGGCTGCAGGACCGCTATTCGATCCGTTGCGCGCCGCATGTGATCGGCGTGGCGCGCGATGCGCTGTCCTGGGTGCGGCGCGACGTCGAAAACGAGCTGAACAGTGCGAACGACAATCCGCTGGTCGACCCGGACAGCGAACGCGTGCTGCACGGCGGCAACTTCTACGGCGGCCATATCGCGTTCGCGATGGACGCGTTGAAAACCGCGGTCGCGAATCTCGCCGACCTGATGGACCGTCAGCTCGCGCTGCTGGTCGACGAAAAATTCAACAACGGCTTGCCGCGCAACCTGAGCGGCGCGACCGACGAACGCGCGCCGATCAATCACGGCTTCAAGGCGGTGCAGATTTCGTCGTCGGCGTGGACGGCGGAAGCCCTGAAACTGACGATGCCCGCAAGCGTGTTCTCGCGCTCGACCGAATCGCACAACCAGGACAAGGTCAGCATGGGCACGATCGCCGCGCGCGACTGCCTGCGTGTGCTCGAGTTGACCGAGCAGGTGGCTGCCGCGCATACGCTGGCGGCAGTGCAGGCGCTGCGGCTGCGCGTGCGCGGTGCGGCGGATACGCCGGTGCCCGCGCCGCTCGAGGCGTTTACCAGGCGTGTCGAGGCGATCTCGCCGTTCGTCGCGGAAGACCGCGCGCTGGAACACGAGTTGCGCGCGCTGACGGCGCAGATCGCCGCGTGTGCGTTGATCGGGCCTGACGGCGCGCCGACCGCTTGGCCTGAGAGCGAGCTGCACAGCGAGCCACACACCGCGCCGCACATTGAGCCACAGCGAGCCGCATCAAGCGCGGCACAAGGAGGCGCCCAATGAACGCGCCCGATAAACCGACCCCCGTCCTGACCGCCAGCGGTCTCGTCGAAGTGCCGTTCCACGACGTCGACGCGATGAACGTCTGCTGGCACGGCAACTACCTGAAGTACTTCGAGATCGGCCGCGCCGCGCTGCTGCGCGCGTTCGACTACGACTATCTGCAGATGCGCGAGTCCGGCTATCTGTGGCCGATTGTCGAGGCGCATCTGAAGTACGTGCGGCCGGCCACCTATGGTCAGCAGCTCGAGGTGCGCGCGCAGCTGCTCGAATACGAGAACCGTTTGAAGATCGGCTACGAGATCGTCGATTGCGCGTCCGGCGTGCGCCTGACGAAGGGCTACACGATTCAGGTAGCCGTCGATGCGGTGAGCCAGGAGTTGCAATTCGTGTCGCCGCCGGTCGTCTTCGAAAAGCTGGAGCGCGCATGGGCACGGTAAAGCGCCGCACGCACAAGCTTGCCGCCGCAACGGTTTTGACCGGCGCCGCAACGCTTGCCGCAGCATGCGGCGGCGTCGCACTCGGCGTATGGCCCGCCAGTGCGAACGCCGCGGCGCCGTCGGCCGGCAGCGCCGCGGCCGCGGCCGCGGCCACCGCGGGCAATCCTGCGCTGGTGTCGGCGGTCGCATCGCGGCTTGGGCAGGTCAAAGGCATTCGCGCGCAGTTCAGGCAGACCCAGACCCTGTCCGCGATGCGTCAGCCGCTCGTCAGCACCGGTTCGCTGCTGTTCTATCGCGAGCGCGGTGTGGTCTGGCAGATCGATACGCCGTACAAGACCACCTACGTGATCGGCGACGCCGGCGTGACCGAACTGAACGCCGACGGCCAGCGCACCCAAGCCGCAGGCACGTCGCACGCGAACGGCGCGCAAGGCGTCGCGCAGGTGTCGAAGATGATGCGCGCGATGCTCGGCGGCGACCTGTCGGCGCTGTATGCGCAATTCGACGTCGCGGCGCAGGGCACGCCGGAGCACTGGCAGATGAAGCTGACGCCGAACCAGCCGCAGCTCGCGCAGTCGATCAAAACGCTGCAGATGAGCGGCGGCGCGTATTTGCAGACCCTGCGCATCACGCTTGCGAACGGCGACGTGACGCAACTCGACTTCACCGGCAGCACCGCGGTCGACCAGTTGACGCCGGCCGAGCGCGCGCTTTTGGGAGCTTCGTAATGCAGCTATTGGCACAGCAACGGCTGACGCGGCAACGCTGGGGCATTCGTGCCGCCTGGCTGTTGCTCGCGCTGGCGGCTGTGCTGTATTGCGGATGGCGCTTCGTCGGCGGCTCACCGCTGCAGACCAACCTGCTCGAGCTGCTGCCGCAAACCGAAGCGGATCCGGTCGCGGAGCAGGCCGTCGACCGGCTCGCGGCCGCGCTCGGCGATCGCACCGTCTACGTCGCGACCAGTCGCGACGCGGCGCATGCAAAGGCCGCGGCGAAACAGCTGGCCGCTACGCTGAAGGCGAGCGGCGCATTCCACTCGGTGACCGCCGAGTTGCCGCCATTCGATCTGTCGCAAGTCGGCGCGCTCTATCAGCCATACCGTTTCGGCCTGCTGACACCGGCGGACCGCACGGCGCTGTCCAGTGCTTCATACTCGCTGCACGACGCGCTCGCCGAGCGCCTGTACAACCCGCTGCGCGGCCCGCTCGCCACGCAGCTTGCCGACGACCCGTTCGGCTGGCTCGAGCATTGGCTCTCCGGGCTGCCGCTCGCGACGTCGAACCTGTCGATCGAAGACAACCTGCTGGTCGCCCATCACGGCGCCGCGACCAGCGTGCTGGTGGTGGCGAGCTTGCCGGGTTCCGCTTACGAAGCGCCGCTCGAGCAGGCGGTGCTGGCCGCCAGCGAGCGCGGCGCCGCGCAGCTCAAGACGCAATTCCCCGACGTGACGCTGGCGCGCACCGGCGCGGTGTTCTACGCGCAGGCGGCGCGCAGCAGTGCGGAACGCGACGTCCATCTGATCGGTGTAGCGTCCGCGTGCGGCATCGCGCTGCTGATGCTGTGGGTGTTTCGTTCACCGCGGTTTCTGCTGCTCGGTTTTGTGTCGACGGCGCTCGGCATCGTCTGCGCGCTGGCCGCCACATTGCTCGTGTTCGGCAAGCTGCATCTGGTTACGCTGGTGTTCGGCGCGAGCCTGATCGGCGAGGCCGTCGATTACTCGATCCAGTATTTCGTCGTCACGCTCGGCACGGCGCGCAACGCGCAAACGCCTTGGGACGCGCGCCGCGGCGCGCGCGCGGTGCGTCCGGCGCTGACGGTTGCGCTCGCAACCAGCCTGCTCGGCTATGCGATTCTCGCGTGGGTGCCGTTTCCCGCGTTGCGGCAGATCGCATGCTTCGCGATCGTCGGCATCTGCACGGCGTTCGCGTCCGTGCTGACGCTGCTCCCCGCCTTGCTGTCGCGCGCGCTGAAGCACGGTCGGCGTCATTTGTTCGATGCGGCGGCGCGCCTGCTCGAGCGCTGGCACGCCGTGCTCGGCGGCCGCCGCGCGGTAGGGCTGACCGTGCTGCTGCTGGTGCTCGCCGCGCCCGGCTGGCTGCGCCTGACCAGCGACGACGACATCCATCTGCTGATCCAGCGCGATCCGGCGCTCGCCGCGCAGGAAAATCAGATTCGCGCGGCGATCGGCGTCGACAACACCGCGCAGTTCTTCGTGGTGCGCGGCGCGACGCCCGACGCGGTGCTGCAGCGTGCGCAGGGGCTGGGCACGCAGCTCGATGCGCTGACCGGCGCGGCGGCGGTGGACGGCTGGCAGTCGGTGTCGTCGTTCGTGCCGTCGACGCAGCAGCAGGCGGCCGACCGCGCCTTGCTCGCGAAGCGCGTATTCGACGATCCGGCCAAATTGCGCGCCACATTGATCGAAGCCGGCTTTCGCGACGATGTCGCGGATGCATGGCTCGCCGCCTACCGGCAGTCGACCGACACCGCACCGCTGACGGTCGAGCACTGGCTCGCCGCGCCGTGGGCGCAGCCGTTCCGCCATCTGTGGCTCGGCGCCACGCACACGCCGCAAAACGACTACGCGGCGCTGGTGATTCCGCGCCGCGTGACGAACGACAATCTGCCGCAGCTGGGCGCGTTGGCGCACGCATCGCCGGGCGTGGTGTTCGTCGACAAGGCGGCCAGCGTATCGAAACTGTTCGGCGCCTACCGGGTGGACAGCGCACTGTGGCTCGCCGGCGCGCTCGTGCTGGTGCTGTTGCTGCTGATGTTCCGCTACGGCGTGCGCGGCGGCATCGCGGTGACGCTGCCGGTGCTGCTGGCGGTGCTCGTCACGCTCGCGGTGTTCGGCTATGCGCGCGTGCCGCTCAATCTGTTCAATTGCCTCGCGTTGATGCTGGTGCTCGGCGTCGGCGCGAACTACGCCGTGTTCCTGCGCGAAGGCTGTCTGCGTGCGGACGCGGAGCTCGGCGCGGTGTGGACCGGCGTGCTGCTGTCCGCCGCGACGACGCTGCTGTCGTTCGGCATGCTCGGCGCGAGCGAGATGCCTGCGCTGCGCAGCTTCGGCTCGACGCTGGCGCTCGGCATCGCGGTGGCGGTGCTGCTGGCGCCACTCGGCATGCCGGCGAATTCACGGAGAACCGCATGAGCGCATCCACGATTTTTCCGCGGGTCTATCTGCACGCGCTCGGCATGATCAACGCAGTCGGCGGCGACGTCGAGTCGATCGCCGCGGCGCTCGCGGCCGGCCACGCGCCCGGTATGACGACGCTGCATACCGGCGTCGGCGAGGCCTTTGTCGGCCGCGTGTGCGGCGCGCTCGACATCGCGCCGGCTGCCGCGCTGAAACGCTACGACTGCCGCAATAACCGTCTGCTGCTGGCCGCGCTCGCGCAGATCGCGCCGTCGATCGAAGCGGCGCGCGAGCGCTACGGCCGGCAGCGGATCGGCGTGGTGCTCGGCACCAGCACGTCGGGCATCGACGCAGCCGAAGCAGCGCTGGTGCATCACGCGCAGGCCGGCGCGTTGCCCGACGGTTTCAACTACACGCAGATGGAAATCGGCACCGCGGCGCCGTTCGCGGCCGCGGCGCTCGGCGTCGACGGCCCGGCGTTTACGATCTCGACGGCCTGCACGTCGAGCGCGAAAGCCTTCGTATCGGCGCGCCGGCTGCTGCAACTGGGCCTGTGCGACGCGGTGGTGGTGGGCGGTGTCGACTCGCTATGCGAGCTGACCGTGCAGGGCTTCGCGTCGCTCGAATCGACCAGCGCGACGCGCACCAATCCGATGAGCGTCAATCGTTGCGGCATCAACGTCGGCGAAGGCGCGGCGGTATTTCTGATGAGCCGCGACGAAGGGCCGGTCGCGTTGATCGGCGCCGGCGAATCGAGCGATGCGCATCACATCTCCGCGCCCGACCCACAGGGCGCGGGCGGCGAACTCGCGCTGCGCGCCGCGCTGCAGGACGCGAATCTCGCGCCGCGCGCGATCGACTACGTGAACCTGCACGCTACCGCCACGCGCAAGAACGACCACATGGAAGCGCATCTGATGGCGCGCGTCTTTGCCGACGGCGTGGCGACGAGCGGCACCAAGCCGTACACCGGCCATCAGCTGGGCGCGGCCGGCGCGACCGAACTCGGCTTCGCGTGGCTGACGCTGACGCGCGAGCGGATGCCGCTGCCGCGCCATCGCTGGGACGGCGCCGCCGACCCGGCGTTGCCGTCGCTCGATCTGGTCGAGAACGAGCGCTATCTGCCGCAGCGCACGGCTGCGCGTCACGTGATGAGCAATTCATTCGCGTTCGGCGGCAGCAATGTCAGCCTGATCCTGGCCGGATGACGCACATGACCGAGCCGACACAAGCCACTGCGACTGCGGCCGTCGAACCCGCTTTCGAGCCGATCGAAGCGATCCTGCCGCATCGCGGCACGATGTTGCTGATCGAGCGCGTCAGCGCCTTCAGCGATGCCGCGCTGACCGCGCATGCACGCGTGCAGTCCGACGCGTGGTACGCGGATGCCGCTGGCGCGATGCCCGCGTGGATCGGCATCGAGCTGATGGCGCAGGCGATCGCCGCGCACGTGTCGCTGCTGGCGATGCGCGCCGGCGGCAGCGCCCGCCCCGGCGTGCTGCACGGCTCGCGCAGCTACGCGGCGCAGGTGCCGGTGTTCGCGCGCGGCGCGGCGTTGCGCATCGACGTCACGGAAGTGCTGCGCAGCACCGAAGGCCACGGCGCGTACGAATGCACGATCGACCACGACGGCGTGCGCTGCGCCGACGCGGTGATCAAGGTTTTTCAGCCGAGCGATTTTCAGACGTTTATCGAAGGGAGCAACGACTCATGAGCCGGCGGGTTCTGATTACCGGCGCAAGCCGCGGCATCGGCCGCGCGATTGCGTATCAACTGGCGGCGGACGGCTTTGCCGTGACGGTGGGCTGCCGCAGCGGCCGCAGCGAAGCGGAAGCGGTGACCGCCGGCATTGCGGCGCAGGGCGGCGCCGCGCGCGTGCTGCAGTTCGACGTGCGCGATCGCGCCGCGTGCCGTGCGCTTCTCGAAGCGGACGTCGCCGCGCACGGCGCGTACTACGGCATCGTCTGCAGCGCGGGCGTGACGCGCGATGCCGCATTTCCGGCGCTGACCGACGAAGACTGGGACATCGTGATCGAGACCGGCCTCGATGCGTTCTACAACGTCGTGCATCCGCTGACGATGCCGATGGTGCGCGCGAAGCAGGGCGGCCGCATCGTCACGATCGCGTCGGTGTCG
>DATLOW010000037.1:0-16568 GCA_035536055.1 Paraburkholderia sp. | reverse complement strand
GCCCAGGTGCAGCTGAATGCCGTTCTGCTCGTACCACTCGAGCGGATTCAGCACGATGTCGTCGAAGTTCTGCTCGCCGGCCAGCACCGGCGACAGCAGGATACGGTTGTAGTTCGGATGCGGCTCGGCGCCGAACACGGTGATGTCGTAGTGGCCGGGGGCGATCGTCAGCAGCTCTTCGAGCGTACGGATGCCGGCCATGCCGTTGCCGATCACGACGAGTCGGGGTTTGCTCATGATGTTCGTGTGCCGTTGTGTCTCGAACCGGGTTTGCCGATTGCGAACCCGATGCGACGAACGTCGAACGCCATTGCCCGACCAGTGAGCGGCGCGTTCCGGACCATCCGGCGGCGCCGCCAATGTGTCAGGTGCTGCGCTCGCCCGTGACGATCGTTGCGCTCACACCTGATGCTGCCTGCGCCCTTGCAGGCAGCGCCTCGTTTAAAGCAACCGCCATGCCATCCGGCAGCAATCGCGCAAGGCCTTGCGGTGCAAGGCGCGCGCTGCGGCCAGGCGGGCTTCCTATTGCACCGCAGCAGTGCGCGCCGCGCGCCGTGCACTGATTTAGCGCGATCGCGCGCAAGCGCGGCGCGCGGCGTGAGGTTTTTTCGGTTTGACGGAATAAGCGCCGTGCGGAGGCGTTATAGCGGTGATGGGCCGTAAATCACGCGCTACGGGCGCGTCACAACAAGATGGATCAACACTGGATTGAAATCGCCGCGAGTCATGGCCAAAGCTTCATTGGCTATGCCGCACGACCCGCGCACGACGGGGCGCCGGGCCTTGTGCTGCTGCACGACACGTTCGGCATCGACGAGCACGTGAAGGCGCTGGCGCGGCGTTACGCCGAGGAGGGCTACCTGGTGGTGGTGCCCGACCTGTACTGGCGGCTGGCGGCGGCCGGCGCGCCACATGCGGCGCGCGACGGCCACGTCGAGCGTGTTAGCCCGGAGCTTGCGCTCGACTACGAGCGCCGTCTCGACGTCGATCTCGCGATCGACGACATCAATGCCACGCTCGAAGCGGTGCGCGACCAGCGCGAGCAGGCGGGCAAGGTTGGCGTGCTCGGTTACGGGCTCGGCGGCAAGCTCGCTTTTCTGACCGCGGCGCGCACCGACGTCGATTGCGCGGTGGCCTACAGCGGGCCGGGCTTCGACGCGCATCTGGCCGAAGCGCGCGCGGTGCGCTGCCCGCTGGCGCTGCATGTGGCCTGTCACGACGACCGGCACCCGGTGAAGACGCGCAAGCAGATCGCCGCGGCCTTCGAATATCAGCAGGGCGTGGTGGTGTACACGTACGGCAGCGCCGAGCGCTTTAACGTGCCGGGGCCTGCTTACGACCACAACGCCGCGAGTCTCGCGTATTCACGCTCGCTCGCGCTGCTGAAAAAAACCATGGGCCCGATGTTCGCGATCGAGCGCGTGTGGAAGCGGCACGCGTATCACAAGTACGTGACGCGCGACTTCGATGCGCTGATGGACACGATGGTGCCCGACCCGTACTTCAACGACGTGCCGACCATGACGGGTGGCATCGGCCGCGAATCGCTGACGCGCTTCTATAACGAGCATTTCGTCAATTCGATGCCGGCCGATGCGCAGATGGTGCCGGTGTCGCGCACGGTGGGCATCGACCGTCTGGTCGACGAGTTCGTGCTGTGCTGCACGCACGATGTCGATATGCACTGGATGCTGCCCGGCGTTGCACCGACTGGCCGCTACTTCGAAGTGGCGATGGTGGCGGTGGTGCGCTTTCGCGGCGAGAAGATCGACAACCTGCACGTGTACTGGGATCAGGCGTCGGTGCTGGTGCAGATCGGTCTGCTCGATCCGGCGCGTTTGCCGGTGACGGGCGTCGAGTCGGCGCGCCGGGTGCTCGACGTCGCGCGCAGCGGCAGCTCGCTGATGCCCGGGCTGAGCGGCGATAGCCTCGATCGGCCAGCTGCGTGAGCGGACTGGCTGAGCGGACTGCCTGAGCAGGTGTGTACGTGTGCGTCTGACACACGCCGCGCGCCGCTTCGTATGTCTATACGCCGGTTCGCGCTCTGCTTGTGTCAGCCGGTGCTTTCGGCGGTGCGCTTGTGCAACTCGCGGGTGGCGGCGAGCGGAATTCGCGCGTCGTCCCACGTCGACAGCCATTCGACCTCTTTCGACGTGAACACCTGGCCGTAATTGCGCAGCGCGTACTGCAGCGAATCGATGATGTGATTGCGAATGATCTCGGGCGTGCGCGTGTCGTCGAGCACGGAGCGGAACGCTTCGAGCGTAGCCATCGGGTTGCCTCGGAAACGGAAAACGTCGGAACCGTGGTGTTATCGCACGTCAAAAAAAGCGGCGGCAAGCGGACAAAAATCGATGCGGTCGGTCGGCGGGGGCGTCGGACGTCATCACAACGGCTAAGCCGTCGCCTCGGGCGAGGGGTCCGTTGCCGGCCACCAGGTCCAGCCACGCGTAGCCGAATGGCGCAATTCGACTGTCGTTAGCGGCGCAATTTCGATCTGCGTGAAACATGCGGAGGGGCTGCCCAACGCGTGGACGATGGCTGCGCGCATCACGGCCGCGTGCGTGACGGCGATCACCGCGCGTCCGGCCGCGAGGTCCGGCACGGTACAGGCGGGCGCGGCCAACGCGTCGAGCCATGCGCCGACGCGCGCCCGCACCGCGTCGAACGATTCGCCGCCCGGCGGCGCGGCAGCCGGATCGCGCAGCCATGCTGCGAGCGCCTGCGGCTCATGCGCGGCGAGTTCGGCGACACGCAGGCCGCGCCAGTTGCCGTAATCGGTGTCGGCGAGCGCATCGCACACGCTCGCGGTCAGGCCTAGCGCGGCGGCGGTTTCGCGCGCGCAGGCGGCGGGGCTCGTCAGTGCCGTGCCGCCGGGCGAGTCTGTGGCAGCCGCGCTGGCAAGTTCGCCTGCAAGCGGCGCGCGCTGCGCGTATGCGGCCGCGGCAGCGAGGCCGCGTGCGTCGAGTCCTTCGTCGGGACCGGCGAACCGGCCGCTGCGCTGTGCCGCGCTCGGCGCATGACTCATCAGCAATAGCCGTGTGTGCATGGGTGTCCGCATTTTCCGTTTCCGATATTTCGCGCGCCGCGCAAATGCCGCGCGCTGGCTGGCGCGGCACAGTTTAGCGCGTAGAATAAGCGCAACCCGAAGCGCGGAAGCCGGTGCAAGTCCGGCGCGGTCGCGCCACTGTAATCGGCCACTTCGTATGGCCCGGAAGTCAGACCCAAGCTTCGTGGCTTTCCCTTTATCGCTAGCGGGGCGCGCATCCCCAAGGAGATCTCCGTCATGACCGACACCATCCTCAAGCCGCTCGACGCGCTCGAGCCCGCCGCCGCACCCACGCCGATTCCGCTGCGCGAACTGCTGCCGTGGGTCGTGTTCGGCGGTTTGCTGCTGTTGCTGGTGCTGTATTTCGTCGGCGCCGAACAAGGCGCGACGTCGCTGATTCCCGGCATGTACGTGCATGAGTTCGTGCACGACGGCCGTCACCTGCTCGGCTTTCCCTGCCACTGAGCGGAGCCGAACATGGTAGGTAAATTGCTGGTGCGCGGCATGCTCGCAGGCGTCGCCGCGGGGCTGATCACATTCGCGTTCGCGCGCGTGGTCGGCGAGCCGCAGGTCGATCAGGCCATTTCATTCGAAGAGAAGGCGGACGAGGCCAAAGAAGCCGCGCAAGGCCACGCGCACGAACACGAAGAAGAACTGGTGAGCCGTCCGACGCAGGCGGGCCTCGGTCTCGCGACCGGCGTCATCGCGTACGGGGCGGCAATCGGCGGGCTCTTCGCGCTGACCTTTGCGTACCTTAACGGCCGGGCCGGCCGGCTGAGCGCGCGCGCGTTGTCCGCATGGCTCGCGCTCGGCGCATTCGTCGCGATCGCGATCGTGCCGGCGCTCAAGTATCCGCCGAATCCACCGGCGGTCGGCGATCCCGACACGATCGGCTATCGCACCGGCCTGTACTTCCTGATGATCGCGATCTCGCTGACCGCGCTGGTGTTTTCGATGAAGGTGCGGCGCCATGCAGTGGCGCGGCTCGGCGCATGGAACGGCTCGATCGCGGCCGGCGTGCTGTTTATCGCGATCATCGCGGCGGTGCAGACCGGCTTGCCGGCCATCAACGAAGTGCCGGCCACGTTCCCGGCCGTCGTGCTGTGGAAATTCCGCGTCGCGGCGCTCGGCATGCAGGCGCTGCTGTGGAGCGTGATCGGGCTGCTGTTCGGTGCGTTCGCCGAGCGGATGCAGCGCATGCAGCGCGGTGCGCAGCCGGCCGGGCGTTTCGCGGGCTGAACTTGCGCCAGTCCTCTATGCGGCCTGCGCATGCAGGCCGCCGTCAAGCGGTGCGGGCTGCGGCTCGCCCACCATCTGCAGAAAGCGCGCAAGGCACGGATTACGGTTCGCTTGCGACCACACCAGCACCTGGGAAATCGTAGGCGCATCCGCGAGCGGTTTGAACACCACGCCCGCCAGTTGCGCGCGGCGCATCGATTCCGGCACCAGCGCGACGCCCGCGCCTTCGTCGACGAGGCTCAATACGGTCTGCTGCAGGCGCACTTCGAAGCGCACGTCCGGCTCGAAACCGGCATTGCGGCAATGGCCGACGATGCTTGCATGAAGGCCCGGACCGACTTCTTCCGCGGCGATCACGAACGGCTCGTGCGCAAGTTGCGCGGCGTGCAGCTTGCGCTGCCGCGCGAGCGGGTGCGTGCGCGGCAGCACCACGCATAAGCGCTCGACCAGCACGGTGCGGCCGGCGAGGCCGCGCGGCGTCGCGTCGGCCACCATGATCGCCGCGTCGACCTGGGCGTTCTGCACCTGCGGCCCCAGATCGTTCGACACCACTTCGCGCAGATTCAGCGCGACCTCCGGAAAGGCCGCGCCGTAGCTGCGCGCGAAGGTCGGCAGCACGCTGTACGCGGCGCACATCGTAAAACCGATGGTCAGTTCGCCCCGTTCGCCGAGCGACGCGGCGCGCGCGTTGTGGCCGGCCTGATCGAGTGCCGCGAGGATCGCCTTGGCATCGATATAAAAGCGCGCGCCGGCGGCGGTCAGCGTGACGCTGCGCGGATTGCGCTCGATCAGCCTGACGCCAAGCGACGCCTCGAGCGCGGCCAGCTGGCGCGACAGCGGCGGCTGCGACAGATGAAGGCGCGCGGCGGCACGGCCGAAATGGCGCGTTTCGGCCAGCGCGACGAAGTAGCGAAGCGGTTTGACGTCGATCATGATGCAAAAAACGTATCGTTGACGGATTCAATCAGCATTGGATTGTATCGCTGCTAACGCTTACCCTGACGGGCTCTGATCTCGCCGACCCGCCACGATGCTGTCCACGCTTGAAATCCTGCTGCCCGTTTTCGCACTGATCCTTGCCGGGTTTTTCTGCCGCCGGCGCAACCTGCTGGGCCCGAGCGCCGCTTCGGAACTGAACCGCTTCGTCGTATGGCTGGCGCTGCCGGCGCTGCTGTTCGACACGATGGCGCACTCCACGTGGCGGCAACTCGACCAGCCGGGCTTCGTCGCGACGTTTTCGCTCGCCTGTGCGGGCATCTTCGTGCTGGTGCTGATCGCGCGCATGCTCAAAGGCCGTCATCTGGCGGATGCGAGCATCGATGCGATCGCCGCGTCGTATCCGAACACCGGCTATATCGGCTTTCCGCTCGGCATCCTCGCGTACGGCAATGCGAGCCTGACGCCGACCACGATCGCGACCATCATCGTCGCGTGCGTGCTGTTCGCGGTCGCGATCGTGCTGATCGAAATCGGCCTGCAAAGCGAGCGCGCGCCGCACAAGCTCGGCCTGAAGGTGTTGAAGGCGCTGGCGAAAAATCCGCTGATCGTGTCGCCGATTCTCGGTGCGCTGGTATCGGGCGCGCATGCGCCGCTGCCGCAGAGCGTCGAAACGTTTCTGAAGCTGCTCGGCGGCGCGGCGAGCCCGTGCGCGCTGGTGAGCCTCGGCCTCTTTCTCGCTGAGAAGCGGCCGGCCGGCAATGCGCGCGCGACGTCGCTGCTGTTTACGGTCGTCAAGCTTGCGGTGCAGCCTGCGTTCGCGTGGTGGATGGCGGCGCATGTGTTCGCGCTGCCGCCGCTCGAAGTCGATATGGCCGTGCTGCTCGCCGCGCTGCCTACCGGCACCGGGCCTTACATGCTCGCCGAGTTTTACGAGCGCGAGGCGCATGTGACGTCGCAAACCATCCTGTTTTCGACGATCGCGTCGCTGGCCACGTTGTCGGTGCTGTTGTTGCTGATGCAACGGCATGGTGGGTAGGTCGCCGGCGCGGTTTTTTGCGGCGCGTGTGTTAGCGGGTCGTGCCTCGCGTGCTGAGCGTTTGCCTGTTGCGTTGCGCTCTGCGTTGCTGGTTGTGCCGCTTTTTATCCGGTGAACTGTTGCGCGATGCGTTCGATCATGTCCCGCCGGTTCGCCGCGCTCAGTTCGGTATCGCCGATCCTCGCGACGTAGTGGCCGTCGAGATGTTCCTCCCATGAGCCGCGTTCGTGGCCGTCGATGCGCAGCGAACCGCGTATGCGCAGCGTCGTATCGAGCGGATTGAGCACTTCGTCGTCGTTGTGCAGCAGTTCGATTTTCGGCATTTGAGGCACCTGTGTGGCGTGAAGCTCGCCTGGTGCGCGCAAGCGCGGCGCACGGGCGGACGGTGCGGCGTCGGGCCGCATGCCACAGGTGTAGCAGTCGCGATGCCTGACTGGTTCGGGCGGCGGAATGGGACGATGCGAAGCTGCGTGGCTGTGGCTGTGGCTGTGGCTGTGGCTACAGCTGCGGCTATGCCGATGCCGATGCCGATGCCGGTGGCAGAGGCAGAGGCAGACGGCTCGCGCGCTTGCCCCGCTAGCCGTTCGCCCCTACCCGAACCGTTCCGCACGATATGGCCGCGCGTCGGTAAACGGCTCGGCGCCGGTCATCAGTTCCGCAAGCAGCCGGCCGGTAACGGGCCCGAGCGTCAGCCCATGATGGTTGTGACCGAACGCGAACCACAGCCCACGATGCCGCGGCGCAGGACCGATCACCGGACGCATATCCGGCGTGCAGGGCCGCATGCCGAGCCACGGTTGCGCATCGACGCGCTCGCCGATCCCGAAAGTTGCACGCGCAAGCGGTTCGACACGCGCCAGCTGAATGCCGGTGGGCGGCGTGCCGCGCAGCGCGAGTTCGGCGCCGGTGGTCACGCGCAGCCGGTCGCCTTGCATCGGCGCCACCACGTAGCCGCGTTCGGTATCGACGACCGGTACCGACAGCATCGTGCGGGTCGGCCGGTAGTGCATGTGATAGCCGCGCTTCGCGCGCAGCGGGATACGATAGCCGAGCGGAGCGAACACCGTATCGGACCATGGGCCGAGCGCGACCACGGCGTAGCGGGCGGCGATACGTCCGGTGCGGGTCTGAACGCTCCATGCGTCGCGTTCTGCGCGCAGCGTCGTTGCGTCGCCGCTGAGCACTACGCCGCCGCTCTTTTCGAACAGCCGCGCATAGCGTTGCACCAGCATGCCGGGATCGCGCACGCTCTTCGGGTCGCGCCAATGCAGCGCGCCGCACAGGCCGGCGCCGATGCCGGGCTCGCGTGCCTGCAGCGCGGCGGCATCGAGCGGGTCGACGCGCAGGCCCTGGGCGCGCACGGCGGCATCGGCCAGCGCGAGATCGGCGTCGAACGCGCGTTGGGTGCGGAACACTTCGATCCAGCCGCCGTCGTGCACCAGATCGCTGGCGTCTGCGCGTGCGATCAGCGCGTCGTGCTCGGCGACGCAGGCGCGGATCAGCGGCAACATGTCGCGCGCGGCGGCGGCATGCCGCTGCGGCGCGGATTCCCACCAGTAGCGCGCGAGCCACGAAGCGTACGACGGCAATGCGCGATAGTCCCAGTAGAGTTCCGGGCACTGGTTGCGCGCGTAGCGCAGCAGCGTGCCGAGTTTGCGGGGAAAAGCGTACGGCACGATCGACGAACGCTCGATCAGACCGGCATTGCCGAAGCTGGTCTCTTCGCCGGGGCCACGCCGGTCGACCAGCGCGACGCGTTTGCCGCGATCCTGCAGATGCAGCGCCGAACAAACGCCGACGATGCCGGCGCCTAACACGATGACGTCGAAGTCCATCCCCGTTCCCGGTTCGTTGGTGTGCTGGTGCGGCTTGCACGTTGTGGTGCGCCTGGAGGCTGAGTGGGTGCTGCGGTACCGCCTAGATTTCCTCCACCCCCTGCACCTCGATCACCAGATCGCTTTGCGCGACCGCCACGCACGGCAGGATATACCCGTCGGCCTTTTCCTCCGCGCTGACGCCCGGCCATTCGATCTGATAGCGCACCTGTCCGTCGAGCATCCTGCACAGGCAGGTGCGGCACGTGCCGTTGCGGCACATGCGCGGCAGGCGCAAACCGGCGAAGCTGGCGGCTTCGAGCAGCGTCAGCGAAGCGGGGGCTTCGAACGAGCGTCCGAGCGGTTGCACGAGTACCGTATAGGTTGCGTCAGGCTCGAGCATGGCAATCAGTTCGGCTTCAATCGGGGCAAGGAACAGGAAGCAACGCGTGGAAACAAGGCGGGCAACAAACACGAAGCGAACGCGCGCGCAGACAGCGATAGTACCCGAGCCGCCCGCAACCCGCGCCTCGCCTCATCCTGCCTGCTGTGCGATAACCTGCGCGATCACCCGTCCGATCCGTTGCGCGAGCCCATCCATCTGCGCGGCATCCACTGCGCCATATCCGAGCATCAGGCCGTTGTAGCCGCGCTCGGTGCCCGGCAGGCAGAACCGCGACACCGGCCGCAACACGAGGCCGTTGGCGCGTCCCACACGGCTCACGTCGGTATCGGCCACCGGCGCATCCAGCCGTGCCGACAGATGCATGCCGCCCGCGCCCGCCGAGACCGTCAACAGGCCATGCAGATGGCGTTCGAGCGCGTCCTGCAGCGCCGCGCGCCGCTCGCCGTACAGCCGCCGCATGCGGCGCAGATGCCGCGTGTAATGGCCCGCCTCGATAAAGTCGGCCAGCGCCAGTTGCTCCGCGACGCGTCCACGCAGCGCCAGTGCGCCCGCGGTACGGCGTAGCACCGGTGCCAGCGCCGGCGGCACCACCATAAAGCCGATGCGCAGTGCCGGAAACATCACCTTGCTGAAGGTGCCGAGGTAGACCACCGGCGCGTCTTCGCTCAGGCCTTGCACGGCCGGCAACGGTGCGCCCTGGTGACGGAATTCGCTGTCGTAGTCGTCTTCGATGATCCATGCGCCCGCTGCGCGTGCATTGGCCAGCAGCGCGAGCCGCCGCTCGACGCTCATCACCGCGCCAAGCGGATACTGATGCGACGGCGTGATGTAGATCAGCCGCGGCGGCGCGTCGCGCCACAGTGGCGGCGGCGGTGCGAGGCCGTCCGCATCGACCGGCACCGGCACGAGGCGCAGGTCGGCCGCGGCGAGCGCGTGGCGCGCGCCGTTGTAGCCGGGATTCTCGATCCACGCGATGTCGCCGGTATCGGCCAGCGCACGCGCGCACAGATCGAGACCGTTTTGCGTGCCGTCGGTGATGAACACCTGCTCGGCGTCGCAGCGCACGCCGCGCGACACGCGCAGATATTCGGCGATGGTTCGGCGCAGCGCCGCGTTGCCTTCCACCGGCATATAGCCGAGCTGGCCGGGCGTCGCATCGCGCCACGCCCGTTCGACGCAGCGCCGCCACTGTGCGAGCGGAAATTCGTCGAGAGCGGGCGTGCCGGGCAGAAACGGCAGCGGGTCGTCCATGCCGTCGGCGGGCCGCACACTATGCGCGACGCGCCGCGACAATGCCGGCACGGCACCGCCGCGGCGCGCCGGCGTGTCGCGCACCCCGACCCGCGCGACCATCGTGCCTTGCCGCGTGCTGCACACGAAGCCTTCGGCCGCAAGCCGTTCATACGCATACAGCACCGAATTACGCGCGATACCGAGCTGTTCCGCGAGCGCGCGCGTGGCCAGCAGGCGCGTGCCGGGTTCGATGCGGTGGCTGAGGATCGCATCGCGCAGGCACGTATAGAGCTGTTGCTGCTGCGACATCCGCGCGTATGCGTCGCCGCCGGTTTCCTGCGCGAAGCGCGACAGCAGCATGCCGTAGTCCAAGCGTGGCTCCATTGAGAGGGTTTTTGGTGGGTCTATTCATAGTGCCACGAATTTTCTATCGTGATGGCTATTCGTTCTTCTTTCACACCACGCTCCGATTCGCCATGAACTCCACCGAAGCCAGCCCGCCGTCCGCCCGAACCCGCGTGCGCCGCGTCGCGCAGCGCGGCCACTACGACCGCGCGACGCTCTACGCGATTGTCGATGCCGCGTACGTTTGTCATCTGGCGTTTGCCGACGAGCACGGCGTGCACTGCATCCCGACCGCATGCTGGCGCGAGGGCGATCATCTGTATATCCACGGCTCGAACGGCAGCCGCATGCTGAAGCTGGCGGCGAGCGGCGCGCAGGTGTGCGTGACGATTACGCACCTGGATGGTCTGGTGCTCGCGCGCTCGGCGTTTCACCATTCGATGAACTATCGCTCGGCGGTGATGTACGGCACGTTTGAGGCAATCGACGGGGAGGCCAAGGCGGCATCGCTGGATGCATTCGTCGAGCGCATCGCGGCGGGGCGCTCGCGCGAGGTGCGCCGCGGCGACGCGAACGAACTGGCGGCGACCACGGTGCTGCGGCTGGCGCTCGATGAGGCGGCCGCGAAGGTGCGCACCGGTGGCCCGCTGGACGATGATGCCGATATGGCGTTGCCGGTGTGGGCGGGTGTGCTGCCACTGGCGCTGCAGCCGCAGGCACCGGTGGTGGATGCGGCGCCGGCAGGGACGCCGGGGTATGTGGCGGAGTGGTTGAGGGCGGCGCGGGTGGGGTAGGGGTGGTGGCGGGGATCTGGAATCTGGAAAGTGCCGACTGCACGCGCGTGTCAATTTCTTCCAATCTTTTGGATTCGACATGAGAGAACATCGCGGCTTTCCTGTTCAACCTGCCACCGACCTTGAAAAACGAAATCTCCGTCTTCTGGCCGCGCACCACGACACATATCGTTAACTCGCTGAGTCTCGATCTGATCGGAACGGGTATCACTGACGAAATGGCGAGACATATTGCGACAATTCTTAAATTGACGCAGGCGATACGATCTCTTCAGCCGTCAGATCGGCCGGCATTGCAGTCTTTAGCCGGTAACCTCGCACTCGAGATAGCGGATCAACTCGATCAGTTGTCGCTGCTGTTGACGGATGCCGACAGTGCCCGGGGGATTGTCCTCCGGGGCCGCCGTCGAACGAATTATGGCGCCGCTCGGCAGGTCGACCCATACGCTCGACTACGTACAACCCATTTTCCTGCATCAGACATTTCCTCTGGCATGACTCCCGCAACAAACGGCTTTCTTCTCTCCCTTTCGCTATGCCTCGATATCGGCATCGTCAATATCGCGATGATGACAGTCGCCATGCAGCGAGGTTATTGGAACGGTTTCTGGCTCGGTATGGGCTCATGTATCGGCGACCTGATCTACGCGATGCTCGCGCTGGCGGGCATGACCGCACTGCTGCAATTCACTGCCGTGCGATGGGTGATGTGGTTGGGCGGGACCGTCGTGCTGATCGTGCTTGCGGCGAAAATGGCGAGATCGGCCTTCCACTCGATATCCGGCAAGACCTTCAGCGAATCGGACGCGACCGGTTCCAACTTGCAGCAACTGTTGAGAGGCATGTTACTGGCATTGTCTTCGCCTTCGGCCATCGTATGGTTTGCTGCAGTCGGCGGCGCGTTGATCGCGCAATCGGGTGTAAAAGGTTGGGTCGCAACCGGAAGTTTCCTCGCCGGGTTTTTCGTCGAAGGCGTTGCGTGGACCTGCTCGCTATGCCTCGCTGCCCGACAAGGAGGCAAAGCGTTCGGCGCCAGGGCATTGTCGTTTTGCTATTTCGCGTCCGCGGCGCTATTCGTATTCTTCGGCTGGCAGGTGGTGACGTCCGGCTATCGAAGTCTCATCCTCGGACTTCCGACCTGAGACGCCCACCGGCCGCTGCAAATCGCATCGGGCTGACACCGGCGGAGCTCCTGAACGCATTGATAAAGTGGCTTTGATCGTAAAAGCCCAGGTCGAACGAAACATCCTGCACGGTCGCTCCTTGCCGCAGACGTCGCCGTGCTTCCATGAGTCTGAGCTGCATGTGGTACTTCGCGGGCGTCAAGCCGACCGTGGATTTGAACGCGCGAATCAGTTGATACTTATTCACGTTCGCGATCGACGCGAGTGTGTCCAGGCTGAGCGTCGCATCCAGATGCGACTTCATTAGCTCGAGTACCGGTTTGAAGCAGCGGTCGGTCAATGTATGCCGGCCGCTGTCCGTGCCGCGTTCGCTATGCCTGAAAAGCGCCGCCGTAAGTTCGACAAGCGCGCTTTCGAAGTCGAAGCCATGCTGAGCCCGTGCTGCGCGATAGGTAGCCAGGATAGGCAGATATAAAGCCGGGCTTGCGAATACTCCCTGCGTCAACTCCGGCGCGACAGTGCGCGATAACCAGCCGTTGTGTTGGGCAATTCGAACCAGCTCGTTCGGATTGATGTACAGAGAAATGAATTCGGCGCTTCGCTTGCCTCGCGCGAACGTCGAGGACTGCACCGCTTCGGGGTTGTAGATCGTCACCGTGCGCGGCAGTGCACCGAAACGCTTGCCATCGAGACGAATATCTTCGTAACCGGCCAGATTGGCGCTTACGACATATTCGGCATGCGTGTGAGGCGGAAACGAAGCGGCACAGTCGGCCCGCATTCTTGCAATCTCGATTCCATCACGCCGATAGAACTCGCCGATTTCGAGTGCCATGCATTGCCCTCCCACGTAGTGCGCATGCCGATCGCCGACAGCATACCAGTGGATTTTTTTGGGACGCGTGCACCTTTGCTCACGAAACCGACACCCCCAACACCCGCCCAGCCCCATACGTAAACGCCGCCGCGATCAACCCGATCACAATCTGCCGCAGCGCCGAAAATGCGGCGCTACGGCCGTTGAACAGCGAAGTGAACACCCCGACCGCCGCCAGCCCGAACGCGCTCAGCGCAATGCATTGCGCGATCGCCGCGCTGCCGTGCGTCCACAGGAACGGCATCACCGGAAAGATCGCGCCGAGCGAAAACAGGCAAAACGACACCGCCGCCGCCGACCACGGATTGCCGCCCAGTTCCGCGGGGTCGATGCCGAGCTCTTCGCGCGTCAGCGTATCGAGTGCCTTCTGCTTGTCGCGCATGATCTGCGCGGCGACGCGCCGCGCTTCGGCTGGCTCGATGCCTTTCGCTTCGTAAATCAGCGCGAGCTCGTGCTGTTCGGTAGCGGGCGCGTGCTCGATCTCGTCGGCCTCCTTGGCGATCTGCGTCTGCGCGAGTTCGCGCGCGTTGGTCACCGAGAGCCATTCGCCGAGCGCCATCGAACAGGCGCCCGCAATCAAGCCCGCCAGCCCGGTCAGCAGGATCGCCTTGTTGCCGGTGCCGGCTCCGGCTACGCCCATGATCAGGCAGAAATTCGACACGAGCCCGTCGTTTGCGCCGAGCACCGCGGCACGCAAGTCGTTCCCGGATGCGACGCCCTTGTGCCATGCCTCGGCATGCGTGGTCGGTTCGGCCGGTGCTGGCGCGCGATGCCGACGCGCGCGGGTCACCGCCGGCTGCCGGGTGCGCGCCTTGTCTTCGGCGACCGCGGCCTGCATCAGCGCGGCGTGATGCTGTTCGTCGGCCGACAGCCGCGCGGCGTCGGGTTGATGCGCGTATTTGTCGCGGTCCGCGGTCTCGGCGGCCGCGAGCGCCGGCAGCACGAACGACGGCCCGAGCGTGTGGATCAGCCCGCGCAGCAGATGCGTCTTCGCGCCGAGCCGATGCGGCCGCACCCGCACGCCGCTCGCCTGCAGCTTGTCGTGCCAGACTTTCGCGTGCTCGCGCTCGGCCGCGGCAAGCTGCGTGAACAGCGTGCGGCGCGCGGGATTCTTTTCGACGCGCGATAACGTGTCGTAGACCGCGGCGCTATCCAGTTCATCCGCGAGATTGGTGCGAAAACGTTTGAGTTCGTGACGCGTAGCCATGGGAGGGGGCGCTTCTTCGTTGTCGGGTTGATTTGCGCTCAAGCTTAACCCGCGGCGCGCGCTTCGGCGCGAGCGCGGCGGGTTACAGTGGTCAGCGCCGATTCAATGCGCGCCGCGCAGCCGCAGATAGCGATAAACCGTGTTGCGCGCAAGACCGAGTTCGCGTGCGGCCGCCGAGATATTGCCGCCGTGCCGCGCGAGCGTCTGTTCGATCAAGGCGGCCTGCCATTCGGTCATGCGCACGGCCGGGTCCGGCTGCGGCGCTTCGGCGGCCGTGCGCGCACCGCGAGCGACGATGGCGTCGGCAGGCGGCGGCGCAAGCTCCGCGGGGGCGGTGTCGCGCGCGGGCGCCGCGCACTCGTCGACGAAATCTTCCGGTAAGTGCTCGATGCCGATTGCGGCGGCGCCTTCGGCCATGATCGCTGCGCTGCGCAATACGTTGGCCAGCTGCCGCAGATTGCCGGGCCAGCGGTGTCGCGCGAATAGCTCGAGCACGGCGGCGCTCAGGTGCCGCGGCGTGGCGTGGTCGGTTTCGCGCTGCGCCGCCAGTATCCGTTCGGCCAGCACCGTCAGATCGGTGCGCTCGGCAAGCGCCGGTAAGGTCACAGCAAGCCCGTTGATCCGGTAATACAGATCCTCGCGGAAGGTGCCGGCTTCGATCATGTCGCGCAGATTGCGGTGCGTCGCGCAGACGATGCGCAGATCCACCGGGATCGCCCGCGTGCCGCCTAGCGGCACCACCGAGCGGTCCTGCAGCACGCGCATCAGCCGCACCTGCTGCGCGAGCGGCATATCGCCGATTTCGTCGAGAAACAGCGTGCCGCCATCGGCCTGCGCGATCTTGCCGATGCTGCCGCGCTTGCGTGCGCCGGTGAAGGCGCCGTCTTCATAGCCGAACAGCTCCGCTTCGATCAGCGTGTCGGGCAGCGACGCGCAGTTCACTGCAACGAACGGCGCCGTGCGTCGCGGCGATTCGTGATGCCACGCGCGCGCAAGCCATTCCTTACCGGTGCCGGTCTTGCCGAGCACCAGCAGCGGAATGTCGCGGCCGCAGATTTTTTCGACACGGCGCAGCACGGCGGCCATTTTTGCATCGCCGGTATCGAGTTGCGCGAAGCTCAGCGTGTCGCGCGCGCTGGCCCTGCGGATGCCAGCGGTGGCGGTGCGCGGTGCTGCGTCCGCCGCCTGCGGCGGCACCGCGGCGGCCGCGAAAGGCGGCCGTGCCGGACACTCGCCACGTGCCACCACGCGCACGCCGCTTGGCAGCGTCAGCGTCATGCATGCGCCGGGCGCGCGCGCCGCTTCACGCAACAGCGTGGCGAACGGTGCGCCGAACAGCGCGTCGAACGGTTGCCGGTATAACGCCGCGAGTGGCCGCCCGAGCTGGAACAGCGCACTGCGGTTCGCCGACAGAAAATGCCCGTCGGCGTCGAATGCGGCAAGTCCCTCGAACAGCGTGCCGATAAACTCGGCGCGCGCGTGAAAGCGCACCCGCAGCGCCTCGGCGAACTGGTTCGCAAACAGATGGTTCTCGATGATCTGCGCGGACATCCGCACCAGCGCCAGCGTGTGCTTGTGAAAGCCGTGCGTGTCGCCGCTCACGTCGAGTGCGCCGATCGTGCGGCCGAACGGATCGGCAATCGGCGCGCACGAGCAGGTCAGGATGCGGTTCGCGTGCAGAAAGTGCTCGCCGCCGTGCACGACGGTCGGCCGTGCGTCGGCAAGCGCGGTGCCGATCGCGTTGGTGCCGCGGTCCGCCTCGGCCCACGACACGCCCGGGCACAACGCAACGCGCTGGGCTTTCTCGACGAAATCGCTGTCGCCCACACTGTGCAGGATCACGCCGTTGCTGTCGGTCAGCAGCACCATGCTTTGCGTATCGACGATTTGCGCATGCAAGGTTTCCATCACCGGTAGCGCGTGCGAGTACAGCGACTGGTTGCACTCGACGAGGCCGCGCAGATCGGGCTGCCGCAATGGATGGAAATCGGGCGCTTCAGTCGCGCGCAAGCCGAAATCGCGCGAACGCGCGTGGGCCTGGGCGATCACCTCCAGCTGCGCGGCGGGTTGGCCGATGGCGGAACGAGGGGGCACTGGCTTGTCTCCGTGTTGGTCCTAGGCTGCGCGGCGTGCCGCGCGGGCTTCGGGGCTGCATGGCCGTTCCCGGTTTCGTTTGTCGGTTTTGTTCGGGCTGTGTGCGCGGTTCTGCACGGGGTCGGTGTGCGGGCTTATTTGGCACTGCAACATGCTGCGGATCAATGCCTATCTTACCGGACTTGACAGGGCGTGCGGCCCCGGCGAAACCGCGGCACCGTGCATTGTGCACCGCGCCAGGGCCTGTTTCAGCGGCATTTTGCACTGGCTTGGGGGGCGGCGCAGGAAAACTTGCGGCGCGCCGCATGTCGTCTAAAGTAAATGAAATCGTGTTGGGCGTGCGCGGGCGCACGGACTCGATCGATCCAGTCCGCGCCCGCGTTCCTGTATGGAAGGCACCTGTCGATCCGG
>DATLOW010000036.1:0-5460 GCA_035536055.1 Paraburkholderia sp. | reverse complement strand
CATGGTTTCGGCACCGATCACGACGGCCGTGCGCGCCTGACCGAGCCGTATCATGTTGTCGGCGACCGACAGCGCGAACACGAAACCCGAGCAGACGGCCTGCACGTCGAAGGCCACGCCGCCGTGCGCGCCGAGTTCGGCTTGCACGCGCACGGCGGTCGACGGCATCGTTTGGTCAGGCGTGCAGGTCGCGACCAGCACCACGTCGACGTCGGCACCCGCGATGCCCGCCGCCTGCAACGCGGACGCCGCCGCACGAATCGCCAGATCGGACGTGTGCTCGCCGTCGGCGGCAATCCGTCGCTCCTTGATGCCGGTACGCTGCGTGATCCACTCGTCCGACGTCTCGACCATCGCGGCGATTTCGTGATTCGTCATGCGGCGCTCAGGAAGCGCCGCTCCACACCCTGCTACGCGTGCGTGCCAGCGACCCGCTGCGCCCGCGTCGACTACTGCGTTCATGCACTGATCTCCGGTGATGTGCGGCAACGCGCGCTGCGTTACCAGTTGCCGGCGCCGCCAGCCGCTTGGTTCGACGCTACCGCGCGTTGCGCGGCGTCGGTCGCCGCGGGCTGGATGCGCGACACCAGATGCTCGGCAAGCGACGCGAAGGTCGGATAGTCGTACAGCACGGTGTCGTCGATCTTGATGCCGAGCCGTTCTTCGAGGAAAAAGGCCAGTTCGACCGAGTGCATCGAGTCGAAGCCGGCTTCGGCGAAGGTCTGGTTCAGATCCGACGGTACTGTCAGATTGTTGGACTCGGTCCATTCCTGAATCCACGCCAGAATCTTCTCTGCGCTGACGGTTACGCCGTTCGTCGACGACGCTTGCAGTTGGCTGTTCATGCGTGTGCTCCTAAAAAGAAACAAAAAATTTGAATCGGTCAATAAAGGGGTGATCGGCGACCACAGCGGCCTGCTCTACGCTTGCGCGACCTGAAGATCGCGGTCCTGCGCCGCGGTTGCGCCGCCGAGGAACTCCGCCAGCGCGCGCGCCGCAGGATCGCTGACGATCGAGTGATGGTCTTCGTCGAATCGGCTTACCGTTACGTCGCCGTTGGTCAGCATGCGCAGGCGAGCCGCAAGCCGTTCGCGCGTCGCGTCGCTTTTGCCGCGCAGCGCGAGCGCATAGCGCATCGACGCACGGATCTGCAGTTCCGGATGCCGCGCCATCGCCGCGGCATTGGCCGCGTGCAGACGCGCGATATGCGCGAACACCTGCGGATCCGCGCGGCGGCGGACTTCCGACAGATAGAAGTCGTGGTCCAGCACCGTATTGAAGCGCTCGTCGCGCAGCAGCAGATCGACCAGATCCGCGTCGCGCTCGCAGGCGAAACCGCGCACGATGTCATGCAGCCGTGCGGCAAACTCGCCGTCGAACGGCGTATCGACGATCAGCAGCGGCGGCGCGTCAGTGCCTTCGTTTTCCCATTGCGCGGCCATCGCATGGGCGATCAGTCCGCCGAACGACCAGCCGCCGAGCAGATCGGGCACGCGACCGACCGCCTTGAGTGCCGCGGCACGATACAGCGCCGCCATCTGCTCGATCGACAGATAGCGGATCGCCTGATCCTGGTCCGCATACGGATGCCGGATTGCGACGATCGACGGATCGCCCGGCCATGCGGCAGCGAGATCCTGGTAGCACAGCACGTCGCCGCCGACCGGATGCACGAGCACCACGACCGGTCCGCTGCCTTCTCGCAGCCTCACCGCGAGCGCGCGTTCGTCGCGGCCATCGGGCTGGCCGCCGTGCACGAACGTGCCCGCGCGGTTGCGCTCGCCGCCGCTGTTGCCGCCGCTGTTGGCTTGGCGCTCGCTGCCGGACGCCACGGTGTTGTCCACCGCACTCGCCGGCTGCGACCGCGCACCCGCGAAATAATCGACCAGCGTCACCACCGACGCGCCACGCACCAGCAGCGCCATCGGCGGCATGCTGCCGAAGGTCTGATGCAGCCGCACCCGCAGTTCGGTCAGCGCCAGCGAGTCCATGCCCTGACGCAGCAGCGGCACGTCATCCTTCAGATCGACCGTGTCCGACGCCACCGACGCGACCACCGAGCGCAGCGTCGCCGCCAGCTGCGTGCGATCCGCATCCGGCGACGCAGCCGTTGCACGTCGTTCGGTATGCGTGGCTGACGACAGCGTGGCGGCGGCATCGTCGATCTCCGCATCGATGTCGCGGATCTGCTGATGCAGCTGCGCGACGTTGGGTCCACTGTGCGCCTGACGGCTGTTCGCGAACGGCAGTTCGAAGCGTTCCTCGTCGAACCGGTAAGTCGGTAGCTCCGCAGGCCGTGGCGCATTGCCGTAGAGCTTGTCCCAGGCGATCGCATAACCGGCGCTGTACAGATGCGCGCACGCATGAACGAAGCCGGTCGTTTCGGCTTCGTCGTCGCCATCCGGACCGTCGGCCAGCGTCGAGATTGCGCATTGCCAGTCGCCGTCCGCCGCGGTGCGCGCCAGCTTCGACAGCGCGGCGCCGGGACCGACTTCGATAAAGGTGGTCTTGCCGTCGAGCGCGGCATGCAGCGCCTCGTGAAACCTGACCGGCTGTTCGACCAGATCCAGCCAATGCTCGACGTCCGCGATGCGGTCGGTGGCCAGCTGTCCGGTCAGCGTCGAGACGATCGGGATGCTCGGCGACACCATTTTCAACGGCGTCAGTGCGCGCTGAAACGCTTCGCGCATCGATCTGAGCATCGGCGAATGACCGGGCGTATCGTAGGTCTTTAGCACGGAGACCCGTTTGCCTGCCGCCACCATGGTCTGGTGAACGTGCGCGACGGCCTCCCACGTGCCGCTGACGACGGTCTGCCCGGGTCCGTTGATGCCCGCGACGAACAGATAGGTGCCGAAGTCGAACTGCTGCTCGAGCTCGTCGACGCTCGCCGCGACCGCGAGCATCGCGCCCGGCGGCGTCTGCGTATCGAACAGCCGGCCGCGCGCTTCGACCGCCTTCAAACCGTCGGCAACCGTCATTACGCCGCCGATCACCGCGGCCACGTGTTCGCCGAGCGAATGGCCGATCAGCAGATCGGGCTGCTGCCCCAGTTCGATCCACATCCGCGCGATCGCAAAACAGACCACGAAATGCGCGAGTTGCCCCGGATGATGGCGCACCGACGGATGCTCGCCGAGGATTGCAGCCAGCACGTCGCGCGCCGTGTCGTCGCTCAGTTCGCGCAGACACAGGTCCGCGTATTGGCGGAACAGCCAGTTGCCGTTGTACAGGTCCGCGCCGACGCCCGGCTGCCACGCGCCCTGGCCCGGAAACAGAAACGCGAGGCGCGGCTTTTTCGCGGTGTCGCCAGCGTGCCATGTGCCGGACGGATTGCGGCCGAGAAAATCGTCGATCGCGCGGATGAAGTCTTCTTTGCCGGCGCCGACGAATGCGACCCGATGTTCGAAATGATCGCGTCTGACACTCGCCGTGTAGCAAACCTCGCGCAGCGGCACGGTGGCGCCGTTCGCCAGCATGTCGCGGTAGGCGACCGCGAGCCGCTCGGTGGCCTTCGGCGAGCGGCCGGACAGCGTCAATACGCGCTCGCGCTCGGTGCTCGCGGCGGTATTGCCCGTTTCGCCGTCGTGCGAAGTCAGGATCACGTGCACGTTGGTTCCCGTGATGCCGAAGCCGCTGATGCCGACCACTTGCCGGCTGCTGTCTAGCGCCGTGCCGTGCTGCGGAATCTCGAGCTGCGCACCGTCCCAGCGGAAGCGTGGATTCGGCGTCGCAAAGTTCACCTGGGCCGGCACGTACCGGTGGCGCAACACCAGAATCGCCTTGATGATCGCCGCCATACCGGCCGCGCCCTCCAGGTGGCCCACCTGCGCTTTGACCGAGCCGACGAGGATCGGCTTGTCCCGCGCCACCGAGCGCGTATACACGTTGCGCAGCGCCGACAGTTCGATCGGATCGCCGAGCGACGTACCGGTGCCGTGCGCTTCGACGTACGCGACCTCTTCAGGGCGCACGCCGGCGCGCTCCATCGCGTGGCGGATCACGGCTTCCTGTGCCGCGCCGTTGGGCGCGGTCAAGCCGTTGCTCGCACCGTCGCTGTTGATCGCGGAACCCGCCAGCACCGCATCGATGCGGTCGCCCTGCACGAGCGCATCTTCGAGCCGCTTGATCACGATCGCGCCGCCGCCCTCGCCGCGGATATAGCCGTCCGCATGGGCATCGAACGGACGGCACATACCCGAAGGCGACATCGCCTGCAGACGCGCGACACCGATGGTTTCCTCGGGGCCGAGAATCAGGTTCACGCCGCCGGCGATCGCCACGTCGCAATCGCCAGTGCGCAGGCTTTGCGCGGCGAGATGTATCGCGACCAGCGACGACGAACAGGTGGTGTCGACAAAAATCGCCGGGCCGCTGAAGCCGAGCACGTGTGCCACGCGCCCCGGCGCCATCGCGCGCAGATTGCCGAGCTTCGAATACGTGGTAATGCCCGACGGGTCGCCGGACCAGACGGTGCGGCGGCCATAATCGGCTTCGCCGGTGGTCATGAAGAGTCCAACGCGCTTGCCGCGCAACTGGCTCGGCACGAGGCCGGCGTTTTCGAGCGCCGACCAGCTCAATTCCAGCATCCAGCGCTGCTGCGGATCCATCTCGATCGCTTCGGCCGCCGAGGTGCGGAAGAACTTGCGATCGAAGCAGAACGGATCGTCGACATAGCCCGCCACGCGCGAGTAGGTCGTACCCGGTTCGTCCGGGTCCGGCGAATACCACGCGTCGATATCGAAGCGCTCGCGTGGCGTCTCGCGGATCGCCGAACGTCCGGAGTTCAGAAACGCCCAGTACGACGCTGCCGACGCGGCGCCGCCGGGAAAACGGAGCGACATGCCGACGATCGCCAATTGCCCGGCATTTGCACTTGACTTGTCCATACGGTTCTCAATTCACCAAAGCCTTGTTTCAGCGAAGCCTGCCGCTGCGTGGTCAGGGACGGCGCGCCGCGTCGAGATCGTCGCTGCTGCTCGCCTGCACCAGCACCGCCATATTCCCCGGCAAATGCTGGTTCGAGCGGATCTTCGCGTGTGCCTCGGGCAACCGGTGCCACGGGAACACTTCGGACAGGCACGGGTCGATCTTGCCGCTCATCACCAGCCGGTTGGCCTGCGCGGCCTCCTTCAGGCTGGCGAAATGGCTGCCCTGAATACGCTTCTGGCGCATCCAGATGTAGCGCGCGTCGCAGGTCAGGTCGTAGCCGCTGGTCGCGGCGCAGAACACCACCATGCCGCCGCGCTTGACCACGTAGCACGATGCGGCAAACGTATGGCGCCCCGGGTGCTCGAACACCATGTCGACGTCGCGCTTTTCGCCCAGCGCGTCCCAGATCGCCTTGCCGAATTTCTTCACGCCATCGATATAGGCCGCGTATTCGGCGGTCGAATCGATCGGCGGCGGCGGGCCCCAGCACGAGAACTTCGAGCGGTTGATCACGCCGACCGCGCCGAG
>DATLOW010000035.1:0-11263 GCA_035536055.1 Paraburkholderia sp. | reverse complement strand
CGCCTTCAAACTCCCATGCGGATCAATCACAAATTTCTTCGGAACCCCCGAATCAAATTCGGCATAGCCTTCAGGCGCATCATCAAGCCTGATCACCGTCACGTTGACGGCCTTCGCAATATCCAGCTTGTCCCAAAGAATTGCCTGCATCAGATTGCGGTTGTACTTCATCACCGGTGTCTGGCCGGTAAAGAACGCATGCGATTTCGCCCAACCCAGCCCCAGCCGCACTGAAAGGCTGCCTTTCTGCGCGGCCGCATCAGCGGCGCCCGGATCGTCGGTCACATACAGGCCGGGGATGCCGATTTTTCCCGCCACGCGCGTCACTTCCATCAGCGAGTTCAGCACGGTTGCCGGCGCCTCGACCTGCGAGCCGGAGTGCCCATGCCCACGCGCTTCGAAGCCGACGCAGTCGATCGCGCAATCGACTTCCGGCTCGCCAAGCAATGCCGCAATCTGTTCAGACAGCGACGCATCCTGCGACAGATCGACGGTTTCAAACCCGACACTGCGCGCGTGCTCGAGTCGCCGCGGATTCACATCGCCGACAATCGTCACCGCCGCACCGAGCAAGCGCGCCGACGCCGCAGCAGCCAGCCCGACAGGCCCGGCTCCCGCCACGTACACAGTCGCACCGGGCCCGACACCTGCGCTGACCGCACCGTGATATCCAGTCGGAAGAATGTCCGACAGACAGGTAAGGTCGCGAATTTTCGCCATCGCGCGATCGCGATCCGGAAATTTGAGCAGATTGAAATCCGCGTACGGCACCATCACGAATTCGGCCTGGCCGCCGATCCAGCCGCCCATATCGACGTAGCCATACGCGCCGCCGGCGCGCGCCGGATTCACATTCAGGCAAACGCCGGTGTTTTGCGCCTTGCACATCGGACAACGCCCACACGCGACGTTAAATGGCACCGACACCAGATCGCCCTTGCTGAGCGTCAGCACATCCGACCCGACCTCGACGACCTCGCCGGTAATCTCATGTCCGAGCACCAGCCCCGCCGGCGCGGTGGTTCTGCCGCGCACCATATGCTGGTCCGACCCGCAGATATTCGTCGCGACCACGCGCAGGATCACGCCGTGATTGGCCTTACGGCCGACCGGATCGGACAGTTCCGGAAATGCGATGTTGCGCACCTCCACTTTCCCGGGTCCTACGTAAACGACTCCACGATTGCCTGACATGCTGTCTCCTTCGTTGTTGGTCGTACGAACGTCGATCGACGCTCATTGCACCAAGATACGCAGCGGCCAGATAGAACAGATGCGGCGTGACGATGGGATGGCCGCGTCAGCAGCCAGGCCGACGTTCGGGCCCGGTGAGCATTTCGAAGCGAACTGCACGACGATCGGCGGTGGCAGGCCAAACCACGCGGCCCGAACCGGTTCGCCGGACGTGCGGCGCAATCTGGCGAATGGCTTGCTGCCGACACCAACCTGACACCAGCTGACGCTAGCTGACACCCGCCCGCCTGCCCGCCGCGGCTTTCGCAATCCCGCGCCATTGTTCGTCTTGCTTTGTAACGCGCGAGACCCTTTCGCTCACCATCTGAACACGCGAACACTGTTGACAGACGCTTCGTCGCGTAACGTCCCGGTCGTGCGAGCGACGGCCATCGATATCGAGGAACTCAACATGAGTGCGGTCAAGCATGCTTTTCAGGAACTGGGCAACGGCATCAAGGATGTCGCGGAAGGGATCGGACATGCGGTCGAAGGCGCGGTCAAGACGGTCGGTGGCGCGCTGACGCTGAACCCGAGTCTGATGAAGAGCGGCGCCGAAGACTTCGACAAAGGCGTCAAGCAAACGGTCAGCGGTGTCGGCGAAGCGGCGGGCGGCCTCGCGGGCGCGGCGGTCGGCATGTCGCCGGTGGGCGCCGCGGTCAACGCGATGACCGGCGGCGCGGCGAGCCGGCTCGCCACCGGCACCTTCGAAGGCGCAGCCTCGACGATCAACGGCGGCATCACCGGTGCCGAAGACGTCGCCGACGGCCTCGCGCACGGCAACTTCGGCGAGATCGCCAAGGGTGCGCTAGGCGTCGCGCAAGTGGCGGCGCTGGCGGTGCCGGGCGCGGGCGAGGCGGATCTGGCGGCATCGGCGGTGGCGAAGTCGGCGGCGACCGATCTGCTGAAGGACAGCGCGAAACAGCAGGTGGCCTCGACCTTCACGGGTCAGCAGCCGCAGCAGGCGTAACGGCTGCCGTTCGCCATTCTTCGATCCATCCGTGTGGAGTCTGTCATGCAACAAGCCGTGGACCCGCTGCGCGAGCAACGAACCGAAACCATCTCGTCGATGTTGCACGCGCTCGGCGACGAGCAGCTCGATCAGGCGCAGGCGCATCTGGATCGCCTGATCGAACTGACCGGCCTCGCGCCGGATCATCCGGATATCGTACTGTTTAACGTGATCATCCAGATCCAGCGCGGGCAGGGGCTCGACGCGCTGCGCTATCTGAACGGCCTCGATGAACAGCATTGTCCGGACGTCAAGGCGCTGTGCATGTACTTTCTGCAGGACCCGTTGTGGGAAAGCCTGGCCACCGATCTGGCCGACAACGATCCGCGGCCGCACGTGCGCGAGTCGATGGCGCTGCTGATCGGCAGGCGGCCCGGCACGCTGCAGTCCGGCACGGCGGCCTGATGCTCCGTCGCGACATGGCTTGCCGAGCCCGCGCCCGATGCTGCGTCTGACTGAGCGCGTCGATCTGGACGTGTACTACCAGATCGACTCGGTACGCTTCGACGACGCGGTGCGCCGGGTCGTCACGCGCGATGCGTTCAAGGCGCTGTATGCGCGATGCCCGTCGGTCGGTTTCGAATGCGATGGCCGCGCGATCGGCGGCGTGATCTACGACGGGAAGTCCGCGCATATCGCCGTGTTGCCTGCGTATCACGGCCGCTGGGCGTTTCTGTTGCCGGCGGTGCTGACGTGGCTGTTCCGCTTCGGCGACGAGATCTTCGTGCGCATCGAAACGGGCAACCGCAAAGGCCTTGCGTTCGTCGAGCGTTGCGGCTGGCAGCGCATCGGCGTCGATGGCGACGACGTCGTCTATCGGCTTACGCCCGACAGCGGCAGCAGCCGCGTGTCGCGCCCCGCCGCGTAGGTGCGCTCGTCGCGCAGCGGCAAACAGGCCTGACCGACATGCCGGGTATTTCGACGCGATGGGGCAGCGTGCCGCCTGCGCATTAAAGCCCACCTGCGACGCAGGTTGTGGCATGCTCTCGCACTTTCGTGCACTCCAGGGTACTCCGACGCACTGTAGCGCGGTCTCACGCAAGCTCATAAGCATGCTTATGATGTCTGCCGCACGCATTCTTTGGGATGCCGTGCCTGCAACCCATGCATCGCAGCATCAAGTTTTGGCGCGTGCTGCCGATAAGTTGCGCAACGGCGCGTCGTGCCGTTGCGTCACCAAACGTCGATGCGTGTAACCAGACGTTACAGAGTGCTCGATGACGCGAATTTATGCATCAGTTATTACAAAGTTGAAATATACAGGCGCCCCTGCTTTGTTATATTGAGACGCAGGTAGTCGACAACCACAAACACACACTCGCAAATAGGTGAACCCATGAAGACCATGCGTCTTGTTCCGCTGCTGGCAGGTGCGCTCGCGATTGGCGCGTCGAGTGCGGCCATGGCCGGCGTCCATGTTGGCGTCAATATCGGCATTCCCGCTCCCGTCTACGTAGCACCGGCGCCGGTCTACGCACCGCCGCCCCCGCCGCCGCCGGTCGTCTACGCGCCGGGACCGGTGGTGGCCGCACCGGCCATCTTTATCGGCTGGCACGGCGACCGTTACTGGGACGGCCGCCGCTACTGGGGTCGCGACGACTGGTATCGCCATCATGGCGGCTACGGTCGCGGCCATTGGGATCATGGCCGTCATGGCGGCTGGCACTGAGCCGTATCGCGCGCGCCGATGAGGCCGCGCGCATGGCAGCCGGCAGATGCAAAGAAACCGCCCGCAAGGGCGGTTTTTCTTTGCTGGGTGCAAATGCAACGATGAGCCGATGAGCCGATGAGCCGGCCATGCGTGCCGTAGGCTGAGTGGCGACGCGATTTGCGGCGCGACACTACGCACGTGTCTGACGCCGCCGCGCCGCGTGGTGCTTACTCGCCGACCGCCGCCAGTCCGCCCGCGACCGCGCTAAAGCCGCTATCCACATGCACGATCTCTGCGGTCACGCCTGCGGCCAGGTCGGACAGCAGGAACGCCGCGGTATTGCCGACCTGTTCGATCGTCACATTGCGCTTGAGCGGTGCGTTGCTCTCGACGAATTCGAGAATCTTGCCGAAGCCCTTGATGCCGCTTGCCGCGAGCGTCTTGATCGGGCCTGCCGAAATACCGTTGACCCGAATGCCTTTGCCGCCGAGCGACACGGCGAGGTAACGCACGCTCGCCTCGAGCGATGCTTTCGCGAGACCCATCGTGTTGTAGTTCGGCACGGCGCGCTCGGAGCCGAGATAGGTTAGCGTGAGCAGCGCGGCGTCGTCGGCGAGCATCGGCAGCGCGGCCTTCGCGAGCGCAGGGAAACTGTATGCGGAGATATCGTGCGCAATGCGGAAGTTTTCGCGCGTGACGCCGTCGAGAAAATCGCCGGCAATCGCTTCGCGCGGTGCAAAGCCGATCGAATGCACGAGACCGTCGAGACTGTCCCAATGCTGCTTCAGCGACGCGAACAGCGCGTCGATCTGCGCATCGTCGGCGACGTCGCACGGGAACACCAGTTTGCTGCCGAACTCCGTCGCGAATTCGGTGATGCGGTCCTTGAAGCGCTCGCCGACGTAGGTGAACGCAAGTTCGGCGCCTTCGCGCTTGCAGGCCTGCGCGATGCCATAGGCGATCGAACGGTTCGACAGCAGGCCGGTCAGCAGGATACGTTTGCCAGCGAGGAAGCCCATAGATTCTCCAGTGAAGTCGATGATGCGCGCGGCACTGCAAGGCAATGCGCGGCATCGCGCGCGATGCGCCGTATGGCGTTCTGCGGTAAGCCGCTGCTGCGCATCGCGCAATCTGCGGTGTCGTACACGGCCTGGCCGGTTTGCGGAGCGCGCGCGGAATTTGTGGTTAGAATTCTCTCACATTGAACCTGTCTGCCAATCTGCAAGGACCTTATGACGACCGGCACTCGACGGCTTGAACCACTGCGCGCCGCTTTGCGCTTCGTGATTCGTTTGGCGTCGTGTTTGCCTTCGGCTTTGCCTCCGCGTTCGTCACCGCGTTCGTCACCGTCCAACCGGCCCGCGCGCGCCGCGGCAGCAGTGTTGTGCATCGGCTGCGCGCTATCCGGCGCAACGCTGCTGTTCGTTTCGCCCCCCGCACGCGCGGCCTATGCGATCGCGCAATACGGCGAGCCGAAGTATCCGGCCGACTTCAAGCACTTCGACTACGTGAACCCGAACGCGCCGCGCGGCGGCACGCTGGTACTGGCGAACCCGGGCCGTTCGACCAGCTTCGACAAGTTCAACCCGTTCACGCTGCGCGGCAACGCGGCGCCCGGCATCGATCTGCTGTTCGAAAGCCTGACCACCGGCAGTTCCGACGAAGTCGCGTCCGCCTACGGCCTGCTTGCCGACGACATCAACGTCGCGCCCGACGGCCTGTCGACGACGTTTCACATCAATCCTCACGCGCATTTTTCGAACGGCGATCCGGTCACCGCGGAAGACGTGAAGTTCTCATTCGATACGCTGAAGAGCCCGCAGGCCGCACCGCAATTCGCCGCCTATTTCGCCGACATCACACGTGCAGTGGTGGTCGATCCGGCCACGATCCGCTTCGAGTTCCGCCAGCGCGACCGTGAACTGCCGCTGCTCGCGGGCGGCATGCCGGTGTTCTCGCACAAGTGGGGCGTGAAGCCCGACGGCAGCCGCACGCCGTTCGATCAGCTGGCGTTCGAAAAGCCGATCGGCAGCGGTCCGTATCTGATCGAGAGCTACGAGAACGGCCGCACCATCACGTATAAACGCGACCCGAACTACTGGGGCGCCACGCTGCCGGTGCGGGTCGGCATGTACAACTTCGAGCGCATTAACTACAAGCTGTACGCGGATCCGACCGCGCGCCTCGAGGCGTTCAAGGCGGGCGAGTACGACGCGCTGGTCGAATACGTCGCGCGCACCTGGGTGCGGCGCGACGTCGGCAAGAAGTTCGACGACGGCGAACTGATCAAGCGCGAGTTTCCGCAACATAACGGCACCGGCATGCAGGGCTTTATCCTGAACCAGCGGCGGCCGCTGTTCCAGGACGTGCGGGTGCGCCAGGCGCTCGATCTTGCGCTCGATTTCCAGTGGCTCGATCGCCAGCTGTTCTACAACCAGTACAAGCGCATCGACAGCTTTTTCGTCAACACCGATCTGCAGGCCAAAGGTCTGCCTTCGCCGGGCGAACTGAAGCTGCTCGAACCGTGGCGCAAGGATCTCGAGCCGTCCGTGTTCGGTTTGCCGCCAGTGCAGCCAAACACCGATCCGCCCGGTTCGCTGCGCGCCAATCTGCTGAAGGCGCGCGCGCTGCTCGCGCAGGCCGGCTGGACCTACCGCGACGGCGCGTTGCGCAATGCGAAGGGCGAGCCGTTCGAATTCGAGATTCTCGACGACTCGGGTTCGGCCGCGAGCTTCGAACCGGTGATCGCGCCGTATCTGCGCAACCTCGAGAAGCTCGGCATTCACGCGCGCTTTCGCGTGACCGATTTCGCGGTCTATCAGAAGCGCCTCGATGCATTCGATTTCGACGTGACCACGCTGCGCTATCCGGACGTGCAGGTGCCAGGCGCCGACATGATCGACCGCTTCGGCAGCAAGGCCGCCAACGAGCCGGGCTCGGGCAATCTGATCGGCCTGAAGTCGCCGGCGATCGACGCGATCCTGCGCGCGCTGGTCGGCGCGCAGACGCGCGAGCAACTGGTCGACGCGACGCACGCGCTCGACCGCGTGCTGATGCATGGTTACTATGTGGTGCCGCACTGGTACAGCGCGACGCACCGTGTCGCCTACAAGCGTGGCATGGCATGGCCGCAGACCTTGCCGCTGTACTATTCGGCGGAAGGCTGGATCACGTCGATGTGGTGGTTTGGCGCGCCGCAGGGCGCGCAGGCGGCCAAACCGTCCAGTCCATAGCCGCGCCGCGTGTTCGCCACGCCGCGCACTGCGCGCCGCGACGCCTTCAGCCACGCTTTATTTCGCATTTCAGATTCAACCCGACCGCACCGGATCGCCGCCATGTGGAGCTACATCCTCAAACGCCTGTTGTTGATGATTCCGACGCTGATCGGCGTGCTGACGCTCACGTTCGTCGTGATTCAGTTCGTGCCCGGTGGGCCGGTCGAGCAGGCCGTGCACGAATTGCGCAGAAGCAGCGCGGAAGGCGGCACGCCATTCGGGCTGCGTGCGCATAGCGGCGTCGACGCGCAGCAGATCGCGCAGCTCAAGGCGCTATACGGCTTCGACAAGCCGCCGCTCGAACGCTACTGGCTGATGCTGAAGCGCTTTGCGCAGTTCGATCTCGGGCAAAGCTACTTCCGCCATCAAAGCGTGTGGTCGCTTATCGTGTCGAAGCTGCCGGTATCGATCAGCATCGGCCTGTGGACCTTCTTTCTGACCTACCTGATATCGATTCCGCTCGGCATCGCCAAAGCGGTGCGCAACGGCTCGCGCTTCGACGTCGGCACGAGCCTCGTGGTGCTGGTCGGCTATGCGATCCCGGGCTTTGTGCTGGGCGTGCTGCTGCTGGTGCTGTTCGGCGGCGGCAGCTTTCTGCAGCTGTTTCCGCTGCGCAACCTGACCTCCGACAACTGGGATCAGCTGAGTCTCGTCGGCAAGGTGCTCGATTATCTGTGGCACATCACGCTGCCGGTGGTTGCGTCGGTGGTGGGCAGCTTCGCGGTGGTCACGATGCTGACCAAAAACGCGTTCCTCGACGAGATCCGCAAGCAATATGTGCTGACCGCGCGCGCCAAAGGCCTGTCCGAGCGACGCGTGTTGTGGAAGCATATTTTCCGCAATGCGCTGTTGCCGCTGGTGGTGGGTTTCCCGGCCGCGTTTATCGGCGCATTCTTCACCGGCAGCCTGCTGATCGAAACGCTGTTTTCGCTCGATGGGCTCGGCTTGCTGTCGTACGAGTCGGTGACGCGGCGCGACTATCCGGTGGTGCTCGGCACGCTGTATCTGTTCACGCTGATCGGCCTTGCGACCAAGCTGATCTCCGACCTGTGCTACGTATGGGTCGACCCGCGCATTCAATTCGAACAACTGGAGCGCTGATTTGAGCCGCGTCCGTTCCGATGCCGAACCGATCTCGCGCGATACGCCGGTGCGCGCGTTCGTGTCGCCTACGCCCGCGCGCCGCGTGTGGCTGCGCTTCAAGCAGCAGCGTCTCGGCTACTGGAGCATGATCGTGTTTATCGTCGCGTTCGCGGCGAGCCTCGCCGGCCCGCTGTGGTGCAACGACAAGCCGCTGGTGGTGCGCTACGAAGGTCATCTGTATTTCCCGCTGTTCGAGACTTATCCGGAAACGACGTTCGGCGGCGACTTTCCGACACCCGCCGATTATCTCGACCCGTATATCCGGCATCGTTTCGACGCGAACGGCAATTTCGCCGTCTATCCGCCGAACCCGTACTACTACGACACGCTGAACTACTTCTCGAAAGTGCCGAACCCGGCGCCGCCGTCGCGCGACAACTGGCTCGGCACCGACGACCGTGGCCGCGACCTGTTTGCGCGGCTGTTGTACGGCTTTCGCGTATCGGTGGAATTCGCGCTGGTGCTGACCGTGATCGGTACGCTGCTCGGCGTGCTGGCCGGCGCGGTGCAAGGCTACTTCGGCGGCAAGACCGACATCGTCGGGCAGCGGTTGATCGAAATCTGGAGCGCGATGCCGGAGTTGTATCTGCTGATCATCTTCGCGTCGATCTTCGAGCCAGGCTTTATCCTGCTGATCGTGCTGCTGTCGCTGTTCGGCTGGATCGGGCTGTCCGACTACGTGCGCGCGGAGTTTCTGCGCAACCGCCAGCAGGATTACGTGCGCGCGGCGCGCGCGATGGGGCTGTCGAACTGGCAGATCATCTGGCGGCACGTACTGCCCAACAGCCTGACGCCGGTCATCACGTTTCTGCCGTTCCGCATGAGCGGCGCGATTCTCGCGCTGACGAGCCTCGATTTCCTGGGCCTCGGCGTGCCGTCGCCGACGCCGAGCCTCGGCGAGCTGCTCGCGCAAGGCAAGGCCAATCTCGACGCATGGTGGATCTCGCTGTCGACATTCTGCGTGCTGGTGGTCACGCTGCTGCTGCTGACCTTTATGGGCGATGCGCTGCGTAATGCACTCGATACGCGGATCTCCGATGCGATGCGCGCCGGAGGCAACCAGTGAGCACGGGTCCGCAACACGATAGGCAAGCTTCGTCGGCTGCGCCGCCGCTGCTGGAAATCGAACACCTGCACGTGAGCTTTGGCGATACCGTTGCAGTCAACGACGTATCGCTGTCGATCGCGCGCGGCGAGCGCGTCGCGCTGGTCGGCGAATCGGGCTCGGGCAAGAGCGTCACCGCGCTGTCGATCCTGCGTCTGCTGCACGATGCGCAGCTGAGCGGCGCGATCCGCTTCGACGGCGAAGATCTGCTGGCGAAAAGCGAGCACGCGATGCGCGGCCTGCGCGGCAACGACATCGCGATGATCTTCCAGGAGCCGATGACCGCGCTGAACCCGCTCTACACGATCGGCGAGCAGATCGCCGAGACGATCGTGCTGCACGATGGCGTGAGCTCGGCCGAGGCGCGCAAACGCGCGGTCGAGTTGCTGGGTCGCACCGGCATCCCGGAGCCGGGCAAGCGCGTGAACAGCTATCCGCATCAGTTGTCGGGCGGGCAGCGGCAGCGCGCGATGATCGCGATGGCACTCGCGTGCCGGCCGCGCCTGTTGCTCGCCGACGAGCCGACCACCGCGCTCGACGTGACGATCCGCGCGCAGATCGTCGAATTGCTGCTCGAGCTGCAGCGCGACGAGGCGCAAAAGCGCGGCATGGCGGTGCTGCTGATCACGCACGACCTGAACCTCGTGCGCCATTTCGCGCAACGCGTGGCGGTGATGGAGCAGGGCGTGCTGGTCGAAAGCGGGCCGGTCGAGCAACTGTTTTCAGCGCCCCAGCATCCGTACACGCAGCGGCTGCTGCAAAGCCGTCCGCAGCGCACCGTGGTGCCGGTGCTGCCGATCGCGCCGGTGCTGCTCGATGCGCGCGACGTTTCGGTGGATTTCAGAACGAAGCTGCCGGGCTTCGCAGGCTGGTTCCGGTCAGGCCGGTTTCGCGCGGTCGATACCGCGACGGTGGCGGTGCGCCAGGGCGAGACGCTCGGCATCGTCGGCGAATCGGGTTCGGGCAAGTCGACGCTGGCGATGGCGCTGCTCGGTCTGCAGCGCACCGCGCACGGCGCGATCGAATTCGAAGGCAGGCCGCTCGCCAGCTTCCGCGGCCGCGAGCAGACCGTGTTGCGCTCGCATATGCAGGTGGTGTTTCAGGACCCGTTCAGCTCGCTGTCGCCGCGCCAGACGATCGAGCGCATCGTCGGCGAGGGGCTGGCGCTGCACCGGCCGCAGCTCGACGCGGCGGGTCGCCGCGAAAAGGTGCTCACGGTGCTGCGCGAGGTGGGCATCGACCGTACCGCGCTGTACCGCTACCCGCACGAATTCTCCGGCGGCCAGCGGCAGCGTATCGCGATTGCGCGCGCGCTGGTGCTCGAGCCGCGCATCCTGATCCTCGACGAGCCGACCAGCGCGCTCGATGTGTCGATCCAGCAGCAGGTGCTGAAGCTGTTGTCCGGCTTGCAGCAGAAGTACAACCTCGGTTTCGTGTTTATCAGCCACGACCTCGCGGTGATCGGCGCGATGGCGCACCGGGTCGCGGTGATGAAAAACGGATCCATAGTCGAGAGCGGGGACGTTGAGAAAATTTTTGCGGCGCCGTCGCACCCTTACACCCGAAAGCTGCTCGAAGCGGCCTCTGGTGGCGAAATCTCACCGATGTAACCAATTGTATGCGTATCTCCATTGTATTTTTCTATTCCTTTTGACACACGAATACTTACTGGCTAGTATCGACCAAACTTTTTTCCTATCCCACTGATTTTTAGGCAAAAGCTACCGACCAATGCAGCACGGATCTCTACCCCAGGCTTGTACGCGCGTCGTCGCCGGGATGTTCATTGGCGTACTGATGGCCGCAGCTCCCGGTGTTTTCGCCGACGAAGTAAGCAGCTTTAA
>DATLOW010000034.1:0-10821 GCA_035536055.1 Paraburkholderia sp. | reverse complement strand
TTTGTCGAGCCACTCGAATCGACGGGTATATTTTTCATTCAACACGCGATTGAGCAACTCGTCAGATTCTTCCCTGACAAGCAATGGGACAACGAACTGCGCACCGAATACAACCTGCGTGTCGCGCGAGCTGTCGATGGGGTAAAGGAATTTCTGGTTCTCCATTTTCACGGCGCGAAGCGCAACGATACGGATTACTGGAGGTCGATCAAGAACAGGGGCATTCCCGAGGGATTGGCCAAGCGTCTGAAGACGGCGTCTCACCACCTGCTGGACAACGAAACCATTTACCCTTATTACCACGGCTTCGAGCCTTACTCGTGGAACACGATGATTCTGGGACTAGGGATGGGCCCGGACAAGGCTCGCCCAGCAGTCGAGCGAATGAATAGTGAAGAAGCCCAGTTGGTATTCGACTGGATTTCAAAGGAAGGGAAGCGATTGCAGCGCGAGCTGCCATCCTGCTATGAGTACCTGCATTACATCCACAATCGATCTGCGCGATGAGCGACATCTATTTCCTCGGCAAGGGCCTGACAGGATTGGTCATCACTTGTATTGTGCTGATCGCGATCCCCGGGCCCAGTATCATGTTCCTCGTTGGCCAGGCTATAGCGTGTGGACGCAACAATGCGCTAAGAGGCGTGTTAGGTAATGCACTGGGTACGTATGCTGTCGCCATCGTTCTGGCGGCCGGTATCGGTACCGTCATCTCTCATTCCGGCTATTTCATCGTCATCGTGCGCATTGTCGGCGCGCTGGTGCTTGCATGGATTGGGTTTCAATACATCATGCCGAAACCTTCTCTTCAATTGAATGTGGAAGCACCGGACGGCGGCAGCGGAAAAATAAGGAAGGCGTCGTTTTTGCCGGGGATTATCGTCGGCGCGACTAACCCCAAGGCGATGGTGATATTCGGCGCTATCTTGCCAGGTTTTATACCGGATGCCGACAATCCTGTAGGAACGCTGCTGGCGTATTCTCTGGTGCCGGTCGGCTTGGGTGTCGTGATCGACGCAATCTGGGTATGGGTCGCTCACGCGATCAGTTCGAAGACCCAGTCGTCGAGCAAAAGGAAGATCCATATCGCCGGCGGCTGCCTGATGATCCTGATGGCTGTACTGCTGGTCAAGGAAGCCCTGTCACCGTCCTGAGTCCAGAGCAACAGCGTCCTTGTCCCGCGCGGCACGCCGATACGCCCTCGGCGAATGGCCGTTGATACGCTTGAACGCATTGCTGAACGCGCTCTCGGACGTATAGCCGAGTGATTGGGCGATCACCGCAACCGGCGCGTTTTCATCCCGCAGCGCGCGTTCGGCGAGGCGCATGCGCCATTCGGTCAGATACGTCAGCGGTGCGAGACCCGCGGCCGTTTTGAAGTGGAACGCAAACGACGTTCGCGACATCGCACATGCATTGGCGAGTTCGTCCAGATGCCACGCACGGCTGGGGTCGTCGTGCATCAGGCGCAGCGCCGGCGCAATGCGCGGATCGCCCAGCGCGCGCAACCAACCCGCCGGCATCGTGTCGGACGTCTGCAGGTGCGCGCGCAGAATCTGGATGAAAAGAAGCTGCGCGAGGTGCGCCGTGGCGAGTCGCGCGCCCGGCTGTTGCAGAGCGCGTTCGTTCATCAGCTGATCGAGAAGCGAACGGAACAGCGCTGCGTGCGGCGATGCCGCCGGCACGTGAATCCAGGGCGGCAATACACCCGCCAGCAGACGTCCGCTCGCCGGATCGAGCAGAACATGCCCGCCGATATGAGCGAAGTCCTGGCCGTCGCCGAGCTGCGCCGTCGACCCGCCGCTACCGGAAAACACACTCATCGCATCGATCGGAGTCACATCCGGGGCGCTCGCCAGTACGAACGACCGGGGTGCCGCCAGCAGCCCCACATCGCCGGTATCGAAACGAACCGGCTGCGCAGTGCCTTCGATGTCCACCCAGCAATGTCCCTTCATGACGGCGAAGAACTTGATCTTGTCCGGTGCCGGGAAGCGCAGCGCCCATGAGCCACCCGCCGTAAAGCCACCGGTCACCAGCGATTCGGCGTTGGTGAATTTGAGGATGTCGGAGAACGGGTCGGTGTTCATCGGTGGATTCAGGTTCGTACTATCGCGCAAGTAAATCGCACTTTAGAGCATTCACAGTGCGAATGGCTAGCCTTACTCTCACGCCTTGTTCGCTTCCACGGAGATCGACATGAGCAACGATGAATGGGTACTCGTCACCGGCGGGACCGGATTTATTGCGCAGCATTGCATTCTGGCCTTGCTGCGCCACGGGTATCGCGTACGCACCACCGTCCGTTCGCTGGCGCGCGAGGCGGAGGTGCGCAGTAACCTGAAGGAGGGCGGCGCTGAGCCCGGCGAGCGCCTGTCGCTGGTTGTCGCTGACCTGCGGGCCGACCAGGGCTGGGCAGAGGCGGCCAGCGGATGCGTCTACGTACTGCACGGCGCGTCGCCGACGCCGTCGGGCGATCAGGTTCGCGAGGAGGACTGGGTCAAGCCCGCCGTGGGCGGCAACTTGCGCGTGCTGCGCGCCGCGAGGGATGCCGGCGCAAAGCGCGTGGTGCTGACCTCGGCCTTCGGCGCGATCGGCGCCGGTCACAAACGGATGAACCGGCCGTTCAACGAGACCGACTGGAGCGATCTGTCGGGTCACGTGTGGCTTTATCAGAAATCGAAGACGCTGGCCGAACGCGCGGCGTGGGATTTCATCGCGCGGGAAGGGCACGGGCTCGAACTGTCGTCAGTCAACCCGGTGGCGGTGCTCGGTCCGGTGCTAGGCCCCGACTACTCGCACTCGATCCGCCTGATCAAGAATCTGCTGGATGGCCTGCCACGCTCGCCAAAGATCAATTCGAGCTTTGTCGACGTGCGCGACGTGGCAGACCTGCATCTGCGCGCGATGACCGATCCCGTTGCGAGCGGCGAGCGCTTTCTCGCCAGCGCGGGAGAAAGCATGTGGATGACGGAAGTGGCGCAGGTGCTGCAACGCCGGATGGGCGCCGCGGCCGGCAAGGTATCGGCGCGCGTGTTGCCGAACTGGCTGGTGCGCATCGCGGCGCTGACCAATCCGGCCATGCAAGGGATCGTGCCGCTGCTTGGCGTGAACCTGAACGCGACGGGCGAAAAGGCTAGACGTCTGCTGGGATGGACGCCGCGTTCGAGCGAGGACGCGATCGTGGCAACGGCCGAAAGCCTGATTCGGCTCGACCTGCTGAACAAGTCCGCCGCGAACGCATAGGCGCATGCGCACGTTGCTTTTAACGCCCGCACAACGTAAGCGGACAAACGGGTGCTGTGTCGTGCCCATCGTATCGGCAGCCGCGCTCCGCACGCCTCATGACGGGTTCAGCTTCTCGCTCAACTCCCGCGCCGTGGTCAAGGCATCGCTAATCGCCTGCAGCACGCGCTCGCGCGACGCCTCATCCGTCTGCCGCAACGCGAACGATGGATGATACGTCGCAACGACCCACACGCCCGCCACTTCGAACGGTGCGTCGACATAATCCTGCAGGCTCACCGCCTCGCGCAGCAGCGCGCCAAGCGCGGTCGCGCCGAGCGTCACCACGACGCGTGGCCGAACGCGCTGCAGTTCCTGCTCGAGCCAATACCCGCATGCTTCGACTTCGCGCTGGTTCGGCGTCTTGTGGATGCGCCGTTGGCCGCGCAGTGTCCACTTGAAGTGTTTGACGGCGTTGGTCAGATAGAGGTCGGCGCGCGGCAGCGCGGCCCGCGACAACGCGACTTCGAGCAACTGTCCCGCCGGTCCGACGAACGGCTTGCCGGCCAGATCTTCTTGATCGCCAGGCTGCTCGCCGATCACCATGATCTGCGCGTCGCCGGGGCCGCGGCCGGGTACCGCCTGCGTGGCGTGCTGCCACAGCGCGCAGCGGCGGCACGCATCGAGCGACGACGGTTCGTCGCGCTGCGGCTGCGCGTGTGCGGCTTCGACCGCCACCGCCTTGCCTCCCGTCGCGGCCAGCGCACCGACGCCGCGCGCCTGCGCAACCTGCCGTGCGCCGCTCTTCGCTTCGCTGATCATTGACGGGATCAGCGGGCCCTCGGGCAAGCCTTTCCAGAAACGCACCGGCATGTGCTGCTCGAGTGCGGTTTCGTTGAGCCGCGCCGGATTGAACGTGCTGCGGTAGTACGTCAGCCACAGGGTCTGCGCTTCGTCCTCGGTCACGGCGCGATGGTCGACCGACCACGCGCGGCGCTGCTTCAGAACCACCGCACGGCCATTCCAGAATGCCGCGCCGCGCGGCGTCGTGATCAGCCATGTCGAACGGCCCATGCGCCGCGCGAAATGCTCGGCGCTCCACGCGAGCACGTCATGCTCGGGCTCGAACCAGGCGACGTACTCCGGCGTGTCCATGCCAGGTTCGCCGACACTGTCTTCGTACGGCTGAAAGCGGAGGTACGCAAGCATGTCGTGCTTGTCGCGGCGTACGGCTTTGGTCATCCGGTACAGACGTACGCCGTCATTGTCGGCGGCGGACACGACCGCGCGGTCGCCGCGCTGCCAGCGCCATAGCACTTTGTACAGAAAGGCCCAGCGCTGCGGATCGCGAAACAGCGCGGCTTCTTTCAGTTGCTCGGCAAGATCGCGCGAAACTCGCACCTGCACGGTGGGGGGCTGATCGCTCAGCGGTTGGATGGCATCGCCGTAGTCGAGCAGCGCCTGCTGTTGCGGCCCCGGGGCCGAGGCCGAGTCAGACGCCGAGTCAGACGCCGAGTCGGGCGTCGCAATGTGCCAGTCGATTGCCTCGGGCGCGAGACGGTCCGCAAGCGCCTGCAACGCCGCCGCGCGCCACGCCTGATAGTTGTCCTCGATGACGAAAGTCGGCATGTCGGCCTCGACGCTTCACAGCAACGCAAGTTGCACGGGCGGCGGCGTCAACGCCCGGCGTAGCCGCTCCGACGAGATGTCGTCTGCTGCCGGCCGGTAGTCGGCGGTGACCACGAACGGCTTGATCTTGTCCAGCGGACAGCGCAGCTGCACGAGATCGTGATAGCGAATACGCCGCGCTCGCCGCAGGTCGGTCAGCCGCCGCGCATTGCGCATGCCGATACCGGGCACGCGCGCGATCATCCGCAGCGGCGCGCGATTCAGGTCGACCGGAAAGCTGTCGCGATGGGCGAGCGCCCACGCCAGCTTCGGGTCGATATCGAGCGGCAGATTGCCCGGCCGGTCGAACAGTTCGTCGACGCGAAAACCGTAGCCGCGCAGCAGGAAGTCCGCCTGATACAGCCGGTGTTCGCGCAGCAGCGGCGGCGCCTGGGCTGGCAGCGCGGTCGGGCTTTCCGGAATCGGGCTGAACGCCGAGTAGTAAACCCGCTTCAGCCGGTACGAGCCGTACAGCGTTTCGGCGGTCTGCAGGATCGTGCTGTCGCTGGTTGCGTCCGCGCCGACGATCATTTGCGTGCTCTGGCCGGCCGGCGAGAACTTCGGCGCGCGCGTGTCGCTGAGCGACTCGTCTTGCGCGAGGCGGATCGAACCCATTGCAAGCTTGATCGTGCGTGCGCTCTTTTCGGGCGCGAGGCGCTCGAGGCTCGCCTCGGTAGGCAATTCGATGTTGACGCTGAGCCGGTCGGCGTAACGGCCTGCCTGTGCGATCAGCGCGGGATCGGCGTCGGGAATCGTCTTCAGATGGATATAGCCACGAAACAGATGCTCTTCGCGCAGCGACTGCGCGACCCGCACCAGTTGCTCCATCGTGTAATTGGACGACCGGATCACGCCCGAGCTGAGAAACAGCCCGTCGATATAGTTGCGGCGGTAAAAATCGAGCGTCAGACCGACGACTTCCTGCGGCGTGAAACGGGCGCGCGGCACGTTGCTGCTGCGCCGGTTCACGCAGTACTGACAGTCGTACAGACAGAAATTGGTGAGCAGGATTTTGAGCAGCGACACGCAGCGGCCGTCCGGCGTAAAGCTATGACAAATACCCGCGCCGGTGCTGGCGCCAAGCCCTTGCAGGCCCCGTGAGCTGCGTTTGGGCGCGCCCGAACTGGCGCACGATGCGTCGTACTTGGCGGCGTCCGCCAGCACCTCCAGCTTCTTGACCAGTTCCATTTGAAGCGCCAAAACACTGTATATATGTACAGTATTCTACGCTTTCAGCGGGTTTGCACAAGCGCTTTCAGTGCTTGCCCAGCCACCAGCCACCAGCCACCTGCACCAGCCGCCCAGCCACCCGTCAGATCGCCACTTCCGGCGGCGCCTGCCGGAACAGCCGCGTAATCCAGCACAAATAGCCGATACCGACCACAAACCAGATCGCGCCCAGCACCAGCGCGGTTTTTTCCAGACTTGCGAGCAGCCAGATATCGGCCACTGCGCCGATCAGTGGAAACACCAGCCCGCCGATCACGCCGATCCTGCGCTCGCCATGCTGACCGGACAGGTAGATCCGCACCACGCACAGATTCACTGCGGTGAACGCCAGGAACGCGCCGAAGTTGATGAACGAGGTCGACGTCGCGACATCGAGCTTCAACGCGATCAGCCCGACGATGCCCGCAATCGCGATATTGATGGCCGGCGTTTTGAAGCGCGGATGAATGAAGCCGAACACACGCTTAGGCAGGATCTCGTCGCGCCCCATCGCATACAGCAGACGCCCGACGCTCGCCTGCGCCGAAATCCCCGACGCGAACTGCGCGAGAATCAGCCCGGCGAGAAACACCGTGACGAACAGATCGCCGCCGATCATCTTCGCCACTTCGAAGGCGGCCGAATCGGTGTCCTTGAAGTCGACGCCCGGGTGCGCGAGCTGCATCGTGTAGGCCGCCAGCACGAAGATCGCCCCGCCGATCAGCGCAATCCACAGAATCGCGCGCGGCATGTTCTTCTGTGGATCGATGGTTTCTTCGGTGAGCGTCGACACCGCATCGAAGCCGAGATACGAATACGCGGCGATCGCAGCGCCGGCCATGGTCGCGCCGAACGGCACGTGCGGTCTGAAGAACGGCTCGGCCATCGCGATGCCGCCGGGCGCGGCTGCGGCCGACGCATAGTGCCAGCACAGCGCGACGAAGATCGTGACGATCGCCAACTGCACGATCATCAGCACGATGTTGAAGCGCGCCGCGAGCTCGATGCCGACGATGTTCAGGCCGCTCGTCAACACGATAAACGCGACGATCCATACCCAGCCCGGCACGTGCGGAAAGGCCGCGTTCAGATACGCCGCGCCGATCAGCCAGATCACCATCGGCAGGAAGAAATAGTCGAGCAGCGTGGCCCAGCCGATCATAAAGCCGAGGTGCGCGTTGAAGGTCTTGCGCGTATACGTGTAGGCGGAACCGGCCACCGGAAAGAGCCGCGCGAGCTTGCCGTAGCTGAGCGCTGTGAACACGATCGCGATCAGCGCCAGCAGATAGGCGAGGGCGGCGGTGTCGTCGCTCGCCTTCGCGAGCACGCCGTAGGTGCCGTAGACGATCAGCGGCGCCATATAGGCGAGGCCGAACAGCAGCACCGAAGGCAGCCCTAATGTGCGTTTCAGGTGCGGCGCGGTATGGGTCGGCGAGTCTTGCATCGGTTGTCTCCTCTTTGTCGTCAGGCTTGAAATAGCGTGCGGCGCGCAGTCTGTCGTACGGCCGCCGGATTGCCGCTCGGGGGCCTCAGTTGCTTCAGTTGCTTGAGCGGCATCAGCTGCGCGAGTTGCATCGGCCAACGCGGCTGCAGCGTGTCGTGGCCGCGCTGTTCAGGCGCGCAGCCGGTACGCGCGGATCAGTCGAGGTTGCGCCGGCGCGTTGCGTCAATCACCAGCGAGCGCGAGCCGTCCGCGGCGACGCTGCTGGCCAGTCCGAGCGGCACGCGTGCATCGTGCAGATAGCTGTAGTGTTCGCGGCTCGCTTCGAGACGCGTCAGATCCAGTTGCGCGCGCAACACGGTTTCGTCGGCGCCGGCTGCCGCGACGATGTCTCCAAACGGATCGACCAGCGCCGATTCGCCGGGGAAGGTCAGGTCGTCGTCGCCCGTGCCGCAACGGTTCACCATCAGCGCGAACATCTGGTTTTCCATTGCGCGCGCAACGATCGCGCGACGATGCACCGGCCCGAACGGGTCCATGTTGCCGTTCGTGACGATCAGCAGATCGGCGTCGAGCGCGGCCACCGCGCGGGCGGTCTCGGGAAATTCGATGTCGTAGCAGATCAGCATGCCGACCGTCACACCGTTCCAGACGCAGCTCGTGAAGCGATCGCCCGGCGTGAATACGCCGACGTCGGACGCCCACAGATGAGTCTTGCGATAGCGCAGCACGGTGTCGCCGGCGGCATCGATCAGCACCGTGGTGTTGTAGAACTGCGCGCCGTCGCGTTCGGCGAGGCCGACCGCGGTCGCGACGCCTGCTTCGCGCGCCGCCTTGCGCACGCGTGTGAGAGCCGGGCCGTCGAGGCTTTGCGCTGCGTCCGCGATACTTTCGCGGGTCGGAAAACCCACCAGCGTGGTTTCGGGAAACACGATCAGCTGTGTGCCTCCCGCGCGATCGGCGCGGCCGATCGTTTCGATCACCTTGCGCGTGTTGTGCTCGACGTCGCCGTCGATCAGCGCGAGTTGCGCGAGTTCTACCTGCATGCGATTGCCTCCTTCCATTTTGCTTTCATTGGGCGACGGTTGCGGCCGTCGCGCGCTGCGCGTTACGCGGGCCCGGTGCCTCGCGCGCTTCGCACAGGCTGATGCCAGTTCGTTCAGCGCGATTATCGGGTTATTATTTTTGTCCCGAAATTACCCGGCAGGGTTACCCTCACCGGAGCACGCGATGGAGTTCGACTGGCGGGATCTCGCTTTTCATCGGGAGATCGGCTCGGCCATCGATGCGCTCGATGGTCCACATTTCTGGGCGCGTCTGACCCGTGTGCTGGAGCGGCACATCGGCTTCGACAGCTGGGTGGCCTTGCGCTTCGCGCGCAACGGGCCGCCGCTCGTCTGCGCAGAACAGGCGCTGCCCGACGGCAAGATCGACCTGATGTTCCAGGACTATCTGGCCGCGCTCTATCAGCTCGATCCGTTTTATCTGGCCGCGTTCGAGCAGCACGTGTCGGGCTTTTTCACGCTCGCCGACGTTGCGCCCGATAACTTCAGGATGACCGAGTATTACCAGCGCTACTTCCGGAAGAACATCGTTGGCGACGAAGTGCATTTCAACGTCGTGATCGATGCGGATCATACGATGGGTTTTTCGCTCGGCAATACGCACCGTTACGACGAGCGCGAGATTGCGCTGCTGACGCTGTTTTCGCCGTGGGTGCTGGCCTTGATGCAGCAGCGGCTGCGCTTCGAATCGTTCGTCGCGGCCGATCACGCGGCGCCTGCCACTAACGCCGGCGCAGCGGATCCGCAGGCGCGCTTTGGCATGCTGACCGGCAAAAGCGGACGCGGGGCGCTGACCGCGCGTGAGATCGAAGTGGCGATGCTGTCGCTAAGTGGATTTTCGTCGCGCGCGATTGCCGAGAAGCTGGCGATTTCGTTCGAAACCGTGCGCGCGCACAAGAAGCATATCTACGCAAAGCTCGGCGTCGGCTCGCAATCGGAGTTGTTTGCGATGTTTTACGAACCGGGCCGCGGCGACGCGGAGCAGCCGGCTGCGTGAGGTGGGGCGTGCCTGATACGCGAAGCGTAGCGGTGCGCAACACCATGCCGGGTTATCGCATGCAAGGCGCGGCGTCGGGCCACGCATATGCGCGATGTGGATGCATCGCGCGCGTGAGCAGGGAGGCGTCGCGCCGTGCGCAGGTGTCGCGCAATGCGTTATTGCGCAAGTGCGGCGCGGTGCGCAGCCGTCGCGCCGCGCACCCGTCACATGCCGCTCAATACCTGTCGAGGCGATTGCCCGCGAGGCGCACACGGTCGCCGGGATGCAGATCGCCGGGACTACCGACGTCGAACGAGCGGAATGTGCCGTCGTTCATCCGCACGGCGATCCGGTAACCGCCGGGTGTGGCCGCGCCGTAATGCTGGCCGATCTGGTTGCCGGCGACTGCGCCGCCGAGCGCGCCGATCACGGTGGCGGCATCGCGCCCGTGCCCGCGGCCGATCTGGTTGCCCAGCACGCCGCCCGCGACTGCGCCGAGTACGGTGCCCGCCACGCCGCCGGTGCTCGCCGCGTTCGGATTGCCGAGCGGCTGGATCGACGAGATCACGCCGTATTGCGGTGCATAGCCCGGAGCGGCAGCCGCAGGCGGCGCGTACGGATTGTCGGCATCCTCGTCAGCGGACGGCGGATAGGGCGGTTGCTGATAGCCGGGCTGGCCGGGATACGGCTGCTGCTGTTGCTGATAGGCGGGCTGCTGCGGATACGGCGGTTGCTGCGACGGTTGCTGATAGGGCGACTGCTGCGTGTAAGGCGGCTGCTGATACCCCGGCTGCTGCTGATACCCAGGCGGCGGGGTGTCCGATTGCTGTGCGTCGCTGGGCGGCGCGTCATCCTCGTCGTCGTATGCCGGTTGCTGCTGTTGCTGTTGCGGATAGCCAGGTGCTTGCGGATACGGGGCCTGCTGCCCATACGCAGGTTGACCTTGATACGGGGCCTGCTGTCCATATGCCGGCTGGCCCTGATACGGCGACGGTTGCGCATACATCGGTTGCGGCTGACCGTCTTGCGCATCGTCGTCATCGTCCGCTTGCTGCGGCGGATACGCAGGTTGCGGTGCGTAGCCCGATTGCGGCGGGTAGACAGGTTGTTGCGGGTAGGCGGATGGGGGTTGCTGTGCGTCAATCTGCTGCGCAGCGTAGCCGGCCGCATACGACGCCGCACCGGGCACGATACAGCCGACCAGCGGCACAGTCGCGCAAAGCGCGATCAGCGGA
>DATLOW010000033.1:0-25021 GCA_035536055.1 Paraburkholderia sp. | reverse complement strand
GCGGTGACCTGGTTCCAGTCCATGAAGTCGGGAATGCCCGGCGTGGTCTGTGTTTTGGTGGCGATCGGATCGGACGCTTCGAGCTTCAGGAACATCGCCATCGCATAACCGCCGAGCCCGAAGAACACGCCCTGGCCGAGGCTCAGCACGCCGCCATAGCCCCATGCGATCACCAGACCGATCGCGACGAACGCGTACGTCAGATACTTGCCCATCAGGTTCAAGCGAAACGCGTCGAGCGCGAGCGGGAACACGATCAGGATCAGCAGCGCAAGCAGCACGATGCCGCCGTAGCCGGACGCCTCGATGCGCGCGGCAAGCGCGCGCCAGCCGCCCGGCGCGGCAGGTACTGAGCTGCGGGCCGTTGCCGGGCCCGCTGAAGGATTCAGAGGTTCCATGTCCGTCTCTCCGAACAGGTTGATCGGGCAGGTTCAAAAGGAGCGGGCACGGGTTTCATGCGCGCCGCACCTTCGAAGCGAAAAGTCCTTGCGGACGCAACATCAGGATGATCACCACCGTCAACAACGTCAGCACGCGCGCGGTGGAGCCCGACAGGAAGAATTCGCTGATCGACTGCGTCTGCGCGATGCCGAACGCCGATGCGACCGTGCCGAGCAGGCTCGCGGCACCACCGAACGTCACCACCAGGAACGAATCGACGATGTACAGCGAGCCGCTGGTCGGACCAGTCGAACCGATCGCCGTGAACGCGGCGCCGGCCACGCCCGCGACGCCGCAGCCGATCGCGAAGGTCACGCGGTCGGTCAGCTTCGTATTGATGCCGGCCGCGTTGGCCATCGGCCGGTTCACCACGGTAGCCCGCACCCGCAATCCCCAGCGCGAGCGATACAGCGCGAGCAGCAGGCCGCCGGTCATCAGCAGCGCGAGGCCCATCACGAACATCCCGCTGACCGGAATGTCGAGGCCCGGCGCCGGTTCCCACGAGCCCATCAGCCAGTCGGGCAGCGCGGGACTCACCTCCTTCGGGCCGAAGGTCGAGCGGAACACCTGCTGCATGCCAAGGCTCAGGCCCCACGTGGCCAGCAGCGTATCGAGCGGGCGCCGGTACAGATGCCGGATCAGCGCCCATTCGGCAAGCCAGCCCGCCGCAAATGCAATGAAAAACGCCGCCACGATCGCGAAGAAGAAGTACACCGGCGCGAATCCATGCCATACGTTCTGCGCGAACAGCGAAAACAGATACACCGTGTACGCGCCGATCGTCATGAATTCGCCGTGCGCCATATTGATCACGCCCATCTGGCCAAAAATCACGGCGAGCCCGAGCCCCATCAGCAGCAGCACGCTGAACAGGCTCAAGCCGGCGAAACCCTGCATCAGCGTGATGTTGAAAATATCGGTGGCCGACATCGAAGTTCTCCCAGGTTCGGCGGGTTCATGCCCGCCGTTACACGGCAAACACAGGCGGATTACATGTAGCCTTTCGGGAACGGATCCGGCTTGATCGGCGCATCCGATTGCGCGACCACCTTGAACTGGCCGTCGGCCTGGCCTTCGCCGATCAGCGAGCGGCTCCACAGGTGATGGTTCGCATCAACCTTTGCGTAGCCCTGCGGCGCGTTGTTCAGTTCGATATTGGCCGACGCCGCCACCACCTTGTCGACGTCGAAGCTGCCGGCGCGCTCGCAGGCGGCCTTCCAGATCCACGGCCCGAGATAGGCGGCCTGCGTGACGTCGCCGATCACCGCCTTCTGGCCGTATTTCGCCTTGAAAGCCTCGACGAATTTCTTGTTGTTGTCGTTGGTCAGCGACTCGAAATACTTCATCGACGAGAAGAAGCCCGCGAAGTTTTCGCCGCCGATGCCGAGCACTTCGTCTTCGGTGACCGACAGCGTCAGCAGGAACTGCTTCTGCGGCGTAATGCCGGCGGCCTTCAGCTGTTTGTAAAACGCGACGTTCGAGCCGCCCACCACGGTCGCGAAGATGCAGTCCGGGCGCGCCAGCTTGATCTTGTTCGTCAGCGAGTTGAATTCGGTCGTGCCGAGCGGGTAATACTCTTCGCCGACCACCTTCGCATGCAGATGCTGCTCGATATGGCGCCGCGCGATCTTGTTCGACGTACGCGGCCAGATATAGTCGGAACCGACGAGGAAGAAGGTCTTCGCCTTCTTCGTGTTCGACGCCCAGTCGAGCGCCCACAGGATCTGCTGGGTGGCCTCCTGGCCGGTATAGAACACGTTCTTCGACTGTTCGAGGCCTTCGTAGAAGGTCGGGTAGTACAACAGGCCGTTGTCCTTTTCGAACACCGGCAGCACGGCCTTGCGCGAAGCGGAGGTCCAGCAGCCGAACACCGCGGCGACGTGATCGTTTTCGAGCAGCTTCTTCGATTTCTCGGCGAACGTCGGCCAGTCCGATGCGCCGTCTTCCTGAATGATCTGGATCTTGCGGCCGAGCACACCACCCATCGCGTTGATCTGCTCGATGGCAAGGCGCTCGGCCTGCAGCGAACCGGTTTCCGAAATGGCCATCGTGCCGGTGGCCGAATGCAACTGGCCGACCGTCACGGTGGTATCGGTCACCGCGAGGCCGGTCGTGTTCACCTTCGCGGTCGGCGCCCCTTGAGCGAACGACATCCGCGGCATGCCCAGCGCCAGCAGCGGCGCTGCGGCAAGCCCGCCCAGCAGGCGCCGGCGCGACGGCGAAGGCGCGGGTGCATCGCTGGTGGCGCTAGCAGCGTCAACTGCGGCGGCGGGGTCCTCGAATCGATCGTTTACGGCCATCGTTGTTCTCCTTGTCTGATCCGCGTCGCGGGTTAGAGCGCCGGCGACGTTTCCGGCGCTGCGTGGCCGCAATGTAGAAAGACAAATTCGGTTTCGATATACGTCGATTGACGTATATCCGCCGAAAAAAATGGAACGTAACTTGCTCCGTGCATCGACCCGCGCATTGATCCGCGCGTTGCCCCCTCAATGCGCGCACTAAACTGGATCATCGAATATGGCCCAGATGCACCAGACCGCAGCGCTGCCCGCCACGACACAGCGCATCGTCAAGATCCGGCGCGATTACAACGCATGGGTCGGCGACGAAACGCTCGAGGACTACGCGCTGCGTTTTACGCCGCGCTCGTTCAGACGCTGGTCGGAGTTCCGCGTGGCGAATACCGCGATCGGCGCTGTGTCGTTTCTGGCGCTGGAGGCGATCGGCGGAGCGCTGATGGTCAATTACGGTTTCACCAACGCGATCTGTGCAATTGCCGCGGTTTCCGTGCTGATCTTCCTGACCAGCCTGCCGATCAGCTATTACGCGGCACGCTACGGCGTGGACATGGATCTGCTGACACGCGGCGCGGGCTTCGGCTATATCGGCTCGACGCTGACGTCGCTGCTGTATGCGAGCTTTACGTTCATCTTTTTCGCGCTCGAGGCGGCGATCATGTCGCTCGCGCTGCAGTTGTACTTTCATATTTCGATCGACATCGCGTATGTGATCAGTTCGCTCGCGGTGATTCCGGTCGTGATGTTCGGCATCACGCTGATCAACCGCTTGCAGAGCTGGACGCAGCCGCTGTGGCTGGTGCTGTTCGTGCTGCCGTACGCCGCCGTGTTGTGGCACAGCCCGGGTCTGCTGACGCAATGGACCACCTTTGCCGGTCTCGCGACGGGCGGCCACGAATTCAGCGTGATCGCCTTCGGTCAGGCGTGCACCGTTGTGTTCGCATTGATCGTGCAGGTCGGCGAACAGGTCGACTATCTGCGCTTTCTGCCGCCGCTCGATGCCCACAACAAGCGACGCTGGTGGCTCGCGCTATTGACGGCCGGTCCCGGCTGGATCGTGCCCGGCGCGCTGAAAATGCTCGGCGGCGCCTTTCTCGCGTTTGTCGCGATGCAGTACGAGATCGACGTCGCGCACGCGGCCCAGCCCACCCAGATGTATCTGATCGCGTATCACCATCTGCTCGATCCGCTCGGGCTCGCCGCCTGGGCATTGCCGGCGATGACGCTATTCGTGATCGTGTCGCAGCTGAAAATCAACGTGACCAATGCGTATGCCGGTTCGCTCGCGTGGTCGAATTTCTTTGCGCGCCTCACGCACAGCCACCCGGGCCGGATCGTCTGGCTCGTGTTCAACGTGCTGATCGCGCTGCTGCTGGTCGAAATGGGCGTGTTCGAAGCGATCGGCAAAGTGCTGTCGCTGTACGCCAACATTGCGATCGCGTGGATCGGTGCGCTGTTCGCGGATCTGGTGGTCAACAAGCCACTGGGTTACAGCCCGCGGCATATCGAGTTCAAGCGCGCGCATCTGTACGACGTCAATCCGGTCGGCGTCGGTGCAATGCTGATCGCCGCGGTGGTCGCCGCATTCGCGCATGTCGGCATGCTCGGCGTACTGGCTCAGGCGATGTCGTCGTATATCGCGTTCGGCGTCGCATTCGTTTGCGCGCCGCTGATCGCGATCGCGACGCGTGGCCGCTTCTATCTCGCGCGCGAGGCGCAAGCGCCCGATGGCCACGAGACGCGGCGCTGCGTGATCTGCGAGAACGACTTCGAGCCCGACGATACCGCGCATTGCCCCGCGTACGGCGGCACGATCTGCTCGCTGTGCTGCTCGCTCGATTCGCGCTGCAACGACCGCTGCAAGCCGCACGCGCGCTTCGGCTCGCAATTGAACGATGCGGTGCAGCGTTTCTTCCCAGGCGCGGCGCCCGGGCCGGCCACGCTGCGTCTCGCACGCTATCTGAGCCTCGTGGCGGTAATGCTCGCGCTGCTCGCCGTGGTGCTCTATCTGGTGTGGTCGCAAAGCACCCGCTCGCTCGCGCCGCTCGACACGCCCGCGTGGAATGAACTTGCGCACAGCTACGTGACGATCTTTTTTGCGCTGTCGCTGATCGGCTGCATCGGTGCGTGGTGGCTCGTGCTCGAACGCGAAAACCGGCGTGTCACGCAGGAGGAGTCGCAACGCCAGACCGAATTGCTGATGTTCGAAATCGATGCGCACCAGAAAACCGACGCGGCGCTCAAGCGCGCTACCGAAGCCGCGAAGTCGGCGAATCAGGCGAAAAGCCGCTATGTGACGGGCTTGAGCCACGAACTGCGCACGCCGTTGAACAGCATTCTCGGCTACGCCCATTTGCTGCTGCAGGCACGCGACGAAATTCCCGCCGCGCGCCATCACGCGATCCAGACCATCCAGCGCAGCGGCGAGCACCTGCTCGCGCTGGTTGACGGGCTGCTCGACGTCGCGCGTATCGAGGCCGGCAAACTGCAGCTGAACGTGACCAAGGTGCCGCTGGCCGATTTCATCGCGCACCTTGCCGCGATGCTGCGGCCGCAGGCCGCCGAGAAAGCGCTGCTGTTCGACGTGCAGACCGTCGGCCGTCTGCCTCACACGGTGCGCTCCGACGAGAAATGCATGCGGCAGATCCTGATCAACCTGATCGGCAATGCCATCCGCTTCACAGCGGCAGGCTCGGTGACGCTGCGCGTGAGCCATGCATGGGACACCGTCACGTTCGAAGTGAGCGATACGGGGCCGGGCATCGCACCTGCCGATATCGAACGGCTTTTCATGCCGTTCGAGCGGGGTCATGCGGCGCGCGACTCCGATCATGGCGCGGGGCTCGGCCTGACGATCTGCCAGCTGCTCACCCAGGCGCTCGGCGGTAGCCTCGAGGTAGACAGCGAGCCCGGGCGCGGCACGCGCTTCGTCGTCAAGCTGTTCGCGCCGGAAGTGCAGGCGGTGGAAGATGCGCGCGCCAGCACCGGCGGCATCGGCGGCTATCGCGGCGCTCGTCGCACGGTGCTGGTGGTCGACGATCTGCCCGAGCAGCGCGCGATCGTCGCGCAGGTGCTGGCGCCGCTCGGCTTCTCGGTGGCGGAAGCCGATAGCGGCCCCGCCGCGCTGCGCTGGCTCGGCATCCACGCAGCGCACGCGATCATCATGGATATTTCGATGCCGGACATGGACGGCTACGAAACCAGCCGGTTGATTCGCGACGGCCAGCTAAGCCGTGCGCCGATCATGCTGCTATCGGCCAACGCGTTTGCCGACGACCGTGAACGCGCGGCGGCGATCGGCTGCGACGACTATCTGGTCAAACCGCTGCAGGTGCCGCTGCTGCTCGAAAAGCTTGCACGTCTGCTGCAGATCGAATGGATCGTTACGCACGAAGGCACGTCCGGGGCGCGGCCTGCGCTCGCGCCACCGCCGGCGGCGCAGGCAAGGCCCGCGTTGCCGCACGCGCTGTGCGAAGCGCTCGATGCGCTGCTTGAAATGGGCTATGTACAAGGGATCGTCGAACAGCTCGACAAGGCCGCACTGCAATGGCCGGATTCGACCGACGAAATCGCGTCGCTGCGCGCGCTGGCGCAGCGTTTCGAGCTGACCGAACTGGCGCGCCGGCTCGCCTTGATGTCTCGCGACTCCAATGGCTGAAGACTACGTTGACCTCGCCGAAACGGCCGCGCCCGACTTTGCCGGCCATCGCAGCGTCGTGTTGATCGTCGACGACACGCCCGACAATCTCGCGCTGCTGTCCACCACGCTGCAGGCGGACGATTATGCGGTGCTCGTCGCGCTGAACGGCGAGGCGGCGCTGAAGTGCCTTGCGCGCGTCACGCCGGACGTCGTCCTGATGGATGCGATGATGCCCGGCATGGACGGCTTCGAAACCTGCCGGCGCCTGAAGCTCGATAGCCGGCACGCGCATTTGCCGGTGATTTTCATGACCGCGCTGACACAAACCGAACACGTCGTGCAAGGATTTCGCGTCGGCGGCATCGACTATGTGACCAAGCCCGTCAAACCTAACGAAGTGTGCGCGCGCATTGCCGCGCACGTGCAGCGCTCGAAAGCGCAGCGCTATGCGGACGCAGTGCTGGGTCTCGACGCGCGCGCCGCGCTGATCGCGGCCGCGGACGGCACGATCCGCTGGCTGAACCCGCAGGCCGCACTGCGGCTGCGGCGCTACAGCCCGGCTGCGCAGCACGATGCAGCACAGGCGCCGGCAAGCTTGCCGCCGCCGCTGCAGCAGTGGTTCAGCGCGTGGCTCGCGCGCGGCTGCGATGCGCAGGCGATGTTCGAATGCACGACGCAAGGCGTGCGGCGCACGGCCCGCGTGTCCGGCAATCCGGCACGCGGCGAATGGATCCTGATTCTCGAGGAGTTCGACGATACCGCGCATGCCGGCTCACTTGGTGCGCAGTTCGGTCTGACCACGCGCGAAGCGGAAGTGCTGCTATGGCTGTCGCGCGGCAAGACCAACCGCGACATCGGCGAGATTCTGAGCATGGCGCCGCGCACCGTGAACAAACACCTCGAGCATCTGTTTCACAAGCTGCACGTCGAGACGCGCTCGGCTGCCGCTGCGCTGGCGGTGAAGGCGGCTAGCCGGGCGTGAAATCAGTCCGGATTCGGCGCATACACCGGCGCCCGGTTGCGGAAATAGATGCCGTGCGGCGAGCGCCCCACCGCGATCGTATCGACCAGCTTGCGCGCCGGCAGATCGATCACGCCGACATGCCGTGAAAAGCGGAACGTCACCCACAGTTGCTTGCGATCCGCCGACAGTTCCATATCGTCGGGTCCCGGCATCAGTCCGCTGATCTCGCCGACGTTCTGCAGCGTCGTGTAGTCGAGAATGCTGATCGTGTTGGCTACGCGGTTGGTGACCGCCACGTGCTGCCCGTCGTCCAGATTGCGAAAGTTGTGCGCGCCACGACCGGTGTGAATGCGCTTCACCACCTGGTGCGAATGCGGGTCGACCACCACCACGTCATCCTCGCCGGTCATGCCGACCAGCAGGTCGCGATCGCCGGGCGTCATCCATAGGCCGGCTGGGTCGCGGCCCACGTTGAGTTTCCATGCCACCGTCTGCGTCGCCAGATCGATCGCCGCCAGGTCGCCCGAATCCTGCAGCGTCACGTAGACCGTGCGTGCATCGGACGAAAACGTCATATGGCTGGGCGTTTTCGCCAGCGGGATGCGTTTGGCGAGCGTCAGATCGTGGCCGTCGTAGCGGTACACGTCCACGCGGTCGAGCCGCAGCGCAGCCGTCACAAACCATTTGTGGTCCGGCGAAAAACCCAGCTGGTATGGATCTTCAATGTTCTCTACCGTGCGCTGCAGCGTGGCATTCGCCGGGTCGACGAACATCAGGCTGTTCGATACCGAGTTGGCCACGATCAGCGAGCGCTGATCGGGCGTAATCATCAGGTGATGCGGCTCTTTGCCGGTGTCCTGGGTGGCGAGCACCTTGTGGCTTTGCTCGTCGATGGTGGTCAGTTGCGCTTCGCCCGAGTCGAGCACGATCACCCGGTCCGGGTTGGGTTGCGGGATCGCATACGCGACGCCAGTCGCCGCGAAAAGCGCGAGAGCCGCGCAGTGCCTTGCAAATGTCTTCAATTTCGATTCGATACGTAATGAACTGCTGGACTATGCCAGCACAAAAAACGCCGCGCTGCGCCGTTGGCGCAACGAAGTTTTGCGTGCCGCGGACTTCTGCCGTTGCGCGCGACACATTAGCGCGTGCGGCTTTCGGCAAGTTTGCGGCGCTGCACAGCGGCGCGGGGATTGGCTCGCCCGCGGGTCGCAAAAAATCCGCCTGGCGCGCGTGTCATTTTTCGCCGCTCGCGCCGACTCATGGTTGCGTCATCCACTATCGGAGTTCGATCATGATCCGCCGCCTGCTTGCTTCGCTGACCCTGCTGATTGCCCTGCCCGTCGCCGCCGCCCCGGCGCGCCCGGTGGTGCTCGAACTGTTCACGTCGGAAGGCTGTTCGTCGTGCCCGCCGGCCGACGCGTACCTGTCCGAACTGAGCCAGCGTAGCGACGTTCTGCCGCTCGCCTTTCACGTAACTTACTGGAACAACCTGGGCTGGAAAGACCCTTATTCGCTGGACCTCGCGACGCAGCGTCAGGCCACCTACGGCGAGCGCTTCGGCGACGGCTCGTACACGCCCGAACTGGTGGTGAACGGCGCGAGCGGCCTCGTCGGCTCGGACCGGCAGTCTGCCGAGGCGGCGATTCGCCGGGCTGCGGCCAGCGACGCCACCGCGGCGGCCGTGACCGCCGTACGCAAAGGCGCGGCAATCGACGTGACGGTCGGCGACGGCACCGGCAGCGCGCGCGTGCTGCTGGTCGGCTACGACGCGCAACACGTGACGCCGGTCGGCCGCGGCGAAAACAGCGGCCGCACGCTGAAAGAATCGAACATCGTGCGCTCGTTCCAGCCGATCGGGCAGTGGTCCGGCAAGAGCGCCGCATTCAATGCGCCGGTGCCGGCCGGCGAACAGCAGGCGGTGCTGCTCGAAGCACCGGACGGGCGGATCGTCGGCGCGGCGCGCGTGGCGAGCGAACCGTAAGGGCTGACCGTACGGCTGACCGCAAGGTTGGGCGTACGGCTCGCTGCCTGTGCAATCAGGCCGATTTTTCATTCGCGTAGCCACCCGGCAGCATGTTTTCGCATTGAGCGGCAAGGAGCAGGCAATGTCCCGATTCGCCCGCATCGCAGCATTCTTCGTGTTTGCAGTAACCGCATTCGCAGCTTCGTTCAGCGCGCATGCGGCGGCTTCCGCGTGGGCCGGCGACAAGCGCGCCGAAGTGCGCCTCGTCACGGCTGCAGACAACGTCGCCGGCCATACGCTGCAGGCGGGCGTCGAGTTTCGCTATCCGCAAGGCTGGCACGGCTACTGGCGCACGCCCGGCGATGCCGGCATTGCGCCGCAGTTCGACTGGTCGGCCTCTTCCAATGTGTCGAATGCGGCCGTATCGTGGCCGGCGCCTTCGCGGCTCGTGATTGCGGGCCTGCAGAACAGCGTCTATACGGGCAACTTCGTGCTGCCCATCCAACTTGGCGTAAAGGATCCGAATCAGCCGGCGCGCCTTGCGCTCACCCTCGACTACGCGACCTGCTCGAACGTCTGCGTGCCCGAGCACGCCGAGCTGATGCTGACGCTGCCGCCAGGCAGCGGCGCGCCGTCGGCTGAAGCACCCACGATTGCGGCCGCTTTGCGCGCGGTGCCGCAAGCGCCGGCTGCAGCAGGCATCGAAGTGGCGCGCAGCCGTATCGACACGATTGCGTCAGGCGAGCGTCTGCATGTCGAGTTGCGCAGCGCGAGCGTGCCGTTCCACGCGCCCGATCTGTTCGTCGAAGGCGCCGGCGCCGGCCTGCCGCGCGCGCCACAGGTGCGGCTGTTCGATCATGGACGGCGCGCCGTGCTGCAAGTCGACCTGCCGCCGTCCGCCGGCGCAGCCGCACCGTTGCAACTGACCGTGGTCGACGGCGCGCGCGCCGTGCAATTCGACGGTCCGCATCCGGCCATCGCGGCAGCCGCCGGACAAAGCCTCGCGGCGATTCTTGCGCTGGCATTGCTCGGCGGACTGATCCTGAACTTCATGCCGTGCGTGCTGCCGGTGCTGTCGATCAAGGTGTTTTCGGTAGTCAAGGCAGCAGGCGCCGAACGCAGCGCCGCGCGGCACGTTGCGCTCGCAACGGCCGCCGGCATCGTCACGTCGTTCCTGCTGCTGGCGGCCGCGTTGTCGGGGTTGAAGCTCGCGGGCGCGTCGCTTGGCTGGGGCATCCAGTTCCAGCAGCCGTGGTTTCTGGCGGGCATGGCCGTCGTGACGACCTTGTTCGCGGCGAGCTTTTTCGATTGGCTGCAGATTGGGCTGCCGCGTGTCTTCGCCGACCTCGGTGCTGGCACACCGTCACGCGGGCCGCTCGTCGAGGCCTTTATCGGCGGCATGCTGGCAACTCTGCTCGCGACGCCGTGCTCGGCGCCGTTCGTCGGCACGGCCGTCGGCTTTGCGCTGGCGAAAAGCCCGCTGGAAATATTCGCGGTGCTGGCCATGCTCGGCGCGGGCATGGCGCTGCCGTTCCTGGTGCTCGCGCTGTTCCCGTCGCTGGCCGCGCGGCTGCCGCGTCCCGGCCACTGGATGAACCACCTGCGCAAGGCGACCGGCGTGCTGCTGCTGGCCACTGCGGGGTGGTTGCTGACGTCGTTGTGGACGGTTGCGGGCGCAACGGTCACAGCGCTGGTGGCCGCGGTGCTGGTTGTGCTGCTCGCGATGCGCGCAATGCTTGCCGCGTGGCAGCGGCCTGGCACCGCGCGCTGGTCCGGCATTGCAACCGGTGTGTTGAGCGCAGCGGCCATCGCGCTTGCGATCTTGCCGATGTCCAGCGCACCGGCACGTCAAACCGAAGCAGCCGGATGGCAGGCCTTCGACCCGCGTGCGATCGACGCCGCGGTCTCCAGCGGCAAAACCGTGCTGGTCGACGTAACGGCCAGCTGGTGCCTGACCTGCAAGGTCAATGAACTCACCGTGCTCGACACCGCCAGCGTGCGCGAGCGCCTCGCGCGCGGCGACATCGTGCGGATGCGGGCCGACTGGAGCCACTACGATCCGGCGATCGCCGGCTACGTGCAAAGCTTCGGGCGCTTCGGCATTCCGCTCGACGTCGTCTATGGGCCGCACAAGCCGCAAGGCCAATTGCTGCCTGAAGTATTGCAAAGCGCCACGCTGCTGCATGCGCTCGACGACGTGCGGGCGCAGCCGCAGCAAAAGGAGCACGTCGGCTCCTGAGCGGTACATGCAGTGCGGCAGCGCGACGACATCGCGACGGCGGCGCAACACCTTGCCGTTGCATGCCGTATGCTTGCCGCCCATGGCACGCGCCTTGCGCCCCTTGATCAACCCGCGCCAACTGCGCAACTGAATCCGCATGAACTCATCGAGCTTCGACCTGGCAGAAGAAGTCCCCTATACGTACAGCTATTGCGATGAACTGAACCCGCTGCGCGCGGCACTGCCGTTGCTGGCCAACGGTTTCGAGCCGCCGGCGATACAGCACGCCTGCGAACTGGGCTTCGGCCAGGGCGTCAGCATCAATCTGCATGCGGCGGGCGCACCGGTGCAATGGCATGGCGTCGATGCGAACCCCGAGCACGTCGAGTTTGCGCAGCAACTGGCGCAGCGTGCCCAGATATCGCTGCAGTTGTCGTCGCAACGTTTTGGCGAGTACTGCCGGCGCGGCGATCTGCCCGACTTCGACTTCATCGGACTGCACGGCGTATGGAGCTGGATCTCCGACAAGGACCGCGCCACGCTGACCGACTTCATCGCCCGCAAGCTAAAGCCCGGCGGCGTGCTGTACGTCAGCTACAACACGCTGCCCGGCTGGGCCGCGATGCTGCCGCTGCGCGATCTGATGCATGCGCATCTGCGGGCCGGCGACGCGACGGGCACGGCGCCGCTATCGCGCATCGGCGATGCGGCCGCGTTCGCGCAACAGGTGATGAATGCGCAAGCCGGCTATGCGCTGGTCAATCCGTCGCTGCGCGAACGCGTGCAAGGTCTGGCCAGCGAAGACCCGCGCTACCTTGCGCACGAATACTTCAGCCGCAACTGGAAGCCCACGTCGTTTTCCGAGGTCGCGGCTGCGCTGGATGCCGCGGACCTCGTCTATGCAGGCTCAGCCGATTACCGCGATCACGTCGACAGCATCAATCTGACGTCAACGCAGCGGACGCTGCTGGCCGGCATCGGCGACGTGGCGCTGCGCGAAACGACCCGCGATCTGTGCGTGAACCGTTCGTTACGGCGCGACTACTGGATCCGGCAACCGCGCATGCTCGACACCGATGCGAAGCAAGCGGCGCTGCGCGCGCAGCGCGTGATACTGGCGCTGCCGGAAGCGAAGGTGGCGTTGCAAGTACGCGGTGCATTAGGCGAGACCGCGCTGCCCGAGGCGCAGTACCGGCCGATCCTGCGCGCGCTGGCCACCGGCCGCCCGACGACGTTGGGCGAAATCGAACGCAGCGTGCGGCCGTTCGGCATTCCGTTGCCGCAGATCGTCACAGCGATCGAGCTGTTGATCGCCACCGGCCAGGTGTTCAATGCGCAGCCCGACGAGCGGATATGCGATGCGCAAGCGGGCGCGGCGCGGATGAACGCTGCCCTTTGCGAGCATGCGCACGGCAGCGGCGCAGTGCCGTTCCTGGTCAGTCCGGTAACCGGCGCGGGCGTAGCGGTGCCACACGTTGCGCAGTTGTTCATGCTGGCGCGGATGCGTGGGAATACCGGACCCGCGCAGTGGGCAACGTTCGCCGCCGCAGCGCAGCCGCATCTGTCGAGTACCCAACTGCTGGATAAGGCGACGCAATTTGCCGACGTGTATTGGCCGGTGCTGCGAACCCTGGGCATCGATACGGGTATTGCCGCATAGCAGCGGTGGCCTGCGAAAGCAAACAGGGGCGTTGTATCCAACGCCCCTGCATTCGAACACCGACCGCCTGCCTGCCTAGCTTTGCGCCGCCACCGGCGCTTCGCGGCGCACCCGCATCACGTTGCGCAGCCCGGCGAACTTCGGCGCGGTCGCAGCGCCCGGCGTGCGCCCGAAGCTCTCGGTGATCCGGTCGAGAATGATCGCCAGCAGCACCACCGAAAGCCCGCTTTCGAAACCGAGGCCGATATCGAGCCGCTGGATGCTTGCGAGCACATCGTTGCCGAGGCCGCCCGCGCCGACCATCGACGCGATGATCACCATCGACAGCGCCATCATGATGGTCTGGTTCACGCCTTGCATGATCGACGGCAGTGCGTTCGGAAACTGCACCTTGTACAGCAACTGCCAAGGCGTGCAGCCGAATGCCTGCCCTGCTTCGACGATCTCGCGGTTCACATGGCGGATGCCGAGGCTCGTCAGCCGTACCGCTGGCGGCATTGCAAAGATCACCGTCGACAGAATGCCCGGCACGCGGCCAAGGCCGAACAGCATCGCCGCCGGAATCAGATACACGAAGGCCGGCATGGTCTGCATCAGATCGAGCGCCGGGCGCACGATCATCGCGACATAGCGGTTTTTCGCGGTCCAGATGCCGAGCGGAATGCCGAACAGCAAACTGATCAGCGTCGACGACAGCGTGAGCCCGAGCGTCACCACCGACTGATCCCAGAAGCCGGTTGCATAGATCAGCAGCAACGACGCTGCGGCGAAGATCGCAAAACGCCAGCCCACGCGCCATAGGCCAATACCGATGAAAAACGCCATTAGCGCCCACATCGGCACCGCCTGCAGGCCATGCTCGACGAGCGCCGCGAACGACTCGATCACCTTGCCGATCGCATCGAAGGTATGCCCGTCGTGATCGAGCAGATAGTGGACCGACTGGTCGACCCATTTGCCGAGCGGAATGATCTCAGACATGTATCCCCCTGCGCGTAATCACCTTGAGCACCGCGGCCTGATCGATCGAACCGCAATAACGGTCTTCGTCGTCGACCACCGGTAATGCCGTGGTGTGTGCGCAGACGCGCGACACCACGTGTTCGAGCGATGCGCCGCGTGACAGGCATTCGATCTGCCTGAGCGCCGGCGCCGCGCTGCCGGGCGCATCGCGCGTGACGAAGCCGCGGATGCGCCGTTCGCTGTCCAGCACGAATGCGTATTGCGCGCTGCCGTTCAGCGTCGCGGCCACGCTCGACGGGTCGGTACTGCCCAGGGTCGGCACGCTGTGCGTCTGCATCAGGTCGCCCGCGGTCAGATAGCGGCTGGTGTCGACGCCGTCGAAGAACGCGCGCACGTAGTCGTCGGCCGGGTTGGCGATGATGTCTTGCGGCGTGCCGATCTGCACCACCCGGCCGCCTTCCATGATCGCAATGCGGCTACCGATGCGCAACGCCTCTTCCAGATCGTGCGACACGAACATGATCGTGCGCTGCTGGTTGCGCTGCAGTTCGAGCAGCACGTTCTGCATCTCCTTGCGCTTGAGCGGGTCGAGTGCGGAAAACGCTTCGTCCATGATCATCAGCGACGGGTTCACCGCCAGCGCTCGCGCGAGGCCCACCCGCTGCTGCATGCCACCGGACAGTTCGGCGGGCAGCTTGTGCGCGAAGGCCGCGAGCCCGACCTGTTCGAGCACGTCGAGCGCGCGCTTCTCGCGTTCCTTGCGGCGCATGCCGCCCACTTCGAGGCCGAACGCGGCATTGGACAGCACCGTGCGCTGCGGCATCAGCGCGAACGACTGGAACACCATGCTCATGTCGGTGCGGCGCAGCGCGGTCAGTTCCGCGCGCCGCACCTGAGCGATATCGAGGCCGTCGATGATCACTTTGCCGGCGGTCGGCTCGACGAGCCGGTTGATCAGACGAATCAGCGTCGATTTGCCGGAGCCCGATAGCCCCATCAACACGAAGATTTCGCCTTCCTTCACGTCGAACGATACGTTGTGAACGCCGACCACGTGGCCCGAGCGCGCGAACACTTCGTCTTTCGAAGCGCCGCGCGCGAGCATCTCGCAGGCCAGTTTCGGGGTGGGCCCGAATACCTTGCATAACCCTTCAACCACGACCTTTTGCGATTTCATCAGCTCCGTCTCCTTCGTGGCGCAGTGTGGGCCGGTGCGGTGAAACGTACAGGGTTGCCGCGCCAAAAACCGTCGTCAACCGCACCGTCTGCCTCACGCCTGCAGCATGGACCCGCTACTGCACCCAGCTATTGACGCGCTCCGGGTGCGCGGAGATCCACGCCGCCGCCGCATCGGCGGGCTTGGCGCCGTTCTGCGTGGCGAGCATCACGCTGTCGATTTCACCCGGTTTCCACTGGAACTTCTTCAGGAACGCGACCACCGGCGGCGCCTTCGTGTCGAGCCCCGGATTCACGACGTTGTCGACGTGCTCCGATGCGCCGTACACCTTCTTCGGGTCGTCGAGGAACTTCAGCTTCCACTTCGCGAACATCCAGTGCGGCACCCAGCCGGTTACGATCACCGGCTTGTTCGCATGCATGTCGCGCGCCAGTTCGGCGGTCATTGCGCTGCCCGAGCTCGGCATCAGCTGATAGTCGAGGTTGTAGGCCTTGATCGCGTCGCTGGTTTTCTTCATCACGCCCGCGCCAGAATCGATGCCGACGATGCGTCCGCCGAAATCGGCCTTGTGCGCGTCAAGATCGGCGATGCTGTTGGCCGGTGCATCGGCCGGCACGATCAGGCCGATCTTCGCGTCGGTGTAGTTTGCGCCGAGGTCCTGCACCTTGTCCTTGAACTGGTCCCAGTACGCGCCGTGGGTGGCCGGCAGCCACGCGGAAAGCGTCGCGTCGAGATCGCCGCGCGCCACGCCCTGCCACATGATGCCGGCCGCCACCGGCACCAGCTGCACCGGATAGCCGTAGCGCTTCTCGATGATCTGCGCGGCGACGTTCGAGGTGGCGACGCTGTCGTCCCAGCCTTCGACATAGCCGATCTTGATGGTCGGCTTGGTGTCCGCTGCCGCCGTGCCGGTCACGCCGACTGCAGCCAGCGTCGCGGCGAACGCCGCGCAAAGCATGATTTTTTTCAGGTGCTTCATCGTCGATCTCCTTGTGGCCGCAGGTGCGGTATGACTGAGGATCACCAGCCAAAAACGGCGCTTAGCGATGCTTTACGACGCCGATTTGCCGATATGCGACGCCCACTTGCGCTGCGGCGCACGCAATTTGCCGGCCGTTGTGCCGGTCATTTGTCGATCACGAGGTCGGACTTCGGCCGGCTGCAGCACAGCAGCACCATGCCCTGGTCGATCTCGCGCTGGCGAATACCGCCGTTGTGCTTCATCTCCACTTCGCCGGATACCAGCTTGACCTTGCAGGTGCCGCACATGCCCTGCGTGCAGGAGGCGGGCAGCCGCAGGCCGGCGGTGCGCGCGGCGTCGAGCACCGGCTGCGCTGCGCCGCAGCGAATCTCGCGGCGGCTCTTTGCAAAGCTGACGGAGAAGCTTGTTGCAGTTGGTTCTGTGTTCGCCGTGCTCGCGCCGTTCGCGGCGCCCGGCGCTGCACCGTCGCAGTGAGCCGGCGGCTCGAGCACGTCGTCGCTCAACGGCGCATCGGCCAACACGTCGTCCGGCAACGCTTCGAACGAAAAGCTTTCTTCGTGGTAATGCGTGCGGTCGAAACCTGCTTCGTCGAGCAGATCGCGCACTGCCTTCATATACGGCGCCGGGCCGCAGGTAAAGACTTCGCGCTCGAGAAAATCCGGTGCGATCAGCCGCAGCAGCGGCAGCGTCAGAAAGCCGGTAATACCGTGCCAGTTGGTGCGCGCCGCCGCACGCTCGCAGACGAACGAGGTGCGGAAGTTGCGCTGGCTCGCGGCGATCAGATCCAGTTCGCGCGCGAAGATAATGTCGTCCGGCGTGCGCGCGCTGTGCACGAATACGATGTCGCGGTCTTCGCACAGCTCGTGGTGCGCGCGGCTCATCGACATCAGCGGCGTAATGCCCGAGCCCGCCGACAGGAACAGATACTTGTGCGCCGGATGCCGCGCGCAGGTGAATTCGCCCGCGGGCCCGAGCACGCGCACCTGCGAGCCCGCGCGCAGATGCTCGTGCAGCCAGTTCGACACCTTGCCGCCGGGCACGCGCTTCACGGTAATCGAAATCGTATGCGGCCGCGTCGGCGAAGACGAGATCGTGTAGCAGCGGTTGATCGTTTCGCCGGCTATTTCGAGTTCGAGCGTGATGAACTGTCCCGGTTCGAACACGAACGCACGCCCCTGCGGCGAGCGGAAGAAAAAGCTCTTTACGTCGTGCGTTTCGTCGCGCACCTGCACACATTCGAGGGTTTCCTCGATGTCGCTGGTCCAGCGCGCCGGCAATGCGCTCCAGAAGGCCGGCCTCGTGAGCCGTGCGTCGCTCGGCTCGAACATCGTCGCGTCCCGCATCATGCGTCGCTCCTGCTTACCGGTTGATCTGTTCTGCGAGGCGCTGCACGTACCAGTCGCAGAACTTCTCGACAAGGCCCTCGGTGTACGGCGAATACGGGCCCGGCTGATACGCGCGGCTTGCTACGCCGCGCTGCGAATATTCGACGAGCGTGCGATCCTGGTCGTTGGTCGCGCGCCATACCGCGGTCAGATTGTCGATGTCGTAATCGACACCTTCCTGTGCATCGCGATGCACCAGCCATTTGGTGCGCACCAGCGTCTTGCCGGCGGACAGCGGAATCACCGAAAACGTCACGATGTGATCGCTCATAAAGTGATGCCACGAATTCGGCTGCGTCCAGAACGACAGGCCGCCGAGATCGGCGCGCTTGAATTCGCCGAGCAGTTTCTTCGAGGCGACCTGCGCGTCGAGCGTCTGCGATTCGCCGCTACGGTCGAGCGGCAGCCGCTGCGTGCGAAAGCCGGTAACGTCGAGCAGGCGGTCGATTTCGACCGACGGCAGCTTCATCGCTTCCCATTGCTGTGCGCGCTCGCTGCAGATCCGTTCGAAGGCGGCCATGCCTTCGGCGTTGGCCTCGGTCATCTGATAGCCGAAGCCGTATTCGTACAGCGAGATGGTCAGCTCGGGATGGTTCGCCACGCAGTGATAGCACTCGCGGTTGTTCTCCATCGTCAACTTCCAGTTGCCTTCCTCGACGAGGTCGATGGTGGCGGCCACCTTGCAGTTCGGCAGATCGTGCGGCAGCAGGTAGGGCTCCATCGCCGCGCGCAGCACGTCGAAGCCTTGCGGCGGCGTAGGCGCGAGGCAGATAAAGACCAGTCCGGCGAGGCTCTCGACGTGCACCTGCTTCAGGCTGTGCTTGCAGCGGTCGAACTGCTCGCCCATATGCTCGGCGAACATCAGCTCGCCGCTCAGGTTGTATGTCCAGCTGTGATACGGGCACACGATATTGCCCACCGTGCCCTTCGGTTCATTGCATAGCCGCGCGCCGCGGTGCCGGCACACGTTGTAGAACGCGCGCAGTTGCATATCGTCGTCGCGCACGATCAGGATCGAATCGCCGTCCAGCTCGACGGTCAGATAATCGCCCGCCTCGGGAATATCCGGCTCGACGGCCACCTGAATCCAGTGCCCGCGGAAAATCGCTTCCATATCGAGCGCGAAAATCTCGTCGCTCAGGTAGAACGGCGCTTCGAGGCTGTACCCCTGTTTGCGTCGTTCGATCAGCGCCCGAATGTCTGCCGGTACGTTCATATGTGCTCCGGATGGAATAGCCGTCCGCGATGGTTGAATACGCTGCGAATCAGTAATCGATGAGCTGATGCTCGCGCAAATAATTCAGCACGGCTTGTGCTTTTTCGACGCAAGTTCCGTCAATTACGACGCTGCCGCCGCGGCTCTCGGTGGTAGTGGCCGCAAGCATCCGCGAGTGGCCCGAGCGCTTTTCCGGCGCGGCCAGCCGCACCGGACGCACGGTAGCCGCGGCGAGCGTCCAGTGGTCGGCTTCGGTGCTGGGCACCGCGTGCGCCGGTTGTTCGGCGATGCTGCCGGCGCGCAGACGTGCGTACGCATAGCGCGGTGTGGCGGTGGCGAGTGGATGCACGGCAACCACGGCGGGCAGCGCGACGGCAACGCGGCGGCGCACGCCTTTCGGCAGGAATTGCCGGATCCGGGCATGCGATGCGTTGGCGTTGCCCGCTGTCGTAAGCGGCTGCGCCGGGTCGGTGTTGGTTGCAAGTTCAACGTCTACCGCGGCGCCGACCAGCGGATAACCGAGTCGATGCGCAAGCTGGTACGGCAGCATGCCGCTATCGAACGCGCCTTCCGCGCGCGTACCGGTCAGCACGAGGTCGTAACCGGCGACACGTGTGGCAAGCGCGGCGGCTGCGTCGTCGGTGTCGCGGCAGGACAGCACTTCGACGCGCGCCGCGCCGAGCGCCAGATATTCTTCGAGCACCGCATTGGCGGGATCGCCCGCATGCAGCACGTCGCATGATGCGCCATGCCGCGCGCCGAGCGTACGGCCGATTTCCAGCGCGACCGCGTCGTTGCGGCTATACCGTGCGGTACCGCTGACCGGATGCCGGCCAACCGATACCAGCACCGCAATACGTTCGAGTTTGCCGTTCATGCAGCGACTCCCTCAGGCATGCCGGTTGAAATACCGGCATGCGGACCGTTGCCTGCGTGTTGTGCGGCTTGCGCGCCGCGTGCTGCACGCGCGCTCGCGATTGCGCCGTTCAATGCGCCGATCATCTCCGGCGCATCGGCGATGATCGCCAGATTCGCGCGCTTGACGATCGGTGCGCTCGCATCCAGATTCACCGCGATCACGTGGCGGCAATCCTTGATGCCTTGCAGATGCTGTACTGCGCCCGAAATGCCGAACGCGACATAGACGCTGGCGTCGACGGTCTTGCCAGTCGCGCCGATCTGCTGGTCGCGCCGGAACCAGCCGTTGTCGACCGCCACGCGGCTCGCGCCGACCGCCGCGCCGAAACCGCGCGCCAGCGCTTCGAATGCGGCAATGTCGCCGACGCCGTTGCCCGCCGACACGATGAAATCCGCTTCTTCGAGCGCGACGCTGGCGGCATCGGTTTCTTCGATGCCGAGATCGACGTAACTGGCGACGTCGTGGCCGGCGTGTTCCAGCGGTGCGTCGAGCGCGACAGGTTCGCCCGCGCCGACGAACGGCAAACGCGCGTCCACGGCGCCTGGCGCAAGCAGAACGACTTCGGGCAGCGCGCGCACTGCATACGATTTCTTCGCATGCGCATAGGCTGCGACGTGCAGCGCGTCGATCTGCACCACGTGTGTGGCGATCGTTGCGCCCGCAAGCGCTGCATAGCGGCGGCCGAGATCGCCGGCGCCGCTCGCGTTATCGGGCATCAGCAGATGCGCGGGTTCGAATTGCGCGACGCAGGCGCGCAATGCGGCGAGTTCGCGCTGCGGCGCGAACGCGCGCCGGTCCAGCGATGGCAGCACAAGCACCTTGTCGGCGCCGAGCGCGGCGGCGTCGTCGCTGAGTTCACCGAATACCAGTAACACCACAGCGGTTTGCGCATCGGCCAGCAAAGCAGCAGCGGCCAGCGCTTCGCGCGTGCCCTCGTCGAGTGCGCCGCGCTCGCTGTGCGCGGCGACCAGCAGCGTGCGTTGCACGGGCTGCGTGGTGCGACGGGGTTTAGCTGCTGCGGCGGCGGTGCCTGCGCCGTGCGCAGCAAACGGCATCGTCTGGGCAAGCGCGTCGCCACCCGCTACGGCCTGCATACCAAGCACAATCCGCTTCAAACCTGCCGGCGTGATCGTAAAAGGCCGGCGCGGATCGATCCGTTTGACGAAGCCCGGGCCCGCATGTTTGACATTCGTATCGATCATCGCTTTACTCCAGCGCCGCGGCCACGAGTTCCGCGACGTCGAGCACTTCGGGGCGGGGACCGACGACACCTTCGAGCATCGCCGTACAGTTCGGGCAGCCGACCGCGACCACGTCTGCGCCGAGCGCACGCGCGTCGGCGATGCGGATGTCTGGAATACGCTGCTTGCCGGGGATATCGGTGAGTGGCGCGCCGCCGCCTCCGCCGCAGCAGCGGCCGCGCATGCCGTGCCGCTCCATCTCCACGACGCGAATGCCGATCGATTTCAGCAGCTGGCGCGGCGCTTCGGTTTCGCCGTTGTAGCGGCCCAGGTAGCACGGGTCGTGATAGGTGATCTTGCGTTCGGACAGTGCCTGCGCCGCGCGTGGCTTCAGCTTGCCACCCACAACCAGTTCGGCCAGCAGCGCGGTGTGATGCTGTACCGCGTAGCGCGCGCCCAGTGCGCGGTATTCGTTGCGCAGGCTGTGCATTACGTGCGGATCGGCGGTGACGATGCGTTTGAAGTTCAAACCGGCCAGCGTGTGCATCAATTGCTGCGCCATCTGCGTGAAGGTCGCTTCATCGCCGAGACGGCGTGCGACGTCGCCGGTATCGGTCTCCGCACCGCCCAGCACCGCGTAGTCGACACCCGCCTGGTTCAATACCTTGACGAGCGCGCGCAGCGTGCGCTGGTAGCGCATGTCGAAGGCGCCTTCGCCGGCCACCAGCAGCACGTCGACTGGTTTGCCGGGCACCGCGAGCGGCGCGTGCAGATCGACCGCCCAGTCGTAGCGTGCGGCCCTGTCGTAGCCGCCGGCAGTGCCGGTTTCGCGCAGGTTGGCCAGCACCTCGGGACCCTTGCCCGGCACCGTGCCATGCACCAGCGTCTGGTTGCGGCGCATGTCGACGATCGCGTCGACATGCTCGATCAACATCGGGCACTCCTGCACGCAGGCGCGGCAGGTCGTGCACGACCACAGCGTGTCGGCTTCGATCAGCTGCGACACGATCGGCTGTTGCGGCGCGCCGCGGTGCGCGCCGAGCGCGATGCCGGGCGTCGGGCTGCCCGCATACGCGGCATCGCTGCCGCCGACCATGCCGCTGACGAGGTCCTGAATCAGCTTCTTCGGGTTCAGCGGCTGCCCCGCGGCGAACGCGGGACAGGCCGCTTCGCACTTTCCGCATTGCACGCAGGCATCGAAACTCAGCAGCTGATTCCAGCGAAACTCGACTGGCTTGCTGACGCCATAGTCGCTATGCGCGATATCGGCCGGCTTCAACGCGGTGGGCGGCACGGCGCTGTCGCGGCGCACGTCGCCGCGCGGCGCAAAGCGTTCGGTGCGCGGATGAAACGCCAGATGCAGCAGCCCCGCCAATGCGTGCTTCATCGGACCGCCGTTAGCCGCGCCAATGGTCATCGCGAAAGCGCCCGCTGCAATCAGTAGCGCGATCAGCGCGGCAAAGCCGCCGGACAATGCCGCTGCAGGTACGGCCGTCAGCAGCGCGAGACCCATTGCGAAAGCGCCGAGCAGCCACGGCAGCGCATCCCACGGACCGCGCGACAACCGCGCCGGTACCGCTTTTGCGCCATGACGGCGGCGCCAGACGAATACCGTGCCGCACAGCATGACCAGCGCCGCAGCGAGAATCAAACGGTCCAGCCACAGCGAATAGATCGCGAGACCGTAGTTGATAAAGACCAGCGCCGCCGCAGCGATTGCACCGCCCGCGGTCGCCACATGGGTGCGCGCGATATACGGATCGCGCGCCACCACATGATGCAGGTCGACGAAGTAGCGCTTCGGAATCTTGAACAGATCCGCGACGCCGTATGCGCCCGCCGCGCTCGCTCGTCCGAGCCGCCAGTACGATGCGCGCCGCAGCAGCGCGAACGCCAGGCCCGCTACCGATACCCATAGCAACGCGGTGATCAGAAATGCCGGGCTCATCGTCAAAAGTCCTTGCAAAGGCGCAGCGCATCGTAGATTGCGCCGTGGATGTTGTGCATCGAGATGCAGTCGCCGACGCGAAACAGCAGGAAGCGGCCGTTACCCAAGTGTTCCGACAGCGAAGGCTGCGGCTCGGCAGCGAACAGCTTGTGCACGTCCACCTGGCCACGGTTCAGCGATTCCGGTTTCAGCTTCCAGTACAACGTGTCGTTCGGCGCACTGCCGTTCTCGATCACAACCTGATCGACGACGCGCTCTTCCTGTTCTTCCGTGTATTCGTTGCGCAGCACGGCCACTTTCTTGCCGTCTTCTTCGTACACGCGATCGAGCCAGTAGTTCGGCGTAAGGATCACGTTCTGCGCGTACAGGCGCCGATAGAAGATCGGGAAGGTGGTGCCGCCGACGTCGTCGGCAACCTTCACGTCCGGCGTGACGATTTCGACGTGCGAGCCGCGGCTCGACAGGAAATCGGCCACGCCTGCACCCGCGTGCGTGCTGACACCGTCGTAGACCAGCACGTTCTGCAGCGGCGCGACGCGGCCCGCCAGGATGTCCCACGCGCTGACCGCAAGACCTTCCGCCACGCCCCAAGCGGGCACCTGTTGCGTGAACGCCGAGCCGCCGGTTGCAAGCACAACGATGTCGGGTTTCTCCGCCAGAATCGTGCGTTCGTCCGCTTCGACGCCCAACCGCCGGTCGACACCGAGGCGCCTGGTTTCCATATCGAACCAGCGCACGATGCCGGCCATCTGCTCGCGCTGCGGCGCCTTTGCGGCCAGCAGAATCTGGCCGCCCACCGCATCGGACTTTTCGAACAGCACGACGTCGTGCCCGCGCGAACGCGCCACGCGTGCCGCTTCGAGCCCCGCGGGACCCGCGCCGACCACCACCACCTTGCGGCGCGGCCCACGCGTTTTCTCGATCACGTGCGGCATCGTCGCCTCGCGCGAGGTCGCTGCGTTCTGTACGCACAGCACGTCGAGGCCGTTGTACTGCCGGTCGATGCAATAGTTCGCGCCGACGCATTGCTTGATCTCGTCTTCGCGGCCGTCGCGGATCTTGATCACCATATGCGGGTCGGCGATTTGCGCGCGCGTCATGCCGACCAGATCGACCATGCCATTGGCAAGCAGGCGTTCTGCCTGACTCGCGTCGCGAATGCTTTGCGCGTGCATCACCGGCACCTTGACCACCGACTTGATGCCCGCCGCCAGATGCACGAACGGCTCGGGCGGCAAGGCCATCGGCGGCATGCAGTTCGCGAGCGTATTGTGCGTATCGGCACCGGAGCCGATCACGCCGAGATAATCGATCAGGCCGGTTTCGGACATCGCCTGCGCGATCTCCTTCAGTTGCTCGTGATCGAGACCGTCTTCATGAAACTCGTCGCCGCACATGCGTAGGCCCACGCAGAAGTCAGGGCCGACCGCTTCGCGCACCGCCTTCAGCACTTCGGTGCCGAAACGCAGCCGGTTCTGCAGGCTGCCGCCCCATTCGTCGCTGCGGAAGTTGGTGCGCGGGCTCCAGAACTGATCGATCAGATGCTGGTGGGCCGCGGAAATCTCGATGCCGTCCATGCCTGCCTGCTGCACGCGCTTCGCGGCGGCCGCGAAATCGCCGATGATGCGGCGAATCTCTTCTATTTCGATGATCTTCGCGTTGCCGCGGTGCACCGGTTCGCGCACGCCGGAAGGCGTCATCAGATGCGGCCAGTGTTCGCCATGAAACGCCGACCGCCGACCCATGTGGGTAGCCTGAATCATGATCTTCGCGCCGTGCCGGTGCATCGCTTCGGCCAGACGCGACAGCGGCTCGACGATACGATCGGTCGACAGATTCACCGATTTCCACCAGCCTTGCGGGCTATCCACCGACACTGGGCTCGAGCCGCCGCATACCGCGAGGCCCACGCCGCCTTTGGCTTTTTCCTCGTAATAACGGATGTAGCGGTCGCCGGGCAGGCCGCCGGGCTCCGCATAGACCTCCGCGTGCGCGGTGCTGACGATCCGGTTGCGCAACGTCAGCTGGTTGAGCGTCAACGGTTTGAACAGGTTCGGGTAACGC
>DATLOW010000032.1:0-14263 GCA_035536055.1 Paraburkholderia sp. | reverse complement strand
GTCGCCCAGACCGGTGCTCTTCAGATAGGCTTCAGCGCGCTTCGCGAGCGAGCGCGGGTCGCGTTCATAGCCCTTGCCATCCGACGGCTCGATCACGTCGCAGGTCAGCACCAGCGTCGATTCTTCGTAGAACGGGTCGATAAAGGCGGTGTCCGTATCCGGCACGAGCAGCATGTCCGAAGCTTCGATGCCCTTCCAGCCGGCGATCGAGGAACCGTCAAACGCATGGCCGCTTTCGAACTTGTCTTCGTCAAATGCCGACACCGGCACCGATACGTGCTGCTCTTTGCCGCGCGTGTCCGTGAAACGGAAGTCGACGAACTTGACGTCCTCGTCCTTGACGAGTTGCATGACGTCGGCCACGGATTTACTCATAACCAATCTCCTGATTAACGAATTCGGCGGATTTTTTGCCGCCGCCCAATCTAGCTGACCCTACCCCGCGCGTCTAGACCGCTGGAAAGCTTTAATTTCGAAACACGGTACGAATCGAACGGGACGCATATAAGCAGCTTCCATGCCATCGTGATGCCACGCCCGCGCGGGCCAGCAGGAGCGCGCGCTGACGAGGTCTGCCGCACATTTTGAGCAGACGTTACGTGTGAGCCGTTTGGCTGAACGCACCAGTAGTGTGCGGCGCCAATGTGTACCACTGCTTAAATCCTTTATTTGGTGCATTTGGTCTATTTTGCACCTATGTGGGGCAATGCGCGCACGGCTGCGGAATGTCATTCGGTCCGGCACTGAGTCCAGTGCCCGGGGCATCCGTCCGGCATGCATGGCGCGCTAGAATGAGTATTTGGTCCCAAGGAGACACGCCGTCATGACCACGCTCGAACAGTTGTATGCGCAGGCCGACAAGCGCCGCATCGAAAACCAGTTGCCGTACGCTGGCGCACTGTCGCCGGCCGAGGCCTTCGAGCTGCTGCAACTCGACCCGCGCACCCGCCTCGTCGACGTGCGCACCCGCGCCGAACTCGACTGGGTCGGCCGGCCGCTCGTCGGAGACGGCCAATACGCGCACGTCGAATGGACCCGCTACCCCGGCGGTGTGCCGAACGCCGAATTCATCGACCAGTTGCGCCAGGTCGCGACGCCCGATACGCCGGTGCTGCTGCTGTGCCGCAGCGCGGCGCGCTCGAAGCTGGCGGCGGTTGCCGCCACGCAGGCGGGATTTACGAAGGCGCTCGATCTGCTGGAAGGCTTCGAGGGCGACAAGGACAGCCAGGGGCATCGCAAGATGGTGTCGGGGTGGTGCTTCCGCGGTTTGCCGTGGATTGGGGCTTGATTCCGGTCGTCCCATCGTCGGGCCGACCCGGCTGCTGAGACAAGGCGAGGCGCATACATGCCCTCGCCTTTTTTGTTCGAACGGGGTAGCGCGGGACGGCAGATGACCGGCTTGTCTGTGGGCGGAGCACCGGCCGGAGCGCCCGCCGCCGTTACGCTCACCCGCGGGTCTTCGCGGCCGCGGCCGCGTCCGGCTCGACGATATCGCCACCCAGCAGGTGCACCCCTTCGCGCAGCTTGACGAAGGCGGCCGCCACCGCCTCGGGCTCGCCCTTCACACCCAGATCGATATGACGCCGCGCGTAGACACCGCCGCGCTCCGCATCGCCGACGCTCGGCAGGCTGAACACCCGCACGCCCGGGAAGTCGTGTTCGATCTTCTCCATCAGCGGCGTGACCGTCGATTCCGGCAGCTCGAACACCAGCAATGATTTCTCCGCATGCGGCGTCGCGTGATGCAGATGCGCGTACTTCGTGTCCAGCACCCACTCGATCATCGGCCACGCCATCACCGGAAAGCCCGGCACGAAGTGGTGGTTGCCTACCGTAAAGCCCGGAATCTTGTTGTAGCCGTTCGGGATAATCGACGCGCCGCGCGGATACGTGCCCATGTTCAGCCGATGCAGATTGTCCGGTGCGTTGTAGTCAGGCGGCGTCGCCGAATCGGCCGGATGCATGTCGCGAATCCGTTCGCGAATCAGTTCGGCTGCCTCGGGATGCAACTCGAGCGGCACCGCGAGCGCGGCGGCCGCGCACTGGCGGGTATGGTCGTCGGGCGTTGCGCCGATGCCGCCGGTCGAAAACACGATGTCGCCGCTCGCAAAGGTGCGGCGCAGCGTCGCCGTGATCCGCTCGGGGTCGTCGCCGATGTATTCGGCCCAGCCGAGCGACAGGCCGCGCGCTTTCAGCAGCTCGATAACCTTCTGCAGATGTTTGTCAGTACGCCGGCCCGACAGGATTTCGTCGCCGATGATGATCACGCCAAATGCCATTGCCGCCTCGCAGAATGTAGTGCTGGATGGCCCAGCTTGCTTAGTAAGGGACGACTGCTGTGCCGTGCGGCCCCTGCTCCGCGCGCAGACGCTGCAGCGCGCGCAGGCAGTAGTAGCCGAACCACAGCGCCGAAAAGACGAGGATGAACGCGTAGATCCAGATGGTCGCCGCCGTCATCACCGGGAACAGTACGATCAGCCAGACCGACGACGCCCACAACAGCGTCGGCAGCGAGCCGAGCAGGCCGCTCGCTACGCCGATCAGCAGCAGCGGCAGCCGGTAGCGCCGCACGATGATGCGCCGCTCGTCGCTGCTGGCGTGCAGCGCGAGCGCGTCGTAGGTCATCACCCGATAGGTGAGCCAGCCCCACAGCAGCGGCGGAATCAGCGCGAAGAACGGCGGAATCAGCCACAGCGGCAGCGTGATGACGAGCACCACAAGGCACACGACGGTGGTCCACAGCGAGTGCACGAGGCTGCCGGCGAAGCTGCCGCCACGGCGCATCTCGAGGCCGGCGAACTGGCGCGCGGACAGATGCTTGATCACCGCGGGCATCGACAAGGTCGCGATCAGCAGCACCACCGATACGACGATCAGCGGAATCGCCACCGCAATCACGATAAATGGCGCGACCGCCGCATGCAGCGACGAAAAGCCGAGCCAGTCGAACAGATGGTAGAGCGTGGTGGTCAGCGGCCAGCCGTCGAGCCAGCTGCGGGTCGCGCCGATCAGCGCCTGCCACGAGAACCACAGGATCACGCCCCAGATGATGGCCGCCGCGGCAAACGGCACGAAGGTCAGCCACAGCATGCGCGGATGGAGCACGCTGGCAAGTGCGCGGCCGAACGAGCGCAACAGGTCATTCATGCGGATTCAGGTGAATGGGTGCTGGTGAAAGGATTGTTGGAAAACGCGTGATGCGGCAAACGTGGAAAGGATAAACCACGCGGGCGGGTGCGGGGGATTGTGGCGCGATGGGGTGGCGGCGCGGGGGCGATGCGGCGTGGGCAGCGATGCGGCGCAGGCGCTGCGGCGCGGAGTGCGGCGCGCGCCGCGAGGATGGCGCGGGTGGGATGCGCGGCGCAGCGAGGCATGGTGGCTGGCACGCCGCACAGCACGCGCGACGATCGGGGTTTCGAGGCCCGCTTGCGCTATGCGGCACGGCGCGCGGTACACGGCACGTGGTACACGGCACGTGGCGCACGTGGCACGTGGCGCGTGGCGCGTGCGTGCGGGCCGCAAGTTCATCGAGCCCGTGGCAGCATCGCTGCCGAATCAAAACGCAGCGGCGCCGCGGTTCAGAGCGTCGCGGCGTCGCTGCCGGACGCGCGCCGCTTCGGCGCAAGCCGCTTCGCGATACGCACGAACGCCAGCCAGTGCTGCGCGAAGAACCCGTCGCCATAACGGTGCCCCTCGAGCTGGTCGCGAATGCCGGTCGGTTCCATGTCGCGGCTCCACGACACGCTGCCGAACAGCATGTCCCACCACGGAAACAGCACACCGAAGTTGCAGCCGTACTTGAGCCCTTCGTGGCCATAGCCGATCGCATGATGGCGGCGATGGAAGGTCGGACTCACCAGCAGACGCTCGCCGAGCCAGCCGTAGTACAGCCGGATATTCGCGTGCTGCACGCTTTGCGCGAGATTGGTGATCGCAACCAGCACGACGAACTGCGACGGCGGCACGCCGATAAACAGCGCGATCAACGCAAAGAAACAGGCCTGCAGCAAGTCGTCGAGCAGATGGTTGCGGTCGTCGGCCCACAGCGACATCTGTCGCTGGCTGTGATGTACCGCATGCAGTTCCCACCAGATGCCGAAGCGATGCTCCCAGCGGTGATACCAGTAGCCGGCGAAATCGAGAATCAGCAGATAGATGACGAAGGTGACGAGCGGCTGCGTCGTGACGCCCGGCCACAGGTTGTCGATTTCGACGTTCGCGATGTTGTGCAGCCGCAGCCAGCCCTGCACGGAATCGAAAAACGGTTGCAGCGCGAAGAAGAAGAACAGGTTCAGAATGCCGAGCTTTGCGATCCACGTGTACAGCACGTCGACACGCACCGCCTTGCGGTCTTGCCACCGCTCGACCGGCCGCAGCGCTTCGAGCGGACGCAGGATCGCGTACATCGCGAGCACTTCGAACACGCCGACGATCACCCAGTACAGGCTGTCGTAGGTGTCTTCGTCGTAGTCCATCAGGCCGAAGTGAAACAGCAGCGGTTGCACGACGCTCTCGTACAGCGCGGTCTGCAGCGTCGAGACCGCGCTATCGAGGGTGGAGAAGATCAGATGGAACATGGGCTAGCTGGACCTCAAACTTCACGCGCGCCGCGCATGCCGCGCTACGCGCCGTTCGGCGCCGTTACCGGCGCGCGATCGTAGAAATAGATGCCGTGCGGCGAACGGCCCACCGCAATGGTCTGGATCAGCTTGCGCGAGTTCAGATCGATGATGCCGATATGCTTCGCGAAGCGGAACGTCACCCACAGATACTTTTTGTCGGCCGAAAGTTCCATGTCGTCCGGGCCCGGCAGCAGACCGGTGATGTCGCCGACATTGGTCAGCGTTTCCTCATCGAGGATGCTGATGGTGTTCGCAACGCGGTTCGACACCGCCACATGGCGCCCGTCCGCCAGCGAGCGGAAGTTGTGTGCGCCCTTGCCGGTGGTGATCATCTTGACGATTTTCTGGTTGCGCCAGTCGACCACCGCGACGTAATCGGCGCCGGTCATACCGACCAGCAGATACTTCTCGCCCGGCGTCATCCACAGGCCGGCCGGCACCTTGCCGACCTTCATCTTCCATTTGACGGTTTGCGTGGCCAGATCGACTGCCGCCAGTTCGCCCGACACCTGCAGCGTGACGAATACCGTCTTGCTATCGGCCGTGAACGCCATATGGCTTGGCATCACCGCGAGCGGCAGGCGCTTGGCGAGTTCGAGATTGTGGCCGTCGTAGTGATAGATATCGAGCCGGTCCAGCCGCAGGCCGGTGGTGACGAGCCACTTGCGGTCCGGCGAAAAACCGAGCTGGTACGGGTCTTCGATATTCTCGATCCAGCGCTGCACCTTGCCGGTTTTCGGGTCGACGAACAGCAGATTGTTGGACACCGAATTGGCGACGATCAACGACGAATTGTCGGGCGTCGCCATCAGGTGATGCGGCTCCTTGCCGGTCGGCACCGTATCGACCACTTGCCGTGTCGCCTCGTCGATCAGGCTCAGCGTCGCCTCGCCGGAATTGAGCACGATCACGTTGCTCGCGTGGACTGCCGGGGAAAAGAGCACTGCCGTCACGGCGAGTGCCGCGCCTGCCGGAAAACCGGCGAGGCTTTGGGTCAAGCTTCGGACCAGGCTTTGGACCAAACCGGAAAATGAGAATTTGCGCATGAAGATTCACATCGAAAGACAGCCGCTATTGTAGAACGTTTGCGCGCGCCAGCGGTTGACTCAGAACATGAATTCTTCGGTTGCGGCGCGCCGTTGCAACAGCCTGCACGAAGGGCTTGCGAATCCGAAGAAGCGTGGACGGATATGCGGGTTTCCGAGTATCGGCGGCCGCGAACCGCGCCGCGCTGCGGCTGAGGTCGGATTATATTTTTTAGATTCCAGCGCCTCTAATAATTATCTGAGACATATAGACCGAAAACCCCACATTAAAAGAATCGTCCTATAACTTTTTTCGTGCCGCATTTTAAGAGTTAACTCATATCGCCGCTCCGCCTTATCGCTGGAAAATCACGTCTCCCAGTTAATCGCCTGTTCACGGGCTTCTCGCGAAACCGCCGGCTTTCGCGCCGCATACGCACACCCGTCGAGTTCTGGCGCGCGACCTTGCTGCGCACGCCTGGCCGGCGTGCGGTTGGCAGCGTTTGCGCGGCGTCCGTTCAGGCACAACCTGGAGTATCCGAGGCATGAAAGATTTTAATAAAGCGATTTTGGACCATCCGATCAACCCGCGCCGTCACGCGCCGCCCTCGCCGGTAGCGGCGATGCGCGCGCGGCCACGCATGCGGCCCGGTGCGTCGCCACGAGTGGCGGTTCATCTTGCGCTGGCGGGCTGCGTCGCGCTTGGCGCCGCATCGATGCCAGCCGCCGCGGCGGGCACCGCCGCCGCGCACTACTTCGATGCGGACGGCCGGCAGGACGGCTCCGACGATGCCGCCGCGCTGTTCAACAGCCGCGCGCTGGCCGCGGGCGCGAGCGCGCAGGCAAGCGGTTCGCGCTCGGTCGCGCTCGGCAACCAGTCCGCCGCGGCGGACTGGGGCACCGTTGCGCTTGGCAATGAAGCCAACGCCACCGGCGAGGATGCGATCGCGATCGGCGACAAGTCGCACGCCGCTGCGCGCGCGGGCTTCGCCGCCGGCGTCGAGGCGCAGGCCGGCGAGTTCGCGACCGCGGCGGGCGCGTATGCGGCCGCGACCGGCAACACATCCGCCGCATACGGCGCGTCGGCAGTCGCGGACGGCACCGGCGCAACCGCGCTCGGTGGAGGCGCACAGGCCACCGGCGATGGCGCCCTCGCCTCCGGCTACCTGTCGCAGGCGTCGGGGCTCGGCGCGGTTGCGCTCGGCAATAGCGCCAGCGCTTCAGGCACACGCGCCATCGCGATCGGCAACGGCGCACAGGCTGCGGGCGAGCGCGGTGTCGCGGCAGGCGCATTCGCGAACGCCGCCGACAACGCCACCGCACTGGGGGTGTCTGCGGCAGCCACGCAAAGCGGCGCGACCGCACTCGGCACCAACGCCGCGGCGGGTGGCGTGGACGCAGCGGCGCTCGGCCATCTCGCCTTCGCGGCCGGCGACGGCAGCGTCGCGCTAGGCGCCGCGACGACAGCAGCCGTCGACGCCACCGCGCTCGGCGCACACGCGCAGGCACTCGGCAGGGCGTCGCTGGCGTTGGGCAGCAACGCATTCGCGCTGCACGACAACAGCATCGCGCTCGGCGCCGGTTCGGCCACGCTGGTCGGCGCGCAGAGCGGATACGCGGCATATGGACTCGCCGCGCTGCAAACGTCGCTCGGCGAATTCAACGTCGGCAATCGCACGTTGAGCGGCGTCGCCGCGGGCGCGAGCGATCTCGATGCAGTCAACGTCGCGCAACTGAAGGCGCTGGACGGCAGGATCGACGCCGCCGCCGCGCGGCTCGACGCGGCATTGGTCTACGAGCGCAACGCGGACGGGTCGACTAACCGCAACAGCATCGCGCTCGATGGCGATGTGGCCAGCGGCGGCACGCAAATCCATAACGTCGCCGACGCGCTCGACACGCATGATGCGGTCAACCTGGGCCAGTTGACGACGATCGTTGCCAACGCGGTCGCCAATGTGTCGGTGAACGGCGCGGCCGATCCGCTGTTCAGTGCAGAGGGCGATCCGGGCGCCGAAGCCGCGTTGGCAAGCGGCTCTCACGCGGTTGCGGCCGGCGCGGGCGCCAGCGCGCTCGACATGGGCGCCGTGGCAGTGGGTGGAAATGCCGCGGCCGGCGGTGTCAATGCGATTGCAATGGGCGCAAGCGCGGCCGCCGCGAACGTCAACGCCGTTGCAATAGGCGCGAGCGCCACGGCCGCGGAGACCAACGCCGTTGCAGTCGGCGCAAGCGCTGCGGCCGGCGGTGCCAACGCCATCGCAATGGGCGCAAACGCCGTCGCCGCCAGCACCAACGCCATCGCAATGGGCACAAACGCCGCGGCCGCCAGCACCAACGCCATCGCAGTCGGCGCGAGTGCCGCGGCCAACGGACCGGGTGCGCTCGCCGTCGGGTTCAACGCGCAGGCGGCTGGCACGAACGCGATCGCCACCGGCGCGAACGCGCAAGCCGATGCAGCGGGTGCAATCGCGTTCGGCGCGGGCGCACTGGCGGCCCATGCGAACACGCTCGCGCTCGGCACCGACGCACGGGTGAGTGGCGCCAATGCCATCGCGCTCGGCGGCGCGACTAACGCGCTTGCGGACAACTCCGTCGCGCTCGGCTATGGCGCGGCCGCGGACCGCGCGAACAGCGTATCGGTTGGCGCGGACGGCCGCGAGCGGCAGATCACTCATGTGGCGCCGGCCGTGCAAGGTACCGATGCGGTGAACCTGAACCAGTTGCGCCAGGGCATCGCGGGCACGCTCGGCTCGGCCAACAGCTATACGGACGACAGAGTCCGTTCGGCGCGGCGCGATGCATATGGCGGCGCCGCCGCAGCGCTAGCGGTGGCCGCCCTGCCGCAAGCCGTGCAGCCGGGCCGCGGCATGGTTGCGCTCGCCAGCGGCACGTATGGCGGACAGTCGGCGTTTGCGCTCGGTGTATCGCAGTTGTCGGACGACGGCAAATGGGCCTATAAGGCGCAAGGCACCGCGAGTTCGCGCGGCGAAGTCGGCGCGGCGGTGGGGGCTGGCGTGCATTGGTAGGCGCACCACGGCACAGGCGAATGCGTGGCCACGCGTGTAACGTATGCAACGCATGCGCGAAGCCTGCAGGTGCGGGGCGCGCGAGGGTTTTCGCGCGCCCCGCTCCGCTCAACGCTGCATCGACTCCCAAACCTTATGCAACCGCTTGACCGAAACCGGCATCGGTGTGCGCAGCTCCTGCGCGAACAACGACACCCGCAGCTCCTCGAGCAGCCAGCGGAATTCCACCAGTCGCGCATCCATCACGCCGCCGCGCTGTGCAAGCGCGCGCTGATAGTGCTGCAGCAACGGCTGAAACTCCGCCATCTGCCGCGCGTCGCGGGCGGCGTCAGCCTTCAGCTTGTCGATGCGCAAACCGATCGCTTTCAGATAGCGAGGGAAATGCGTCAGCTGCGTGTACGGCGTGTCGACGATAAAACGCTTGCCGATCAATGCGTCGAGCTGGCTCTGCAGATCCGCATACGCGGCGGCGAACGGCTTCGCCTGCGCCAGCTTTTTCTGCGCCGCTGTGTACTCGGTCAGAACCTGCCCGACCAGCCGCGCAATCTCCTGCGCGAGCAGCGTCAAGCGGCTGCGCCCTTCGTCGCGGCGCGCGTGGAAGCTGGCGTCGTCGTCGGGCAGCGGGTCTTGCAGGCAGGCGCGATCGAGCGCGGTGTCGATCAGTTGATCGCGCAGCTCTTCCTGCGTCGCGCGCGCCATGAACTGCATCGCCATTTCGCGCAGGCCCGGCAGGTTCTTCTCCAGGTAGCGGATCGGCTCGCGCAATTGCAGTGCGAACAGCCGTCGCAAACCCGCCCGATGAATCCGCGCGGCTTCGTCCGGCGAATCGAACACTTCGACATCGCAGTGCGCGCCGCGGTCCACCAGCGCCGGATAGCCGAACAGCGTCTGGCCGCGCCGGCGGATTTCGAGCAGCTCAGGCAGCTTGCCGAAATTCCAGGTAGTCAGGTTTTCATACAGCGCGGTGGCCGGCGCACCGCTCGCACCTTGCGGTGTGCCGGTATGCGGCGCCGACGCAGCATGGCGCGACGCGCCGGCTGCCGCGCCTGCAGCATCGCCGCGCGCGCCGCCGGCAACCCCGCCAGTCGCACGCCCCGCAGCCGCACCGGCACCCGCTGCGCGCGGATCGCCGCCGCGCGACAGCGCATCGCCGGTCTGATCGACCAGCGTCGCGCTGGCCGCGATCTTCTGGAACTGCTGTTGCGCCTCGCCGCCCAGCTCCGCGCGCAGCTGCGCCAGATTGCGCCCCATCGCCAGCTGCCGGCCGTGCTCGTCGATCACCTTGAAATTCATAAACAGGTGCGCCGGCAGCGTCTCGAGCTTGAAGTCCGCCTGCTTCAGCGCGACCTGTGTCTCGCCGCGCACGTCGGCAATCAACGCATCCACCAGACTGCCCGCGCCGAAGCGCGTGCCGCTGTTGCGCTCGGCAAAACCCGCCGCGTACTGCGGCAGCGGCACACAATGGCGGCGCAGCTTCTGCGGCAACGATTTCAGCAGCAGTTGCGCCTTCTCCTTCAGCATGCCCGGCACCAGCCACTCGGCGCGCCGCGCGTCGACCTGGTTCAGTGCATAGAGCGGCACCGCGAGCGTCACGCCGTCGCGCGGCGAACCGGGCTCGAAGTGATAGCTGAGCGTCATTTCGATGCCAGCCATCGTCAGCCGCTTCGGGAACAGATCGGTCGTCACGCCGGCCGCTTCGTGCCGCATCAGGTCGTCGCGCGACAGATACAACAGACGCAGCTTGTCTTCCGGCTGGCCGCTTTTCCTGATCTCGTCGCGATACCAGCGCTCGAACCCGGCGCCCGTATAGATACCTTGCGGCAGCGCCTCGTCGTAGAAGCCGAAAATCAGCTCGTCGTCCACCAGCACGTCCTGGCGGCGCGACTTGTGCTCGAGCTGCTCGATCTCAGCGAGCAGCTTGCGGTTGTGTGCGAAGAACGCGAGCCGGGTGTCGAACTCGCCTTCCACCAGCGCGCCGCGAATAAACAGCTCGCGCGCCCGCGCCGGATCCTGCTTGCCGAAACTCACGCGCCGCCGCTGATAAATCGTCAACCCGTACAGCACCGCGCGCTCGAACGCGCTGACCTGCGCCGCGCGCTTTTCCCAATGCGGCTCCGACAGCGATTTCTTCAGCAAATGCGCGCCGACCCGTTCGACCCACTCCGGCTCGATCTTCGCAATGCCGCGCGCGTACAGCCGGCTGGTTTCGACGAGTTCCGCGGCCATCACCCAGCGGCCGGCCTTCTTCAGCAGCGGCGAACCCGGCCACAGATGAAACTTGATGCCGCGCGCGCCGAGGTAATACGGTTCGTCGTCGGCTTTCAGGCCGAGGTTGCCGAGCAGACCAGTCAACAGCGCAAGGTGGATCTGCTCGAAGGTCGCTTCGCTTTCGTTCAGCCGCCAACCATGCTCGCGCACGACGGTCAGCAGTTGCGAATGCACGTCGCGCCATTCGCGCAGCCGCAGCTGCGACAGGAAATTCGCGCGGCACGCGTCGGCCAGTTGCCGGTTCGACTTCTTGTGCTCGATCGCTTCTTCGAACCACGCCCAGATCTTCGGCCACTGCATAAACTCGGAGCGCTCGTCCGCGAAACGGCGATGCGCCTGGTCGGCCTGCTCCTGCGCTTCGATCGGCCGATCGCGCGGATCCTGTACCGACAACGCGCTGGCAATGATCAACACTTCGCGCAGCGCCTGCTGATCGCGCGCGGCCAGAATCATCCGGCCGACGCGCGGATCGAGCGGCAGCCGCGCGAGCTCGCGGCCGAGCGGCGTCAGCGCGTTGTCGTCGTCGACCGCGCCGAGTTCGTTCAGCAACTGGTAGCCGTCGGCGATCGCGCGGCCGGGCGGCGGCTCGATGAACGGAAACGTTTCGATCGCCGTCAGGTGCAGCGACTTCATCCGCAAGATCACGGCCGCAAGCGACGAGCGCAGGATCTCCGGGTCCGTGAAGCGCGGCCGCGCCGTGAAATCGGCTTCTTCGTACAGCCGGATGCAGATGCCGTCCGCCACGCGCCCGCAGCGCCCGGCGCGCTGGTTCGCGGCCGCCTGCGAGATCGACTCGACCTGCAGTTGCTCGACCTTGTTGCGATACGAATAACGCTTGACGCGCGCAAGCCCCGTGTCGACCACATAGCGGATGCCGGGCACCGTCAGCGAAGTCTCGGCGACGTTGGTCGCCAGCACGATGCGGCGCGCGTTCGACGCCCGGAACACCCGTTCCTGCTCCGCCGCGGAAAGTCGCGCGAACAGCGGCAGGATCTCCGTATGCGGCGGGTGATGCTTGCGCAGCGCCTCGGCCGCATCGCGGATCTCGCGCTCGCCGGGCAGGAACACCAGCACGTCGCCGGGGCCTTCGCGACACAGCTCGTCGGCCGCATCGACAATCGCGTCGATCAGGTCGCGATCGGTCTCGCGCTGCGACTTCGCGCGCTCACGCAGCGGCGTGCCTTGCGCGGCCTTTACCGCCGCGCTTTCTTCGGCCACCGGACGGTAGCGCACTTCGACCGGATACAGGCGGCCGCTCACCTCGATGACCGGCGCCGGCCGCTCGTCGCTGCCGAAGTGGCGCGCGAACCGGTCGGCGTCGATCGTCGCGGAAGTCACGATCAGCTTAAGGTCCGGACGCCTCGGCAGAATCTGTTTCAGATAGCCGAGCAGAAAATCGATGTTCAGGCTGCGCTCGTGCGCTTCGTCGATGATCAGCGTGTCGTAGGCTTTCAGCAGCGGATCGGTCTGCGTCTCGGCGAGCAGGATGCCGTCGGTCATCAGCTTGACCGACGCACCAGGCGTCAGATTGTCGGTGAAGCGCACCTTGTAGCCGACCACTTCGCCAAACGGCGTGCCGAGTTCTTCGGCGATGCGCCGGCCGGTCGCCGACGCGGCAATGCGACGCGGCTGCGTATGGCCGATCAGCCCGCTGCCGCCCGCGCCGAGACCGCGCCCGAGCGCGAGACAGATTTTCGGCAGCTGGGTGGTTTTGCCGGAGCCGGTTTCGCCGCTGACGATCACCACCTGATGCCCGGCGATCGCGCGCGCGATCTCGTCGCGCCGGCCCGATACGGGCAGCGCTTCGGGGAAGGTGATCGGCGGCACCGGATTCGGCTCGACGACGCGCGGCGCCTTGGGTGGACGCGGCGGCCGCGGCGGGGCGCCGGCTTCGGCGCGCGCGTCGCTGCGCACGGGCGCGGCGTTGCCGGCTTGCTGTCCGGCGCGCTGCGCCGGTGCACCTTCGCGGTGCTGGCCTGAGCGTTGCGGCCGATCTTGCGCGCTGCGTTGCGGGCTACGTTCCGAGTTGCGTTGCGAGTCAAGTAGCGGGTCAGGCTGCGAGTGCGGCTGCAAGTCAGGCTGCAAGTCGCGCGCCGCGGACGAGCCGCTCGCCGCCGCGCCAGGCTTGCCGCGCTGCGACGCGCGCGCAGCGTCGCGCGACCCGCCGCCGGCGACATTCGCCGCGTTGGACTCGGGCGCCGCGGCGCGTGGCGCATGCGTGCGCGCGTCGCGCGAATCACGCGCAGCAGCGCCCTCAACGGGCGCCGTGCCGCGCGCTATGCCGCCGCGCGCGTCGCCGGCATGCTCTCGCCCGCTCGCGGGCGTGGTTTTCACGTCAGAACCAACAGGTCTTTTGGGTACATTCGACATGGGGGCGCATTATAATCCCGGGCATGAATTCCCAAACCGACCTCGTCCCCGCCACCGCGAGCTCGCCGGCCCCGACCGGCGGCGCGATCGCAAGTCCCGAACAGCATGCGCAATTCGTCGACTGGATGCGATCGGTCGCGCCGTATATCCACAAGTTTTACAACAAGATCTTTGTCGTCGGCTTCGGCGGCGAGGTCGTGCATCAGGGCCTGCTGAACGCGCTGGTGTCCGATATCGCGCTGCTGCAGGCAATGGGCATCCAGATCGTGCTGGTGCATGGTTCGCGCCCACAGGTCGAAGAGCAGATGAGCCTGCACGGCGTCCAGTCCGAATTCTCGCAGGGCATGCGCATTACCGATGCACGCGCGCTCGAATCGGCGAAGGAAGCCGCCGGCGAAGTGCGTCTCGACATCGAGGCCGCGATCAGCCAGGGTCTGCCGAATACGCCGATGGCGCATGCACACATCAGCGTCGTGTCCGGCAACTTCGTCACCGCGCGGCCGGTCGGGATTCTGGATGGCGTCGATTTCCAGCATACCGGCGTAGTGCGCAAGATCGATGCCGAGTCGATCCGCCACTCGCTCGCCAGCCGCAAGCTGGTGCTGCTGTCGCCGCTCGGCTTCTCGCCCACCGGCGAAGCCTTCAATCTCGCGATGGAAGACGTCGCCTCGGCCGCCGCCATCGCGCTGCGCGCCGACAAGCTGGTGTTCCTGACCGAAACCGAAGGCCTGTACCAGGAAGGCGACCTGATCCGCGAACTGTCGCTCGACGATGCCTACCGGCTGCAGGAAAGCGGCCAGGTGCAAGGCGATCCGGCGTTCTATCTGAAGCATTCGATCCGCGCGTGCCGCGGCGGCGTAGCGCGCGCACACATCATTCCGTACTCGCTGGACGGCAGCTTGCTGCTCGAACTGTTCCTGCACGACGGCGTCGGCACGATGATCTCGTACGA
>DATLOW010000031.1:0-2236 GCA_035536055.1 Paraburkholderia sp. | reverse complement strand
GAATGTGCGTTGCGGCCGGCTTTCAGAAACGTCACGAGATCATCGCGGCTCCAGTCGCCGAGGCCGTCGGCGCGGTCGTCGCGCAGGTTGTTTGCAAACCATTGCTCGACCACGCCGCCCCGCAGGAACGCGAGGCCGCCGCCGTCGCCCAGCGCCTTTTCCTGCAGCAGCGTGCCGCGCGACGTGTGACACGCGCCGCAGTGGCCAAGCCCTTCGACCAGATAGCGGCCGCGCTCGAGCGACGTCGTGCCGGCATCCAGCACCGCGGCATCGGTCTGCTGTGCGACCGCCGGCGCAAACGCGCGGCGCCACAGGCTCAGCGGCCAGCGCATCGATAGCGGCCACGGAATCGTATTGGCCAGTTGCGGCTGATGCACGGCCGCCACGCCGTGCATGAAATACGCGTACAGCGCCTTGACGTCGTCGGGCTGGATCCGTGCATACGACGGATACGGCATCGCCGGATATAGCGAATAGCCCGCTTTCGCCACACCGTGCCGCAGCGCGCGATCGAACTCGGCATACGTATAGCCGCCGATGCCAGTCTGCATGTCCGGCGTGATGTTGGTCGAATAGACGGTACCGAGCGGCGTCGCGAGCGGCAGGCCGCCGGCGAACGGCTTGCCGCCCTGCGCGGTGTGGCACGCAATGCAGTCGCCGGCGCGCGCCAGATATTCGCCGCGCTTGACGAGGGCTGCGTCGGCGGCGGATGCAATCGCGACGAGTGGCTGTACAGCGGCGATCGGCTGCGGTGCCGCAGATGCGGTCGCAGACGATGCCGCAGTTGCCATCGCGGGCGACGCCGCAGATACCGTCGCAGACGACGCCGCAGATGCCATCGCCGACGATGCCGCAGACGAAGCCGCGGACGGATTCGCCGATCGTGCAGCCGCCAGCGCGATCGCCTCCGAGGCCGAAGCCGAAGCCCCCGCCGCAGCCGGCGCCGCCTTCAAAGCCGCCACCGGCACCGCCGTCGAAGCCGCACCGGCAGCCGCCGCCACCGCCATCCCCCCACCCGCAACCACGAGCCCCACCGCCAGCAGCAACGCCCCCGCACGAACTTCACTCAATCTCTTTGTCATGCCTGCACCATCGGTCCGGGGTTCTTCAGATACTGCTCACGAATCGCGCGCGCGGCCCAATAGCTGAGCGCGCCGACGAGGCCGGTCGGGTTGTAGCCAAAGTTCTGCGGAAACGCCGACGCGCCCAGCACGAACACGTTGTGCACGTCCCAGTTCTGCAGATAGCGGTTCACGACGCTCGTCTTCGGGTCGGCGCCCATCACCGCGCCGCCGGTCGTATGCGTGCTCTGGTAGACGCGCGTATCGAAGTGCGAACCCAGCTTGCGCGCGTTGACGTCCACCTGGTTGGTCAGCACGCGCGCCACGCGCTCGGCCTGGCCGACCGTGTACTGCGTCATCTTCAGTTCGTTGTCGTGCCAGTCGAAGGTCACGCGCAACAGCGGCTGACCGTATGCATCGCGATAAGTCGGATCGAGGCTCAGATAATTGTCGCGATACGACATCACCGAGCCTTGCGCGACGACTGTCATCATCCGCTGGTAGCTGTCCTGCACCGCGGCCTTCCAGCCGCTGCCCCAGTTCTTCGTGCCCTTCGGCACGCCGGCCTGGCCGATCGGCCGTCCGCCGGTGCGGTTGTGCCGCACGTTCGCACCGCCGATAAAACCGAGCGGACCGTGATCGAAGTTGTCGCCGTTGAAATCGTCGATCGCCTGGCCGCCGCCGCCGACACCAATAAACGGATTGAGCTGCGTGCCCTTCGGCAGGAACGCATTGACGCCGCCGTTCATCTGGTAGGCGAAGTTGCGGCCGACCACGCCCGCGCCGGTGGCCGGATCGTACGGCGCGCCGATACCCGACAGCAGCAGCAGCCGCACGTTGTGCATCTGGAACGCGCTCAGCACGACGATATCCGCGGGCTGCTCGATCTCGCGGCCCTGCGCGTCGATATAGGTGACGCCGGTCGCGACCTTGCCGCTCGCATCGCGATTGACGCGCAGCACCTGGCAGCGCGTGCGCAGCTCGAAGTTTTTCTTCTGTAGCAGCACCGGGTGAATCGTCGTCTGCGGCGACGCCTTCGAATACATGTAGCAGCCGAAGTCCTCGCAGAAGCCGCAGAAGTTGCACGGCCCGAGCCGCACGCCATACGGATTCGTATAAGGCTGCGACGCATTGGCCGCCGGAATCGGGAACGGCTCGTAGCCGAGCTCGCGCGC
>DATLOW010000030.1:0-17689 GCA_035536055.1 Paraburkholderia sp. | reverse complement strand
CAAGGTCCTCTGCATGGTTCGTGCGCCGCGTGCTGGCTGTCGAAGCACACGTTTGCGCGCTGGCCATGTTGCGGCTGCATGCGTTTCCTATCTCGACGCAAACGCACTGCGCCCATCGGACCGGCCGCACGAAATGCATCGGCGGTGCGGCATTACTACTTATACGACCATGCGATCGAGATACATCGGGGTGTTGTGCGTGTCGGCGGTTTGCTGCCTGCCCGTCCGAGCCGCGCCGGCGGACGCTGCTGCGTTTTCCGGCAGCGACTGCGCGGGGCCGGCGGTGCTGCGCGTGCCCGCGCCGCTCGATGGCAGCGGCATGGATCAACTGGTCGACAGCAGCGCGGCATCGGCTTGCCGCTTTACGCCGGATCAGCACGACAGCGCCGATGCGCCGCCGACACTGCCGTCGGCGGCACACGAACATGCGGCCGCAAGGGCGCGGGCCGCTGCCGCAGCAACCGCGTCCGCCGCCCAGGCGCACTTGCAGCCGCAGGCGCAGATTCAGGCAAAGCATGCGCCGCCCGATCATCCCGAGCCCGCGCCTCAGGCTGCCGCTAACGATTCCCTCGATAACCACACCGACACGCCGCCGCTCGTGCGCATCGGCGTCATGCTGCTGTCAGGCGCCGCCTTGCTGGCGCTGCTGCTGGCCGGTGGCCGCCTGGTGCGGACGCGCTGGTTCAGTCCGCGCGCCACGCTCGAGCGCGCCGCGCGGCGCGGCTTGCGGCGCGACGAATTCCACCTCGAGTACCAGCCGGTGTTCTACACGCGCACCCGTCAGTGCGTCGGTCTCGAAGTGATGCTGCGCTGGCGCAATACGGTGCACGGCATTCGCGGCGCCGAATGGTACATGGAGCAGCTCGAGCACACCGCGGCCGGCGACGGCATTCTGGGTTTCAAGTTCGACACCGCCGCGGCGGAACTGGCCGCGCTCGACGACAGCGCGTCGATGTACGTGATCCTCGACGTGCCCGGCTCGCTGCTCGAAGCGCCGGAATCGCTGGAGCGATTGATCAGGATGGCCAGGCAGCTGACGCCGGTCTGCAAGCTCGTGCTGCAGTTTCCGTTCGAGCAGGTGGTCGGCCACTTGCCGGCCATCGCCCGGCTGCGCGCGGCGCAGATTCGCGTCGGCGTATCGCATGTGCGTGCCGCGTCGCCGGCGCTCGACGTACTGGCGGGCGCCGGCTTCGAATTCATGAAGGCGGACCGCGAGGTGATGGGCCTCGAAGAAGAGGAGCGCGCGCAGCGCTTGCGCGCGTTGGCGAATGCCGGCCGGCGTCTGAGCATGGCGGTGGTGGTGGATGGCGTGGAGGGCGCGAGCCAGTATCAGGCGGTCGGACGGGCGCACATCGATCTGGCGCAGGGTTTTTATCTGGGCAAGGCGATCGGCGCGGCGCGCTTGCCGGCCTTCCTCGAGCAGGCGCGCAACGCGAAGCATCAGGAGCCGCCGCGCTTCATGCACGCGTTTCACTCGCATTGAGGTGCGGCGGCGCGGCGGTGCAAGCGGGGCGCATATGACGTCCGTGTGCATCAAGCCCGCGCGGCACCGCGGGCCGAATCCGTCCGATGCGAAGTGAAGGCTCGTCAGGCGAACTCCGGCAGGGCGCGGCGCAAGTGCTGCAAGCCCTTGTCGCGAAAGGAAATTGGCGTTGCAACTGGACAATCGGCGCAGATTGCGCTGCCACGGTTACCGCATAACTTCGCCCTTGCCCTAAATGGCGATTGGATTGCGCCGTTATCCATTCAGGCGATGTCAGGACAATCGGCAAAAGGTTTAAATGGAATGACCGTGGAAAAAGACGCAATGGGATTATCAAACTCCGAAAAGCAGCGACGGTACCGGCAGCGCCACCTCGGGCCGGGCGGAGGAAGCGAACGCCTGTCCATTTTTGTGCGGATCTCGACCAAGCGAAATCTGGAGCGGCTTGCCAGCCACTATGGCAACACCATCACGAACACGGTGGAGACGCTGATCAACGAGAAGACGGTCAGCATCCTGAACAGCCTGAACGAGAGCGAGCAGCACGAGTTCTATAGCGAAGAGCCGGTTCACAAGCGGCAAGGCGCGAAGTAACGCGCGGCGCGTGGCGTACCGTCAAGCGCGACTGCGCCGCGCTGGCTTTCATCCCTTTCTACGAAACGTTCAATTCGATTGCCGCTGCGCCGGCCGCGCCACGCGCCGCGGCCGCTCGCGCGCGCCCGGCGTGCAGCGTCGCGAACCAGGCTTTGAAGCAAAACTAAACGCGTCCGGCATGTCGCTGCGCTACGCTATGGCGCTGCGCGCCAGCACCTGCGGTGCCCGCGTCCGCGCGCGCAGCAATCACATGCAAGGAGCATCGACAGATGGAATACGTGAAATTCGGCTCGACCGGGCTCGAAGTGTCCCGCCTCACCCTCGGCTGCATGACCTACGGTGCGCCCGACCGCGGTACGCACCCGTGGACGCTCGACGAAGAAGCAAGCCGCCCGCTGATCCGCCAGGCGCTCGAACTGGGCATCAACTTCTTCGATACCGCGAACACCTATTCGGACGGTACGTCCGAGGAAATCGTCGGCCGCGCGCTGCGCGACTTCACGAAGCGCGACGACGTTGTGCTCGCAACCAAGGTCTATAACCGGATGCGTCCGGGCCCGAACGGCGCGGGCCTGTCGCGCAAGGCGATCTTCGCGGAGATCGACAACAGCCTGCGCCGGCTCGGCACCGATTACGTCGACCTGTACCAGATCCACCGCTGGGATTACGGCACGCCGATCGAGGAAACCCTCGAGGCGCTGCACGACGTCGTGAAGGCGGGCAAGGCGCGCTATATCGGCGCGTCGTCGATGTATGCGTGGCAGTTCAGCAAGGCTTTGTATCTTGCGCGGCAAAACGGCTGGACCGAGTTTGTCAGCATGCAGAATCACCTGAATCTGCTGCATCGCGAGGAAGAGCGCGAAATGCTGCCGCTGTGCGAGGACCAGAAAATCGCCGTGATTCCGTGGAGCCCGCTGGCGCGCGGCCGCCTGACGCGCGACTGGGACGAGGCGACCGAGCGCACCAAAACCGATGCGTTCGGCAGCGGCCTGTACAAGAACATCGGCGATGCGGACCGCGCGGTGGTCGAAGCCGTCGCCGCCGTGGCCAAGGCGCGCGGCGTGCCGCGCGCACAGGTGGCGCTCGCATGGGTGGCGCAGAAGCAGGGCGTGACGGCGCCGATCATCGGCGCGTCGAAGCCGCATCATCTGACCGACGCGGTGGCCGCGCTGTCGCTGAAATTGACGCAGCAGGAAATCGCCAGCCTGGAGGCGCCGTACGTGCCGCATGCGGTGGTGGGTTTCAACTAACGCAAGCCGCAAAACCCCGGCCGCGGCGGCACACTCGCTGCGGTCGGCTTTCCGGGCCGCCTGTTGCGCCGCACGGCAGGCGTGCCGGAAATTCGCAACTTCAGGTTGAAAGTCAGTCAATCCGGATCGCTCTAGTTTGCTGATCCGCGGGCTTCTAAGATTCGCTCCATCAACTGCACGGCGCCATCCACAAAGCAGGCGGCGCCACGCAGACTCACTACCAAAGGAGCGAATCATGTCACAGGCAACGTCAGGCAAAGTCTGGTTTATCACGGGTGCGTCGCGTGGGTTCGGCGCTTTGATTGCACGCGAGGCGCTCGAACGTGGCGATCGCGTGGTCGCCGCGGCGCGCAATCCGCAGACCGTTATCGATGCTTTGGGCGAGCAGCCGAACCTGCTCGCAGTGAAGCTCGACGTGACCAGCGAAGCCGACGCGACACACGCCGTCGAACAGGCGCTTGCGCGTTTCTCGCGCATCGACGTGCTGGTCAACAACGCCGGCTACGGACTGCTCGGCGCGGTCGAAGAATCGAGCGACAGCGAAGTAAAGGCCGTATTCAACACCAACGTATTCGGCTTGCTGACGGTGACGCGCGCCGTGCTGCCGCAGATGCGCAAGCAGCGCAGCGGCCACGTGATCAATATGTCTTCGATCGGCGGCTACGCGGCGTATGCGGGCTGGGGCGTGTATGGTGCGACGAAGTTTGCCGTCGAAGGGCTAGGCGAAGCGCTCGCGATCGAACTCGCGCCGCTCGGCGTCCACGTTACCACCGTCGAACCGGGCTTTTTCCGCACCGACTTCCTGAACGACAACTCGCTGGTCTCGACCCGAGCGCGCATCGACGATTACGCGCAGACGGTAGGCGCGATGCGCGACTTCGCGGCGCACGCCAATCACGCGCAACCCGGCGATCCGCAGAAACTGGCCGCGGCGATCCTGAAGCTGGCGGACAGCGCGACGCCGCCGGTGCGCCTGCCGCTGGGCAGCGACACGGTTGCGAAGATCGGCGAGAAAAACCGCTTTGTCGAACAGCAACTCGACGCATGGCGGGCGCTGGCGGTGTCGACCGATCACGCGTGAGCGGCAACGCGGCCGCGATCGACCGGTTCGGCTGGCGTGCACCGGCCAGCCGGTTTCGTCCGATCAAAGCCACCAGAAATTTTTTCCGCGCGACGCGACGAATCGCTTAAACCCGGCTTGCCCCGTGATTACAATGGATTTGGCTCGCCGCGCGCAGCGCGCGGCGAAACACCCAGAAATACCAATCAACGGAGGCTCACAAATGACGATTCGTCTAGGAGAAGAAGCGCCCGATTTCACCGCAGAGACCACCGAAGGAACGATCCGCTTTCACGACTGGATCGGCGACAAGTGGGCGATTCTGTTTTCACATCCGAAAGATTTCACGCCGGTCTGCACGACCGAACTCGGCTATATGGCGGGTCTGAAGCCGGAATTCGACAAGCGCAATACAAAGATCATCGGCCTGTCCGTCGATCCGGTCAGCGACCACCAGAAGTGGGTCAAGGATATCGAGGAGACCCAGGGCCACGCGGTCAATTACCCGATGATCGGCGACTCGGACCTGAACGTCGCGAAACTGTACGACATGATTCATCCAAACGCGAGCGGCGGGCCGCGCACCGCGGTCGACAATGCGACGGTACGTTCAGTGTTCCTGATCGGCCCGGACAAGAAGGTCAAGGCGATGCTGGTCTACCCGATGAGCGCGGGCCGCAATTTCGACGAAGTGCTGCGGCTGCTCGATTCGCTACAACTCAACGCGAAGCATACGGTGGCCACACCGGTGAACTGGAAGCCGGGCGACGACGTGATCATCCCGACCTCGGTCTCGGATGACGATGCGAACAAGAAATATCCGCAGGGCTTCAAGAAGCTGAAGCCCTATTTGCGTTACGTCGCGCAACCGAAGTAACGCCGCGCCGCGGCAAACGCGCAGGGCGGCCGCCACGACCGCGCTGCGCGTAACAGAGGCCGCTGGCAGCCGCCTTTACTTTTGCGGCGAAGCTGGTTTATAAACGAGTGACTTTTGATTCGAAATCAAATATGAAAGTCACGCTCGATGAACTGCAGACCTTCGCCACAGTGGTCGACACCGGCTCGATCACTGCCGCCGCCGAGCAACTGAACCAGACGGTGTCCGGCGCGAGCCGCACGCTGGGGCGGCTCGAAGAAAAGCTGCAGACCACGTTGTTGCGGCGAACCACGCGCCGCCTGTCGCTCACCGAGGAAGGCAAGACCTTCCTGCAAAACGCACGAGAGATTATCGAAGCGGTCGAAACCGCCGAGGAACAGCTCGCCGCGCGGCGCGAGCGGCCTTCCGGCAAACTGCGTGTCGATGCTGCCACGCCGTTTATGCTGCACGTGATTGCGCCGCTCGTCGCGGGCTACCGGCAGCGCTATCCGCAAGTCGAACTCGAATTGCACAGCAACGAAGGCATCGTCGATCTGCTGGAGCGGCGCACCGACGTCGCGATCCGCATCGGCAAGCTGAAGGATTCGACCTTGCACAGCCGCCCGATCGGCACCAGCCGGATTCGCGTGCTGGCAGCGCCGGCCTATCTGCAAAGCCATGGTCATCCGAAACGGGTCGACGAACTCGAAGCGCATGCGCTGCTCGGTTTCACACAGCCGGAATCGCTGAACCTGTGGCCGATACCGGGGCCCGACAATGAGCCCTATCGAATCCGGCCGGCAATCGTATCGTCGAGCGGCGAGACGCTGCGGCAGCTCGCGCTGGAGGGCGCGGGTATCGTCTGCCTGTCCGATTTCATGACCGGCCGCGACCGTCACGACGGCCGGCTGGTGCAGCTGTTCGTCAAGCAGACGCAGGAGGTCCGTCAGCCGATCAACGCGGTCTACTATCGCAACACTGCAATTTCCGCGCGCATTGCTTCGTTCGTCGACTATCTGGCCGAAGCCGTCAAGACGATGGGATTCACCCGTTAGAGAAGCGCGCGACGCACGTTCAGTCCGGCGTGCCGCGCTCGCTGCTGGCCGCGCTGCGCCTGCCCGCTGGCCTTTTCAGGTCGCCTTCCACCACGTTGCGCGCGCAACCAACCAGCGCTTGCACCAGGGTTGCGCGCACTGCGCCGCGCGGCCATAGCACGCCGAAGCGGCGCGGCTCGGAAGGCCGCGGCAGCGGCACGCGTGCAAGGCGCAGGCCGCGCGTGATCGGCGATCCGATATCCGGTGCGAGCGATACGCCGAGCCCATGATCGACCATCATCGCAATCGCCGCGAGCGAGCTCAGCTCGAAGCGCTCGCGCGCCACGATGCCTTCGCGGCGCAGATAGCGATCGGCTTCCTTGCCGCCGGCGAGCGACCGGTCGTAGCGGATCAGCGGCTCGCTGCGCAGCAGATCGTGCGCGCCGCGCTTGCCGAGCCGCTGCGGCGCGAGGACCACGAGCGGCTCTTCGCGCAGCAGCGTCCACACGAAATTTTTCGGCACCGCGAAGCTCGGGTGCGTGCATACCGCTGCATCGATGTCGCCGTTCTTCAATGCGTCGTACAGCTCCATCGACGTGCCGGACTGAATGAACATCTTCACTTGCGGATGCGTATTGACGAAGCGTGCGAGGATTTCCGGCAACAGGCTATGCAATGCCGTGTTGATCGTGCCGAGCCGCAACTCGCCGGTCGCGTACTGATCGTTGACGAGGGTGCGCAGATCGGCAAGGTCGCGCAGCATGCTGCGCGAGCGCGCGACGATGCGCATGCCGGCGGCTGTCGGTGCGACCGTACGCCCCGAACGCGCCAGCAGCGTGGCGCCCAGTTCGCGTTCCAGCGCGCGGATCTGCTGGGCGATTGCGGCAGGCGATACATCGAGCCGCCGCGCGGCTTCCGCCATCGAACCGGTATCGACAACCAGCAGAAAGCTGTGCAGAAAGGCGGTCTCCATAAAGATACTTTTGCTTAATTGTGAACGCAGATTCTACCGCTTTATCTTCGGTATCCGCGTGTCTAGACTGGCCTGATGAAAAGCAAACTGTTCGTGCCGGCCTCGCGTCCGGAACTCTTCGACAAGGCGCTCGCAGGCGCTGCCGATGCAATTTCCTTCGACCTCGAAGATGCCGTTGCACCGGCACGCAAGGACGAAGCGCGCGCCGCCCTGCGCGATCTACTCGTTACGCATCGCGCGTCACCCCCGCGTAAAATCGTTATCGTGCGAGTCAATGCGTATGGCTCGCCGTATTTCGCAGCGGACCTCGCCGCCGTGGCACAACGCGGCGTCGCACTGATCAATCTGCCGAAGCCGCGCGACGCCGATGCAGTGCGCGCCGTCGCACAGGCGCTGCACGATGCGGAGCGCGCGAACGGCGTCGACGAACCGATCGGTCTGTTGCTCAATATCGAAACCCCGGGCGCGTTGCGCTGCGCCTACGAACTGGCGAGCGCGCACCCGCGCGTGCGCGGTTTGCAGCTGGGGCTTGCGGATCTGTTCGAGCCGCACGGCATTGCGCGCCGCGAAACAGCGGCGGTGCAGCAGGCGATGTTTGCGCTGTCGATCGCGGCCGCCGAAGCCGGCGTGTTCGCATACGATGCCGCCTTCGCCGATATTGCCGATGAAGACGGCTTCCGCCGCGAAGCGCAACTCGCGCGCAACCTGGGCTTTATCGGCAAAAGCTGCATTCACCCGCGCCAGATCGCGCTGGCCAATGCGGTGTTTCGCCCGAGCGACGCTGAGCTTCAGCATGCGCAACGGGTTGTGGCGGCCGCAACCGAAGCCGACGCACAAGGGCTCGGCGCCTATGTGGTGGATGGCAAGATGATCGACGCGCCGTTCGTCGCGCGCGCCCGCGTGCTGCTCGCGCAAGCGCAACAGGAGACGCAGTCATGACGCCGACGCCGCGCACGAGCGCCGCTGGCGACGCGGCGCGCGGGCCGCTGTCCGGCATCCGCGTGCTCGATCTGAGCGCGTATATCGCAGGACCCTACGGTTGCAGCCTGTTGGCAGACCAGGGCGCCGAAGTGATCAAGATCGAGCCGCCCGCCGGCGACAACCTGCGCAAATATCCGTCGACACTCGAAAGCGAATGCCGTGCTTTTCTCGGCGTCAACCGTAGCAAGCTGGGCATCGCGCTCGACCTGAAACATGCGGACGGGCTCGCGGTGCTGCTGCGTCTGGTCGCGCATGCCGACGTGCTGGTGCACAACTTCCGGCCCGGCGTACCCGAGCGTCTCGGCATCGGCTACGAGCAGTTGCGCGAGCTGAATCCGCGGCTGGTTTATTGCGCGGTGACCGGCTACGGCGAACATGGCCCGCTGAAAGAGAAGGCCGGCTACGACCAGGTGCTGCAGACGATGACCGGCATGTGCGCGCTGCAAGGCAAGCGCGATGGACCGCCGGAGATCCTGTACGGTTCGGTGGTCGATTACTACGCGGCGGCGCTGCTGCTGGGCGGTGTCAGTGCGGCGCTGTTCGAGCGCGAGCGCAGCGGCAGTGGCCAGTACGTCGGTGTTTCGCTGTTGCGCAGCGCGCTGACGATGCAGTCGGCGCGCATGATCTGGGCGGAAGGCGAGCCGCGCGAAGTCGGGCGCGACATGCGTTCGGGCGGCATCACCGGCTTGCATCCGACGCGCGACGGCTTTCTGTACATTTCCGCGAATACGCCGCATTTCTGGCAGGCGCTGTGCCGCAAGACCGGGCTCGAAGAACTGGCCGCCAACGAGCGCTTCGATTCGGTCAGAAAGCGCGCGCTGCATGTCGACGAAATCGTGCCGAAGCTGCACGCCGCGTTGCAGGCGAAGAGCGCGCTCGAATGGGAAGCGCTGTTTGGCGACGAGGTGCCGTGTTCGGCGGCGCGCACCGTCGAGGATATGTTCGATCATCCGCAAGTCGCGGCCGAAGACCTGATCGCGCAGTTCGAGCATCCGGCAGTCGGCCGCTATCGGGGCCTCAAGCGCTCGCTGCATTTCAGCCGCACGCCGGGCCCCGAGCCATTCGCGGCGCCGACTTTCGGCCAGCATACCGACGCGGTGCTGGCCAGCAACGGTTTTGGCGCGGATGAAATCGCCGCATTGCGCACCGGCGGTGTAGTCGGCGAAACGTAAGCGCGGCGCGCTGCATGCGGCTCATGCGCTGCCGCGAAGATTACGCGCACACGACATAACGATCTGGAGACGACGAATGGCCGCAACCCGAACCGGGCCCGCGCTCGCGCGCGAGTTGGCGTGCGAGTTGGTGTGCGACTCGCATATGCACGTATACGATGCGCGCTTCGTGCGCGCGGGTGCGCCTGGCAAATTCGTTGCGCACGCAAGCGCCGACGACTACCGCGAACGTTTCCAGCAGCGCATCGGCACCCGCCGTACGGTGATCGTCACGCCACGCCTTTACGACGTCGACAACAGCGTTACGCTCGATGCGATCGCCCGGCTTGGCCGCGAACACACGCGCGGCGTCGGCGTGCTGCGGCCCGACGTGACCGACGCGCAATTGCAGGCGCTGCACGACGGCGGCATCCGCGGCATCCGTTTCACGCTGTACACGCCGGAACAGGCGGTGGTCGACTTCAGCATGATCGAGCCGCTGTCGCGCCGCATCGACGAACTTGGCTGGCACGTGCAGTTGCACTGGACCGCCGCGCAGATCGTCGAGCATGAGGCGCTGCTCGAGCGGCTGCCGTCGCGCATCGTGTTCGATCATCTGGGGCGCCTGCCGCTGCCCGCGGGCACCGCGCATCCGGCGTTCGCGATCATCCAGCGGCACCTCGCGCGCGGCCGTGCATGGCTGAAGCTGTCGGGGCCTTATCTGGATTCGCGGGTCGGCGAAGCGGGCCGCTACGCGGACGTCGCGCCGATTGCGCAGGCATGGGTGCAGAGCGCGCCGGAACGGCTCGTATGGGGCAGCGACTGGCCGCACGTCACCGAGGCCGGCAAGGCCGACGATGCGCTGCTGCTCGACGTACTGTCGGACTGGGCGCACGATGGCGCGTTGCGCAAGCGGATGCTGGTCGACAACCCGGCGGAGCTGTACGGTTTCTAGCGGCGCGCAGCGGACCCGCGAACGCAGACCCGCGAACCGCACCATGCACACGCAGCACGCAGCACCACATCGATAAAACACCCGGAGACAACCGCCATGACGAGCACGGCCCACCCGACCCGAGGCGCGCGATGAAGCCTGCGAGCGCAGCGCATGCGCCGGTTGCCCATTCGCGTTTCACCGACGCGACCATCCGTCTGTTCGAGCGCACGATTCCCGACCCGTTCGTGCTGGCGATCCTGATCACCGTGGTGGTCGCGGCCGCGGCTGCGCTATTCGGTCCGCATGCGTCGTTCGTGCGCATCGTCGGTGGCTGGTACAAGGGCTTTTTCGACATTCTGACCTTCGCGTTCCAGATTACGCTGGTGCTTGTTACCGGCCACGCATTCGCCCATGCGCCACCGGTGCAGCGGCTGTTTCGCGCGGTCGTGTCGCTCGCGCGCACGCCGGTGCAGGCCGCTGCGCTGACGTTTCTGTCGGTTGCGTTCGCATCGTTTTTCAACTGGGGGCTCGGGCTGGTCGTCGCGGCGCTGCTGGCGCGCGAAGTGGCCAAGCGCATGCGCGTCGATTTCGCGTGGATCGTCGCGGCCGGTTTTTCCGGCTGGGTGGTGTGGGCAAGCGGTATCTCGAGTTCGATCGCGCTGGCGCAGTCGACCCACGGCAGCGCGATGAACGTGGTCGAAAAGCTGACCGGCAACGTGCTGTCGTTCGACGAACTGGTGTTCAGGCCATTCAACCTCGTGCCGGTGGCGGTGATGCTGGTCGGCGTGCCGATCGCGCTCGCGCTGCTCAAACCGCACGACGACAATGCGATCGTACTCGACCTCGACAAGAACCCGGACCCGCCCGCGCGTACGCGTCCTTCGGGCAAGCTGTCGCCGGCGAAGTGGCTCGAGTATTCGCCGCTCGGCAGCATGTTTATCGGCGTGGCGGGCGTGTCGTTCGTGGTGCTCGCGCACGTGCAGCATCTGGCCGGCTTTGCCGGCGTCAACGCGGTGATCTTCGTGATGTTCTGCGCGGGCATCGTGCTGCACGGCTATCCGCTCGCCTATGCGGACGCGGTGAAGAATGCCGCGCGCCAGACCGGCTCGATGATGCTGCAGTACCCGCTGTACGGCGGTGTGATGGGCATCATGGAAGCGACCGGCTTGCCCGACGTGCTGTCGCATTTCTTTATCGCGATTTCGAATGCGCACACGCTGCCGTTCTGGAGCTACGTGTGCTCGCTGATCATCACGTTCCTGGTGCCGAGCGGTGGCGGCCACTGGGCCGTGCAGGGCCCGTTCGCGGTGCCCGCTGCGCTTGCGCTGCACGCATCGGTGCCGGCCACGACGATGGCCGTCGCGATGGGCGAACAGGTGTCGAACATGATGCAGCCGGTCTGGGCCGCACCGGTGGTCGCGATGGCGGGCATCGGCGTGCAGCGTGTGCTCGGCTTCACGGTGATGACGTTTTTGCTCGGCAGCGTCGTGTTCGGTGTGGCGCTGCTGGTGCTGATCTGAGTTCCGGACCGCCGGCCGCCCCGGCCGCGCTCGCCGGAAAAAAATCGTAGACAGGAGACTTCACCAGCATGCAGCGCCGTCATTTCATCGGCTCGCTCGGCGCGCTCGCCGCGAGCTTCTCCGGCCTTGCGCCGGCCTTCGCGCAGAACTCAGGCGCGGGCGCAGGCGCGGGCGCGGGCACACACACTGCGCGCAGCACCGGCATGCCCGATCTCGCGCAACGCCTCGCCGCATACGCGGCATCGCTTCGCTACGACGATCTCGACGACGCGACCGTCGAGCTTGCGAAGACCCATCTGGCCGATGCGCTCGGCTGCGGCGTCGCCGCGCTGAACGAAAGGCCGGTGCAGATTGCGCGCAAGGTGGCGCTTGCTGAAGGCGCTGCGGGTGCTGGTAAGGCCGGCGGCAACAGCAGTAGCAACAGCAGCGGTAAAGCCGGCAACGGCGCCTCAACTGTGCTCGGCACGCGCTTGCGCACCGCCCCGGACATGGCCACCTTCGCGAACGGCGCGGCATTGCGCTACTACGATCTGAATGACGTGTACGCCGGCAAGGAGATCGGCCATCCGAGCGACAACATCTCCGCGTGCCTCGCGCAGGCCGAAGCGGAGGGCGCCAACGGCCGCGATCTGATCGTCGCGATCGTGCTCGCGTATGAAATCGATTGCCGGATGATGGACGCCGCATCGATCAGCCAGCACGGCTGGGACCATCCGAATTTCAGCCTGCCGGCAGCCGCGCTGGCAGCCGGCAAACTGATGCAGCTCGACCAGGCGCAACTCACGCAAGCCGTGAATCTGGCGATCAACGGACACCTTGCGCTGAACCAGACGCGCGTGCAGACCATCTCGAACTGGAAGGGGCTCGCCGATGCGGACGCGGCACGTAATGGCGTATTTTCCGCGGCCCTGGCACGCGAAGGCCTGACCGGGCCATCGCCGATTTTCGAAGGCGACGCGGGCTTCTTCAAACAGGTATCCGGGCCGTTCACGGTGGACACCGCCAGCTTCGGCGGCCGCGGCCGGCCGTTCCGGATCCGCGACTGCTCGGTGAAGTTCTATCCGGCGCAGGCGCTGACGCAGACCGCGATCGAAGCGGGCATCGATGTGGCAAAGCAGGCGGGCGGCGTAGAGCGGATCGCTGCGGTCGAGATCCGCACTTCGCATGAAGGCTGGTTCTCGGCCGGCATGGATGCCGAAAAGTGGGCACCGGAGACGAGCGGCACCGCGGACCACAGCCTGCCTTATGTGACGGCGCGCGCCATGTTCGACGGCGACATCACGGTGGCGAGCTACAGCCAGGCCGCGCTGCACGACGCGAAATTGCGCGCGTTCATGAAGAAGATCAAGGTGGTCGACGATCCGCAGATGTCGCAGCTGTATCCGAAGTACTACGCGACCGTCGTGACGGCGACGCGCGACGACGGACAGGTATTCAGCAAACGCGTCGACGACATTCCCGGCTCCGCGACCAGACCGATGCAGCGTGCGGATTTCGCTGCCAAGTTCAAGAAGAACGTGGTGCCGGTGCTCGGCGCCGCGTCAGCCGACGAAGCGCTGGGTGTGCTGTGGGAACTCGAGCGGCGTGGCAGCGCATCGGACGTGTTCGCGCCGCTCGTGCTGCGCAGCTGAGGTGCTGCCGCAACGCTGGTTGCCGATACAACCATCGTCGCGGCACAGCCTGGCCGCTCAACGCGTGCCCTGCGCCCCTTGCGCATCGAAAAAGCCGCGCGCAGCGAGCGCGCAGAACGGCGCGGCGATTTCGTGCACATCCGCTTCGATCTGCACCGCCGCACCGGGCTTGCCGGCCAACGCCGCGGCGTCCTGCGCGTGCGCTTGCGCGAAGCCGCCCTGCAGCGCGGCAAACGGCCCCGACGGCGCCGCCGCGCCCGGGTCGACGTCGAGCACCGTCAACTGCGAGGCGGGCACGCCGTGCTGCTGGAAGTACTGCGCAGCCACCTGGGTGTTCTGGAAATACACGACGGGATCCGAATGCGCACCGCACATCAGCAGTGGCACATGGGGCGTGAAGTCGAGCAGATCGTTGCGCAGCGTGTCCTGACGAAGTCCGGTAGACGGCTTGCAGTTCGCGATCCGCTGCCCGCTCGCCGGGTCGCTGCACGGATTGGCGGCGATATCGGCGGTGACCATCGCACGATAGCTGGTGCTGAGGAAGAAGTTGTGCGGATCGAATCCTGCCGCATTGACCGCAGCGGTGTCCGGATTCGACAGATCGGGCGGCGGCAGCGAGCCGGTCTGGAACAGCGCATTCTCCGGCAACACGTTGGCGGCGAACAACGACGCTTCGGACGCTGCGCCGGGCAACAGGCCGGGCGCGCGCGCCGCATATTGCGCGGCGAACACCTCGGCAGGTTGCGCAAACACGTTGCCGTACGACTGCTGATAGCTGTTGACCAGCAGATCGAATAGCAGCGGCGCCTGTGCGCTCGGCGAGCCTTCGGTTTCCTTGTCGGTGGTCAGCGACAGCGCATACGGGCCGCTGCCGGTCGCCACCGCCACCGGATGAAATTCCAGCGGCAGCCGCTGCATTTCGCGCAGCGTCGCCATGGCCACGAAGCCGCCTTGCGAATAGCCGGTCACGTACAGCTTGCCGTGCGCCGCATTGAGCAGGATCTCCGGAAACGACAGGCGCGCCGCGCGCAGCGCGTCGATCATGTCCGCGGCCTGCTGGTCGGCATTCAGGAACGGCGCATACGGCAGCGACGAACCCGCGTAGCCGGCGTAGTTCGGCATCACGACGATATAGCCTTGTGCCGCGAACACTGCAGCCGTTTCCAGCGATTCGATTTCGCCGTCGACATCGCCGGCGAGGTTGGTCTGATCGTCGTTCTTGTCGGTCGACGTACCGTGCGCAACCACCACGACCGAATGCGGGCCAGCGCAGCCGGCGCCGGACGGCAGCATCACCGCGGTCGCGGCGGTGGTCGGCTCGCCGCGCCCGCCGACCGTGTGATAGCCGAGCGACGCGATATTGACCGTGCACTTCGGCGCGCCGATCGCCTGCAGCAGTTGCGGCGCGGCGGCATTCACCAGCGAGGTCAGCGCGGCGGGCGTCACGCTTTGCTTCTGCACCGGTCGGCCGGTCGGAATGCCGCGCAGCAGGCTGCGGGCGGTCGGCGTGATTGGCGTGGAGGCGGGCAGTGCAAGCGCAACCAGCGAAGCCGCGGAACTCGTCGAAGCGGGTCCCGCGTCCGCGGTGCCGTTGGCTGCACTGCCGTTCGCGTTGCTGCTGGTGCTGATGCTTTGCGCGTGGGCGCCGGTGGTGCTGGCCAATGCAGCGGCCAACGCGGCGGCAAGCGCCGCAGCCTGCATCATCGTATGGAGTTTTCTCATGGGGGTTTCGCCGTTGACGGAAGGGGGGGCGCGAATCCGCAGCGACGACGCGCGCGGATTCGTCTGTCACCTTGAATAACAGCCACCGGTGCGAGGAATTCCATCGAAGCTGCGACAATGCGGTTCCGGACTGAAGGGTTCTTTGTCGAAACGTTGCAACGCAGCGCGACAAGGACATGCCGCATTCACCCGCGAGGAGACACCTGCATGGAATCGAACGACGACGATCTGACGCAGTTCGCGTTGCACGGCGCGCCGTCGCTGCCGGACGATGGCCGCGCCGCGTATCTGGAGCACGACGGCGCGCGCCTGTGGTACGCGGTCTTCGGCGCGGGCACGCCGCTCGTGCTGTTGCATGGCGGCCTCGGTCACAGCGGCAACTGGGGGCATCAGATACACGCGCTGGCCGCCGCGGGCCATTGCGTGGTCACCCTCGACAGCCGCGGGCACGGCCGCAGCACGCGCGACGCAGAGCCGTATCGCTACGAACGGATGGCAAGCGACGTGCTCGCCGTGCTGGATGCACTAGGCATCGCGCGCGCCGCGCTGGTGGGCTGGAGCGACGGCGCCTGCACGGCGCTGCTGGCGGCGATGCAACAGCCGGAGCGCGTGGCCGGTGTGCTGTTTTTCGGCTGCAATATGAACCCGGACGGCGCGAAGCCGTTCGTGCTGACGCCGGTGATCGAGCGGTGCTTCGAGCGGCACAAGAAGGACTATGCGCAACTGTCGGCCACACCGGACCAGTTCGACGCGTTCGTCGCCGCGGTCAGCACGATGCAGCAGACGCAGCCCGATTGCAGCGCGCAGGAACTCGCGGCAGTGCGCGTGCCGGTGGCGATCGTGCACAGCGAACATGACGAGTTCATCAGGCGCGAGCATGCGGAATATCTGGCGCAGACCATTCCCGGTGCAAGTTTGACGGTGCTGCCAGGCGTCAGTCATTTCGCGCCGCTGCAGCGGCCGGCACGGTTCAACCAGACCGTGCTGGATTTCGCGGCCGCGCTGCGTTGAACGTCCGGCACGCTGGCCGCGCCTGGCACGGCAGTTCGCTGGCGGCTAGCTGTGCCGCACGAAGTGGCGGAGTACCGCTTTGCATCGCCCCGCAGCGCACGTCTACCGCGCGCTTACTGCCGCTGTACCGCGTCGCGCTCCAGATGATCGACCAGAATACGCGCCGGCATCGGCAGCGTGTCGAAGTTGCGCGCGACGATCACGAGCGGCCGCAGCGACCACGTGTCTTCGAGTTCTACGACGGCCAGCCGCGTGGATTCCACATAAGGCAGCACGCTGCCCTGCGGCAGCACGCCGATGCCGAGGCCCGCGCCGACCATATTGCGCACGCCTTCGAAGCTGGTCACTTCGATGCGCACGCGCAGCCGCTTGCCGCTGCGCTCGGCGGCCGCGCGGCACAGTTTCGGAATCGACGTGCCGTGCGGCATGCTGACGAAGTCTTCGTCCAGCGCCGCATCGAAGCCGATCCGCGCGGCTTGCGCCAGCCGATGGTCGCGCGGCACGATCAGCACCAGCTTGTCGACGCGATACGGGCGCACCTGCAAATCGCCAAGCGTAGCCGGCGCCGGCGCGCAGATACCGAGGTCGGCGATACCGCTGGCGATCGCATGCACGACTTCATCGCTGGTTTTCTCGACCATGTCGACGCGCACCTGCGGGTTCACCTGTAAAAACGAATGCAGCGCCGCGGGCAGATACAACACCATCGCCGTGAAATTTACGTAGATGCGCGCATGGCCACGCAAGCCTTGCGAATACTCGGACAGCTCGTCCGAGATCTGCTGCAGATGTTCGGCGAGCAGTTTCGCGTGATGGTAGAGCGCTTCGCCTGCGGGCGTCGCCTGCACGCCGCGGCTATGCCGGTACAGCAGCGGTGTGCCTGCTTCGGTTTCGAGGTCCGACACGCGCTTGCTGACCGCCGACGCGACCAGATGCATGCGGCCCGACGCGGCCGCAATGCTGCCTTCTTCGATCACCGCAATGAAGATGCGCAGCGAGTCGATATCGAAGCGTAGCGGACGGGCCGGATTGGCGCGCATGGGTGTCCTCTGTATGCGGGTTTTCCCGGATGCGTGTGCACGCATCCATCGCGATCGGCGATGCCAGCGCTGACCAATCGGAAATTCTCAAACAAGCTGTAACGGGCCATTCTATCGCGGTGAAAGAGCGATAACTGCGCGGCCGCCCGACACGCGACGCAGCCGCCAGCCATCGCGTGCGACGACGGACCGCAGCGCCCGTATCGACGCGCGGCGCAGCGGCGCCGCAGCACCGATCGCGCGGGTCCATTTCAACGATTACGTTTTCAGGCCCGCATCCATGAGCGCAACACTTTTTTCTCCGTTACAGCTAGGCTCGCTCGAGCTCGCCAATCGCATCGTGATCAGCCCGATGTGCCAGTACAGTGCCATCGACGGTTCGGCGAGCGCATGGCATCGCACGCATATCGGCAATCTGTCGCTGAGCGGCGCGGCGCTGATGCTGC
>DATLOW010000029.1:0-10902 GCA_035536055.1 Paraburkholderia sp. | reverse complement strand
GTGATCCTGACCTCGGTGCCGGTGGTCGCGGTGCTCGCGTACGTGCTGGTGCCGCAGGTGGTGTTCGGCCTCGAAGGCTGGCGCTGGGTGATGATCATCGGTTCGGCCGGCGCGATTGCGATCTGGTTCGTGCGGCGCGGCTTGCCGGAGTCGCCGCGCTGGCTCGAAAGCAAGGGCCGTCTCACCGAGGCGCGCGCGATCGTCGATGCGATCGAGGCGCGCGTGATCGCGGAAACGGGCCGTCAGCTGGAAGCGCCGCAAGCCGATGCGGTGGCCGCGCAGGCCGCGCATCACGCAGTCGGTGCGCCGCAGGGCTCGTGGTCCGAAATGTGGAAGGGCCGCTATCTGCCGCGCACGATCATGCTGTCGTTCTTCAATTTCTTCCAGACCTTCGGCGTGTACGGTTTCGGCTCGTGGGTGCCGGTGCTGCTGTTTTCGAAGGGCATCACCATCACGCATTCGCTGCTCTACACGATGGTGATCGCGTTCGCGACGCCGCTCGGCGCGATTGGCGCGATGACGTGTGCGGAGCGCATCGAGCGCAAGTGGCAGCTGGTCGGCTGCGCGCTGGTGGTGGCGGGCGCCGGCCTCGCGTTCGGCAGCGCGCGCGAGCCGGCGATGATCCTGCTGTGCGGCAGTCTCGTGACGATCGCCAACAACTGGCTGATCGGCATCTTCCATACCTATCAGGCCGAGCTGTATCCGACCCGCATCCGTGCCCGCGCGGTCGGCTTCGTATTCAGCTGGAGCCGCGTCAGTTCGATTTTCGTAGGTTTCTGGGTGGCGGCGCTGCTCAAGCAGTCGGGCGTGGCCGCCGTGTTCGTGCTGATTTCGTCAGCCATGTTAGTGATCGTCGTGATGGTGGGCCTGCTCGGGCCGAAAACCAACGGCGTTCGTCTCGAGGAGTTGTCTCAATGAGTTTTGTCGCCGCCGCATTTGCGCAGGGCCTCCATGCGCTCGCGCAGCGTCCGCTGCCCGCCGAGGTACAACGGGAGGCCAGGCGTTCGTTTATCAATGTGGTTGGAACGTCGATCGGCGCCTCGCTGCATCCGGGCGTCGACGCGATTCTCGGTACCGCGAAGGATCTGGGCGTGGCGCCGCTCGCGCCGGTGCCGGGCCGCAGCGAGAGGGTCGACGTGCATTTTTCGGCGTTGGCCACCGGTTTCGCCGGCCACCTCGACGACTTCGACGACACTCACCTCGCCACCGTGATTCACCCGGCCGCATCGATTCTCGCGGTGCTGACCGCGCTCGCGCCGCAAACCAAACCGAGCGGCGCCAAGGCGCTGATGGCATTCGCGCTCGGCTGCGAATCGCAACTGCGCGTCGGCGTGTCGATTTCGCCGGAGCACTATGACCGCGGCTGGCACATCACCGGCACCTGCGGCGTGATCGGCTGTGCGGTGACCGCGGGCCTGCTGCTCGACCTGTCGGTGGAACAGCTGACCGAAGCGGTCGGGATCGCCGCGTCGATGTTCGTCGGCATGCGCGAAGCGTTCGGCACGATGACCAAGCCGTATCACCCGGGCAAGGCGGCTTCGAACGGTATCGCGGCGGCGCGTCTCGCGCAGCAGGGCCAGCGCGCGAAACAGGACATTTTCGAAGCGCAGGGCGGCTACTCGCATTCGATGTCGACCAAGGTCGACTTCGATCTGATGAACGGTGCGTTCGGCGAACGCTGGGAACTGCTGTTCAACACGTACAAGCCGTTTCCGTGCGGCATCGTCGCGCACCCGGCAATCGACGGCGGCCTGTCGCTGTCGCAGAAGATCGCCAACGCCAACGACATCGAAGCGATCACGCTGCGCTGTCATCCGCTGGTGCCGGAACTGATGGGCAACCCGCAGCCGAAAGACGGCCTGCAGGCGCGCTTCTCGGCGATTCACGGCGTGGCCGCCGCGCTGTGCGACAAGGTGGTCGGCCTCGCGCAGTACGAAGACGAGCGCGTGATCAAGGCCGACGTGACGGCGCTGCGTGCCAGGACCACGCTCGCACCGGACACCAGCGTGAACCGCGACGAAGTGTTTATCGAAGCGCGCATGAAGGATGGCAGCGTTGTCAAACATCACGTCGAGCACGCGCGCGGTTCGCTGGCGCGCCCGCTGACCGATGACGAACTGATGGACAAGGTCCGCCTGCTGATCGACCCGCTGCTGGGCGACGGCCGCGCGGCACAGCTTGCCGCGGTGGTCGACGGCCTTGCCGACGCGCCGAACCTCGATACGCTTTTCGCACTTTGCGCTCCGAAGAAGGAATCCAATCATGCATAATCCCGCCGCCCAATCCGCCATTTCCGATGCGCTCGTCAAGTTCGCGACGAGCCCGCTAGAAGCTGCCGGCGCCCACGCTGCGGACGCCGCCGCGGGTGCGCTCGCACAGGCGCGCGCGAGCTTCGCCGCACTCGACGATGCCGGCAAGAAGGTTGCCGCACTGCTCGAACAGCAGGGCAGCGGCCCGCACGACGCACGCGTGCGAGCATGGGTGCTCGGCGCCGCACTGTCGACGCAGCGCGCCAGCAGCGCCACGCCGGTGCTGGCCGCGGTGATCGCGACGGGCGAATTGCTGTCGTCGTCGGAACAGGAAGTTGCAGCGGCGGCTGCGATCGGCATCGAAGCGGCTGCGCGGATTCTCGCCGCGGTCGATAGCGACGAGTTTCGCGTGCGCTGGAACGTCGCCTCGTCGCTCGGCGTGCTCGGCGCGGTGCTGGCCGTCGCACGTCTGTTGAAGCTCGACGAAACGCGTACGCGCCACGCGCTGGGGATCGCTGCGACGCAAGCCGCGGGCCTTGCACACAATGCCGGCGATTCGCTGGCGGCGATCGAGACCGGCAAGGCAGCCGCCGATGCGATCGAAGCGGCGCTGATGGCCAAGCACGGCTTCACCAGCGCGCCGGCGTCGATCGACGGCCGCCGCGGCTTTGCGGCGTTGATGGCTTACCGGTTCGACGCGGCATCGATTACCGACGGCCTCGGCGCGCGCTGGACGTCGCTCGGCTGACGATGCTGGGGTGCCGCGCGGTGCAGCGCGGCTCGCGAGCGGACTCGACGATGGAATGAAGCGGTGGGCTCAGGTGTCTGGTTAATGTCTGTTTCAGACAATTCCGGCGCTTCGAGCCCGCCGTTTTTTCATCAGAGCCGCCCTTTTTGAAGGAGTGACCCCAGCATGCACAGTCTCGCCATCGCCAGCCGCCGTCTTTCACCCGCCCTTGCCGCCTTTGCTTTCGTGCTCGGTGCGGCCGCCAGCAGCACCGCATTCGCGCAGCAGCCCCCTGCCGGCATCCACATCGAAACGCTGCTGAAAACCGACAACTCATGGGATGGCACGCGCTACAAGTCCTATCCGTCCGGCCAGCCGCAATTGACGGTACTGAAGATTGAAATTCCCGCGCATTCCGAACTGCCATGGCACAAACACCCGATGCCGAATGCCGGCTACGTGCAGTCCGGCGAGATCACCGTCGAGAAACCTGACGGCGAGAAGATGACCGTCAAGGCCGGCCAGGTGCTGCCCGAGACGGTCGGCAGCGTGCATCGCGGCGTGACCGGCGACAGCCCGGTGACGCTGATCGTGTTCTATGCGGGCTCGCATGGACAGCCTCTTTCGCAGCATCCGTAAGCCCGCGTCCGCACTTTCGCGATAATAGCGGTCCGGTGCCGCGCCTGCGCATCGCGCAGGCGTTGCGCACCGGCTATGACGGACATTCAACGGAGAACAGAATTGACAGGTAAAACGGTCCGACCGCGCCGGCCGGCGCTGACCCGCGCGTGGTTCGCGGCTGCCGCGGCGCTCGCGCTGTGGCAAAGCGCGCCGCCGAGCGCGCAAGCCGACACGACGATCCTCAACGTGTCGTACGACGTCGCGCGCGAGCTCTACAAGGACATCGATCCGGCCTTTATCGCCGCCTACAAACAGAAAACCGGCGAAACGGTGACCGTGAACCAGTCGCATGGCGCGTCGAGCGCGCAGGCGCTGTCGGTGCTGCAAGGCTTGCCTGCCGACGTCGTGACGATGAACCAGCCGAACGATATCGATCTGCTCGCGCAACAGGGCCATCTGCTGCCGGAAAACTGGCGCACGCGGCTGCCCAACGACAGCGCGCCGTACACGACGACGATGGTGTTTCTCGTCAAGAAGGGCAACCCGAAGCAGATCAAGGACTGGGACGACCTGACCAAACCCGGCGTGCAGGTGATCATTCCGAATCCGAAGACGGCCGGCAACGGCCGCTACACGTATCTGGCGGCATGGGGCTACAAGAAGCAGCACGGCGCCACCGATGCGCAGGCGCTCGACTTCGAAAAGGCCATCTTCCGCAATGTGCCGGTGCTCGATACGGGCGGGCGCGGCGCGACCACCACGTTCACGCAGCGCGGCATCGGCGACGTGCTGGTCACGTTCGAAAACGAAGTGTCGCTGATCGATAGCGGCGTGGGCGGCGGCGATAAATTCGAAGCGGTGTATCCGTCGGTGAGCATCGTCGCGGCGCCGCCGGTCGCGCTGGTCGACAAGGTGGTGGACAAGCGCGGTACGCGCAAGGAATCACAGGCATTTCTCGAGTTCCTGTATTCGCCGGCCGGGCAGGAGATCTTCGCGAAGCATCACCTGCGGCCGACCGATCCGGCGGTGCTGGCGAAGCACGCGGCCGAGTTCAAGCCGATCAAGACCTTCACGGTCGAGCAGATGTTCGGCAGCTGGCAGAACGCGCAGAAGGTGCATTTCGCCGACGGCGGCACGTTCGATCAGATTTACGCGGGGCGGAGGTAGGCGCAGTTGCGGCGATGGCAGTGACGCTGTTGCCGTCGCCGTTTTTCTCTGCGCGTTGGGCGTTGCACCACCTTCGCCGCTGCGCTTCTTGCTGCGCTTTTCGGTGCGCTCGCAACTCTATCGCACCGGTTTGCGCCGCGCCGCTTCAGCCCTTGTTGAAGCGCGACAGAAACTGCTGCGCACGCGGCGATTTCGGCGCACTGAAAAACTCCTCAGGCGGCGCCGTTTCCGCCACCACGCCGCCATCCATAAACACCACGCGCGTCGCCACCTGACGCGCGAACTCCATTTCATGCGTGACGATGATCATCGTCGCGCCTTCGTTGGCGAGCCCCTTCATCACCGCCAGCACTTCGCCGACCAGTTCCGGATCGAGCGCGCTGGTCGGCTCGTCGAACAGCAGTACGTCGGGCTTCATCGCCAGCGCGCGGGCGATGCCGACGCGCTGCTTCTGGCCACCCGACAGCCGCGACGGAAACTGGTCGTGCTTGTCGGCGAGGCCCACGCGCGCCAGCAACGCCTCAGCCTCCGCGCGCACCTGCGCACGGTCGCGCTTGAGCACATGCAGCGGCGCTTCCATCACGTTTTCGATCACCGTCAGATGCGGCCACAGCGCGAAGTGCTGAAACACCATGCCGATCTTCGCGCGCATCTGCGCAAGGTCGCCGTCGCTCATCTTGATGCTGGTGTTGTCGCGCACGCCCATCCGCTTGCCGGAGATATGGATGCTGCCGGCATCCGGCGTCTCGAGCCAGTTGATGCAGCGGAGCAAGGTCGACTTGCCGCAGCCGGACGGCCCGAGCAGACAGACGGTTTCGCCCGGTGCGACCTGCAGCGACACGTCGCGCAGCACCTGGTTGTTGCCGAACGCCTTCGAGATGCCGTTGAGCATCACGACCGGGCGCACGCCGTCGTGGGCAGCGGACGGTGTAGTGGGTGTAGCGCCTGCGGTTTGCGTCGCCGGCGTGGCGCTCTGAGCAGCAGCCCAATCGATAGGGGAGTTCACGAACGGCGTTCCTCAGCGTATTGGTTCAGCATGCCGGTGCCGGCCTCGATCGCGAGACACACGCACCAGTAAAGCAGCACTGCCGTCACGAAGGCAGCGAACGGAATGAAATAGGTCGACTGGATGCCGGTCATCTCGTGCGTCAGCTCATTGACGGCAATCACGGTCAGAAACGCGCTGTCCTTGACGATCTGGATCACCTGATTGCCGATCATCGGCAATGCGCGCAGAAACACCGGCGGCAGGATAATCCGGCGCAGCAGCGTGAACCCCGAAAAGCCGAAGGCCTTGCCCGATTCGATCAGCGCGTGCGGCAGTTCGAGCCACGCGCCGCGCAGCAGTTCGGCCATATACGCGGTGTTGTACAGCACCAGCGCGATTGCGCCGGCCCACCAGTTCGACAGGCTGATGCCGAGCGTCGGCAAGCCGAAGTAGATCAGGTAGACGAACAGCAGGAACGGCGCGCAGCGCATCGCATCGACATACGCAATGGCTGCGCGCGAGATCGCTTTGCGTTTGCTCATCAGCATCGGCGTCAGCAGTGCGCCGAACAGCAGCGAGGCGAGCGCCGAGCCGACCAGCAGGATCACCGTATTCAGCAGACCCGCCAGTACGTCGCTGCGCTGCGCCCAGATCGTTGCGAAGTCATGGATCATGCGAACGCTCCCTGCCGCATGCGCAACTCGATCATTTTCTGTACGCGCAGCAGCGCGTAGACGATCACGCTGTACAGCACCAGCGCGAAGATGAACGGCGGCAGCGGCTCATACGTGTTCGAGCCGACCCGCAGCGCCGCGCGCGTGATTTCGACGATACCGATCACCGCGACGGCCGGCGTCGACTTGATCTGCAGCGTCATTTCATTGACGAGGCCCGGCAGGCTTGCGCGCCATACCTGCGGCAGCACGATGCGGCGCATCCGCGTCAGACGCGGCATCGCGAAAGACAGCGCGGCGTCGTACTGATCGCGCGGAAATTCGAGCAACGCGCCGCGCCACACTTCGCTGCTGAACGCGGACGTGCTGATCGTCAGCGCGACGATCGCCGCGGGGATCGGGTCGAGCGACAGGCCGAACTGCGGCAGCGCGAAGAAGATCAGCAGTGTCAGCGTGACGGTCGGGCACGAGCGCACGATGCTGACGTACGAGTAGACGAGGCGGTCCAGCACCGGCACGCGGGCCCAGCGGATCACCGCGAGCCCGAGGCCGAGCGGCACACCGAGCACGATACTCGCGAGCGACAGCGAGATCGTCGCGAGCGCGCCGCGGGTAATGCTCCAGTAATCGAATGCGGTCATCAGGCGGGCCCGTCGTGTTGCATCAGTTGATCGACTGCGGCATCGATTCGAAGCTCGCGCCGAACCACTTCTTCTGCATCGCGTACATTTCGCCGCTCTTGCGCAGGTCGAACAGCACGGCGTTGATCATCTGCAGCGCGGCGGTGTTGCCCTTCTTCACGGCCCACGCGATATACACCGGCTGGCCGATCGCCTGACCGAGCACGAAGGTGTCCGGGCGCGTCTTGATCAGCGAGTTCAGGTTGATCTGCGTGTTCGCCACTGCGTCGAGGCGGCCGACTCCGAGATCCTGATAAGCCTCCGGATACGACTGGTATTCAACGATCTGCTTGATGCCCTGGCCGCCGTGCTTTTTCTTCAGCGCTTCGTCGTAGGCCTTGACGTCGGCGAGCATCGCGCTGCCGGTCTGCACGCCGACCACCTTGCCGAGCAGGTCGTCGGGGGACTTGATGCTCGAGCCTTTTTTCGTCGCGTAGAAGGTCGTCGATTCGACCAGCGGCGTGGTGAAGTCGAAGGTGTTCTTGCGCTCCGGCGTGACCAGCACCGCGGTCACCGCCATGTCGTACTTGCCGGTGGTCACGCCCGGCAGGATGCCCGGCCACGGCATGATCTGCTGACGCACCTCGACTGGCAGCTTCTTCTTGACCAGTGCGAGCATCTCGTTGTCGTAGCCGGTGGGCTTGCCGTCGTCGACGAACTCGAACGGCTTGAAGTCGTCTTCGGTCGCCACCGTCAGGTAGCCGCGCGCCTTGATGTCGTCGGCGCTCGCCGCATGGGCGGGCTTGATGTAACCGATGCCGGTGCCGACAGCGGCCACCGCGGTGAGCAGGGCGGCCAGCGCGAAGCGCCGGGTCGCGGTGCGCGCTTGAGTCGGGAGGGCGGTGACGCGAGTGAGACGGGACGACATGACATTACCCCTTTGCGGTTGGAACCGGTGCGTGGCGCGCGGCGCTGCATACCGGTCGATGAGTCGTCGCTGCGAGCAGCGATATTTGTATGCACACTTACGAGTTTCGTTTCCGACAATGCAAGGGGCATGCCAACGAAGCGCGCCGCGATGCATGCTTCGTGCGACGGTGCGGCGCGTCGCGCGGTAATCCGGTTGCCGGCGCCCGGCGCACCAAAGCGTCACGGAAATGCACGCTGGAAAGCGTGTTTTGCACTGGTTTGGAACGCCTGAACGCGGTGCGCGTGCACGCGCAGGCAGCACACTGCGAATCCGCTGGAAGCGCTTCGAAAAAGCGCGTAATCAGTGTGACGCCGCGGTTTTCTTCCTGATAGGATGTGTACTAACGATATTGCGAACCACAGGAAATCCGATCATGAGCGAGCCGTACACGCCAGCCGCCGACGCGGCGCCTTCCTATACCGAAGTGATTGCGCCAGGCGGCCGCTGGTCGCGCCGCCTCGAGCCCGGCGAGCGGCTCAGGATCGTCGACCTCGAAGGGCAGCAGGCGGTCGATTTCCTGTGCTATTCGGCCGAGCTGCCGCTCGACCGGCTGAACGTGCCGAACACCGTCAAGCTGAACCGCTCGCTGTATGTGACGAAAGGCACCACGTTATGGTCCGATCGCGCGCGCAAGATGTTCACGGTGCTCGAAGACACCTGCGGGCTGCACGACACGCTGGCTGGTTGCTGTAGCAACGAGATGGACCATCTGCGCTATGGCGTGGTCAATAAGGTGTCGTGCCGCAGCAACTTCGTGGCGGAACTGGCGAAGTGGTCGTTGTCGCCTTCGGAGATCGTGTCGAACGTGAACTTCTTCATGCGCGTGGCGTTCGATGCGCACGGCAAGGTGGAAATCGCACCGGGCACGTCGAAGGCCGGCGATTATGTGGTGCTGCAGGCTGAAATGCCGGTGCTTGCAGTGCTGTCGAACTGTCCGCAGCAGAACAATCCGTCGTCCGGGTTTCGGCCTACGCCGATCGAAGTGACGGTGTGGCCCGCGCCAGTTGCGGTGCCCGCTGCGGTCGCGGTGCCATGACGACGACCCGCGCGGCCGGCGCGTCCCGCAAGCGCGGTAACAGCGCAGATGCGCCGGCAGCATCGGCGCCGGCCTCGGCATCGACATTCGCGGCCGACGACGATACCTCCGAATGGCGGCACACCGCGCTCGAAGCGCGGCCCGGCTTTCTGATTCGCCGGCTGCATCAGATTCACGTCGCGCTGTTTATCGAGGAGTGCGCGCCGGAGGGCATTACGCCGGTGCAGTACAGCATTCTGACCGCGCTCGATCAGATGGGGCCGTCCGAACAGATCGCGCTGTCGCGCGCGGTCGGGCTCGATCGCGCGAATACCGCCGACGTGATCGGGCGGCTGGCCGAGCGGCGCTTTATTCAACGGCGTGGCTCGCGCACCGACAAGCGCAAGAAGGTGGCGGAGCTGACCGACGTCGGGCGCGCGCTGCTCGCGCGGCTCGAAGTGGGCGTCGAGCGCGCGCACGAGCGCACGCTGGCCGCGCTGCCGGCCAGGGATCGCAAGCAGTTCATGACGTATCTGATGAAGCTCGTCGAGACCAACAACGAGTTGAGCCGCACGCCGATCCATGCGGGCAGCAAGTCGGGCAGCAGGTCGGGCGATGAACCGGATGACGAGTTGGACAGCAACGCGGGCCACGGGCCTGGGGATAAGCCGGGAAATAGGCCTGGCGATAGGCCGGGCAATAGGCCAGGCAATAAGCGCGGCGTCAGGGCAGGCAATGACTCGGGCGATAAGCCGAGCGATAAGCCGCGCAACAGATCGGCCAATCAGCCGGTCGACAAGCCAGGCAGCAAGCCCACCAGCAAGGCAGGCAACAAGCCAGATAGCAAGTCACGTAGCAAGCGCGACTCACGCACCGGCGCGAGCCGCGCCCAGTCAAACAGCCGCTGACTCGAGCGCGGCGTGCACCGCGCGCGCCACCGCCAGCACGTTCTCGTCGTCGCCGCGCGCACCGACGATCGACAGACCCAGCGGTGCGCCATCGAAAGTCGTCCACGGCAGATTGACCTGCGGCAGGCCCGCGAGTCCCGCGATACACAGCATCTGCTGCGAGCGCGCGCGCACGTCGTCGACTTCGTCGCGCGACGCGTCGATGCGCGGCGCGATCCACGGCAGCGTTGGCATCACCAGATAGGTGGGCGCGTCGTCGAACACGCCGGCGAGGCGGCGTATCGCGTCGGTGCGCGTGCGTTGCGCGTCGTGCACCTGCGATGCAGTGATCGTCGCGGCCGCCTGCATACGCGTGCGCACGTCCGCGCCGAAGCTGTCCAGATGCTGCTGCGCCCACGTGCCATGCTGCTGCGCGATTTCCGCGGCCTGCAGCACGCGGAAGCTGTGCGCCCACAGTTGCGGTGCGAGGCTGCCCGATGCGAGCAGGTTGGTCGGGAAGCGGTCCGACAGTGCGGCGACCACGGCGGCGAACGCGCCGCTCACGTGGCCCTGCAGCAGCGGCACGATATCGTCGGGCACGCACAGCGTGACGCGCTCCGGCAGCGCGGCGACTTCGCTGTGCGCGAGCAGCGCGAACACCTCGGCAAGCAGCGCGCCGTCGCGCGTGAACCAGCCGACCGTGTCGAAGCTGTGCGCGAGCGTAAAGCAGCCGTTGGTCGCAATGCGGCCATGGGTCGGCCGGATGCCCCAGATGCCGCAGTAGCTGGCCGGTAGCCGGATCGAGCCGCCGCAGTCGGTGCCGAGGCCGATGTCCGCGTGACCGGCCGCGACCGCGACCGCCGAGCCCGACGACGAGCCGCCGGGCAGCCGCTGCGGATCGGCCGGATTGCGCGGCGTGCCGTAGTGCGCATTGATGCCGGCGAGGCTGTAGGTCAGCTCGTCGGTGACGGTCTTGCCGGTCCA
>DATLOW010000028.1:0-3460 GCA_035536055.1 Paraburkholderia sp. | reverse complement strand
AGCGGCACGTCGACGCCGGTCGTGCACTGGATCGAACTGGTCGAGCACATGCTGGCCGGATAGCGGCATCCGTATAATCGAGCTTTGCCGCTCAACGTGCAGGGTTTCATGTCCGACCTGATTCACCATCTCGCCGCGGTGCACGAACGCATCGCGCGTGCCGCGCAAGCTGCGGGCCGCGATCCGCACACGGTCGCGTTGCTCGCGGTATCGAAGACTTTTCCCGCCGAAGACGTGCGCGCCGCGCATGCCGCGGGCCAGCGTGCATTCGGTGAAAACTACGTGCAGGAAGCGCTCGCCAAGCTCGACGCGCTCGCCGATCTGCGCGGCGAACTCGAATGGCATTTCATCGGACCCCTGCAGTCGAACAAGACCCGGCCGGTGGCCGAACGCTTCGACTGGGTTCATTCGATCGACCGGCTGAAGATCGCGCAGCGGCTTTCGGAGCAACGTCCCGACGATCTGCCGCCGCTCAATGTGTGCGTGCAGGTCAACGTCAGCGGCGAAGCGTCGAAATCGGGCATCGCGCCCAACGAAGCAGCCGACGTCGCGCGCGCGGTCGCGGCACTGCCGAAGCTGCGTTTGCGCGGTCTGATGGCGATTCCCGAACCGGCCGGCGACGTCGAACAGCAACGTGCGCCGCATCGCGCGCTGCGCGAGCTGTTCGAACGACTGCGCACCGAAGGCCTTGCGCTCGATACGCTGTCGATGGGCATGTCGGGCGATCTCGAAGCTGCGGTGCTCGAAGGCGCAACGATGGTACGCATCGGCACCGCGATCTTCGGTGCACGCGACTATTCACACTAACCTGCCGGACACATCATGAAAATTGCGTTTATCGGCGGCGGCAATATGGCGGCCGCGCTGATCGGCGGTCTGATCAAGCGCGGCGTGGCCGCCACCGACCTCTATGCGATCGATCCGAACGAAGACGCGCGCAAGCGCAACGGCGAACAGTTCGGCATCGTCACCGGCGCGGCTGCCGACGCCGCGCTGCGCAGCTACGACGCGGTGGTACTCGCCGTCAAACCGCAGATCGCGAAAAGCGTTGCTGAACAGCTGGCGCCGCATCTGTCGGCGCAGCAGCTGGTGATCAGCATCGTCGCCGGCATCCGGGCTGCGGACCTGTCGCGCTGGCTCGGCGGCCACGCGCGCATCGTCCGCACGATGCCGAACACGCCCGCGCTGATCGGCATGGGCGTGGCGGGGCTGGTCGCGCTCGATGGCGTCGATCAGGCCGGACGCGCGCTTGCGTCGCAAGTGCTCGGCGCGGTCGGCCAAACCGTCTGGTTCGACGACGAAACGAAGATCGACGCCGTCACCGCGATCTCAGGCAGCGGGCCGGCCTACGTGTTCTATTTCATCGAGGCGCTGCAGGAAGCGGCACGCCGGCTCGGCATGGACGACGCGCAAGGCCGTGCGCTTGCGGTTGCCACCTTCACCGGCGCCGCGCAGCTGGCCGCGCAATCGGATGAAGCGCCGTCGGTGCTGCGCGAACGCGTGACGTCCAAAGGCGGCACGACCGCGGCGGCGCTCGCTGCGTTCGACGCGCAGAACGTCAGGGAAGCGATCGTGCGCGGCGCGCTGGCCGCCGATGCGCGCGCGAAGGAAATGGGCGAAGAATTCGGCAAGCAGTAGTGTCGCGATGCGCATGCGCGGCGGTCTGGGACCTCCGCGCTGCGCGCGCCCATGTGGCCGGGAGGTTGAGCTGAGCGGCCGGAGCGAACGGCGGGAACGAGCGGCTGACCGGGCGGCCGAACTCAGCCGCTAAACCGAGCGACTGACTCAAGCGACGAGCGCGTCGCCCACCACCCAATCAGAACGCCTGCGCCGCGTAATGCGCGGCAATCCCCGCAAACAGCGCGCCGCCTAGCCAGTTGTTGTGGCGAAACGCGGCAAAGCACGCCATCCGTTCGCGCTCGCGAATCAGCGTGTAGTGGTAGACCGCGCAGCCCGCCGCAGCCGCGAGTCCCAGCCAGTACAGCAGACCGTAACCCAGCACCACGCCGATGCCCACGTAGATGCCGAGCGTGACCGCGTAGCACAGCATGATCGCGAACACGTCATAGCGGCCGAAAGTCAGCGCAGACGTGCGGATGCCGATCCGGATGTCGTCGTCGCGGTCGACCATCGCGTACTCGGTATCGTAGGCCACCGACCAGAACACGTTGGCGAGCAGCATCACCCAGGCGAGCAACGGCACGTGTCCCTGGATCGCCGCGAAAGCCATCGGAATCCCAAAGCCGAATGCAATGCCGAGATAAGCTTGCGGGATCGCGAAGAAGCGCTTGGTGAACGGATACGTGCCCGCGACGAACAACGCGAACACCGACAGCTCTTTGGTCAACGTGTTGAGCGGCAGGATCAGCAGGAATGCCAGCAGCGACAACCCGGCCGCCAGCGCCACCGCCTCCCACGCCTTGATCTTGCCCGACGTGATCGGACGATTTTCGGTGCGCTTGACGAAGCGGTCGAAATCGCGGTCCGCGTAGTCGTTGATCGCGCAACCGGCCGAGCGCATCAGCACGGTGCCGACCGTGAAGATCACCAGCAGCGACAGCGACGGCCGTCCCTCCGAGGCGATCCACAGCGCGTTGAGGGTCGGCCACAGCAGCAGCAGGCTGCCGATCGGCTTGTCCATGCGGACAAGGCGCAGATAGAGCGGGAGTCGGGCGAACATGGGGAAGGCGTCGGATACGGTGCGGCTATTTTAGTGCACCGGCGTGGTGTTCACGCACGGATGCATGCCATCGAAGTGACGATGTCCGGCGCAGCAACGAAGCGCGTTGTCACGCAGATATAAGCCGCAAGAACGAGGATTCAAAGGCGCCTCGGCCGCTCGCCGTCAAGGTCACGGGCTACGAGCCGGCCCATAAAAAAACCCGGCAGACACTGTCTGCCGGGCTTTCGGAGAAACCGCGCGCGGGCTTAAGCCAGCATCGAGCGCAGCATCCACGCGGTCTTTTCATGCGTCTGCATACGCTGCGTCAGCAGGTCCGCGGTCGGCTCGTCGTGAGCGGCTTCCGTCACCGGGAAGATTTCGCGCGCGGTACGCACCACGGCTTCCTGGCCTTCCACCAGCTGGCGGATCATCTCTTCCGCCGACGGCACGCCGTCCGCTTCCGCGATCGACGACAGCTTGCCGAATTCCTTGTAGCTGCCCGGCGCGAACACGCCCAATGCGCGAATGCGCTCGGCGATCGAATCGACGGCCATTGCCAGCTCCGTGTACTGCGTTTCGAACATCAGATGCAGCGTGTTGAACATCGGACCCGTGACGTTCCAGTGGAAATTGTGCGTCTTCAGGTACAGCGTGTACGTGTCTGCCAGCAGGCGCGCCAGACCTTCGGCGATCTTCTTGCGGTCCTTGTCGCTGATACCGATATTGACGTGCGAAACGGCTTCTTTTTTGGCCATGATGACTCCTTTGAAGAGTGATTCGAACCGGTCTGCATGCCCG
>DATLOW010000027.1:0-7693 GCA_035536055.1 Paraburkholderia sp. | reverse complement strand
GCGCGATCTGTCGAAGGTGTTCGAAACCATCGACATGCACCGCTGGCGCGAATTCCGCAAGAGCGAAGACTCGCGCTACGTCGCGCTGACGCTGCCGCATGTGCTGATGCGCCGTCCGTATCATCCGGACAGCAATCCGGTCGAAGGCATGAACTTCGTCGAAAGCGTCGACGGCAGCGATCACTCGAAATACCTGTGGGGCAACGCGGCTTACGCACTCGGCCAGCGCATCACCAATGCGTTCGCGAAGTACAGCTGGTGCGCGGCAATTCGCGGCGTGGAAGGCGGCGGCGCGGTCGAGAAGCTGCCCGACCATATCTTCCAGACGGCTGCCGGCGACAAGGCGATGAAGTGCCCGACCGAAGTGTCGATCACCGACCGCCGCGAAAAGGAACTCGATTCGCTCGGCTTTATCGCGCTTTGCCACAAGAAGAACGAAGGCCTCGCGGTGTTCTTCGGCGGCCAGACCGCCAACAAGCCGGTGGCGTACAACACCAACGAAGCGACCGCCAATGCACGGATCTCCGCGATGCTGCCGTACGTGCTGGCCGCGTCGCGTTTCGCGCACTACATCAAGGTGATCATGCGCGATAAGGTCGGCAGCTTCATGACGCGCGACAACGTGCGCCAGTACCTGAACACGTGGATTGCCGACTACGTGCTGGTCAACGACAATGCGCCGCAGGAAATCAAGGCGCAATACCCGTTGCGCGAAGCACGCGTCGACGTGACCGAGGTGGCCGGCAAGCCGGGGGCGTATCGCGCCACGGTGTTCCTGCGGCCGCACTTCCAGCTCGAGGAATTGACCGCGTCGATCCGGCTCGTCGCCACGCTGCCGCCGCCGGCCGCCGCCTGAGCTCGATACCCGCTTCGATGCCGGCGCGAGCCGGCATCGACACCGATAACCCCTATCGCGCGACGCGGCCCGCCGGGCACGCGCCGCTTTTATACATTTCAGGAGCGCAACCATGGATTCGATCATTCTGGATCTCGGCAGCGACATCAAGGGCGAGTGCACGCTCGAGGGCTATACCGACAAGATCGAGTTGATGTCGTTTAGCCATAACGTCGCGATGCAGGTCACCAACGACGTCAGCAATTCCGAACGCACGTCAGGCAAGCCGCACGTCGGCGAATTCACCGTGACGAAGTTCGTCGACGTGTCGACGCCGACGCTGAACGAGTACTGCTGCGGCGGCAAGGCAATCCCGACCGCCACCGTGATCGTCGGCCGCAATGCGGCGGAAAGCGACGGCAAGATCATGCCGTTCATCACGTACACGCTCAACAACGTCGTGCTGAGCAACGTTAGCGTGTCGGGCGGCGCGGGCGGCAAGCCGGTCGAAACGCTGTCGCTGAACTTCACGAAGATCAAGTGGGAACTGACCACGCAGAAAGACGACGGCTCGAAGGAAGGCACCGCCGCGTCGACGTGGGACATGGCTGCCAACAAGATGGTCAAGGCGGCCTAACGCATGTCGATGCGCAATCCCGCGCCCCCGGTCGCACCGATGCCGCTGTTCGAGCGGCTGCAGGACGACGCGCCGTTCGTGTCGTACGAACCGCAGGTGCGGCGCACGCTTTCCGCCGACGAACTGCGCGGGTCGGTGCGCGCCGAGCTGATGCGGCTGCTGAACACGCGCCGCGGCGCGGCGCGCGACGGCCGGCCGCTCGACGTGCTGTATTACGGCCTGCCCGACTGGAGCGCCAGTTCCGCGGCGCGCGCCGCGGACCGCGCCGCGCTCGAGCGCGACGTGGTCGAAGCGGTGCGCGCGTTCGAGCCGCGCCTGTTGCAGCCGCGCGCGCAAATCGAAACCGATCCCGACGTGCCGTGGCGCCTGCAGCTGCGCATCACGGGCAGCCTCGCCGACGGCGATGGCATGACGCGGGTCGCCTACGTCGCGCAACTGGTGGACGGACAGCCGGTCGGATTGGTCGATGAACGACTCGCTTGACGATCTGCTGCTCGACTACTATCAGCGCGAGCTGAGCTATCTGCGACGCGCGAGCGACAACTTCGCGCAACGCTATCCGAAGATCGCGCGGCGGCTGCAGCTGTCTGCCGGCGAATGCGCCGATCCGCACGTCGAACGCCTGCTGGAAAGTTTCGCGGTGTTGACCGCGCGCATCCAGCGCACCCTCGACGACGAATACTCCGAACTCACCGACGGCCTGCTCGAACAGTTCTATCCGTATGCAGCGCGGCCGCTACCGTCGATGACGATCGTGCAGTTCGACACCGACCCGACCCAGGGCAGCGTCGCCGAAGGCTATACGGTGCCGCGCGATACGCCGCTGCAGCACGTCACGGCGAGCGGTACGACGCTGCGCTGGCGCACCTGCGCCGACGTGACACTGTGGCCGATCGAACTGCACCGCGCGCATCTGCTGAATGCGGAAGAGGCGCAGGCGGCCACCGGCGATGCGTCGCTGCAGTCCGCGTTGCGGCTGTCGCTGCGCTGCACCGGTCAGCACACGTTCGGCGCGCTGCCGATCAAACAGCTGCGGGTGCGGCTGGCCGGCTCGCCGGTCACCGCGGCCGCCTTGTACGATTTGTTGTGCGCGCATGCATCGGCCGTGTATCTGCACGCGCCGGGCGACAAGACCCGCGCGCTGCCGGGCCGCCCCGAGCCGGTCGGCTTCGGCGACGGCGAAGCGATGCTGCCGCTCGAAGACGGCGTGCACCCCGCGTGCCGGCTGCTGGTCGAATACTTCGCGTTTCCCGAGAAATTCGGGTTCTTCGATTTACCGTTCGCGCCGCCGCCTGGCACCGGCAATCACGTCGAGCTGCTGATCGGCCTGCGTGCCGCGCCGGGCGGCAAGCTGACGCTGCACACGCACGACTTCGCGCTGGGCTGCACCAGCGCAATCAACCTGTTCGCCCGCACGTCGGAGCCGCTGCGGCCCGACGGCACGCTGCGTGAAATGCGCGTGAGCCCCGACGCACACCGCGAAGCCAGTAGCGAAATCTATGCAGTACGCGCCGTGCGCGCGGTCAGCGGCCGCGACGTGGTCGAAGTGCCGCCCTACTACGGCGTGCATCATGGCATGGGCTCGACGCTGTACTGGCACGCGCGGCGCGTGTCGGGCATGCATCCGTCACGGCCGGGCAGCGACATCATGCTGACCTTCGTCGATACGCGCTTCGATCCCGCTACGCCTGCGGCGCGCACGCTGACTGCCGAACTGCTGTGCACCAACCGGCATCTCGCGCATGCGCTCGAGCCGGGCGCCGCGCTGTCATTCGAAGTGCCGGGGCCGGTGGCGACCGTGCGCATCGCGCATCGGCCGACGCCGCAGATCGCCGCGGCGCTCGACGGCAGTTCGCGCTGGCGGCTCGCATCGCAGTTCGTGCTGAACCACGCGTCGCTGGTCAGCGGGCCGCAAGCGCTGCCGACGCTGCGCGAAATGCTGGAACTGCACAATCTCGCGGCAAGCCCAGCGGCGCAGCGGCAGATCGCCGGCCTCGCGGCGCTGTCCAGCGAACCGGTGGTGGCACACGTCGGCGCGGATGCGTGGCGCGGCTGGCGCAACGGCCTGAAGGTCAACGTCGAACTCGACCATGCCCATTTCGTCGGCACCAGCACCGTGATGTTTTCCGGCGTGCTGGCGCATTTCTTCTCGCTTTATGCGAGCGTCAACCGTTTCGTGCATACCGCGCTGACGCGCGATGGCAGGGAGATTCACGCATGGCGGCCGATCCAGGGCAGTCCGCTGGTTCTGTAGCGCAGCGCCTTTTCGATGCGCCGCATGCGTTCGAATTCGCGCAGGCTGTGCGCCTGTTCGAACTGCTGCGGCGCGAGGCGGCGCCGCTCGGCACCGGCCTCGATCCGCACGCGGAAGCGCTCGGCCTGAGCGGCGCGTTGTCGCCAGTGTTCGCGGCGAGCGCGCTCGGGCCGCTGCGGCGCGCGCCGCGGCAGTCGCTCGCGCTCGACTTTGCGCCGCCGCAACACGACGCGCCACCGCAGCCGCAATTGCAGGTGAACGGCTTCGCACTCGGTGGCCCCACCGGCCCGCTGCCCGATGCGTATCAGGAATGGCTGCAGGACCGGCTGCGCAATAAGGACACCGCAGCGGCCGCGTTTCTCGATCTGTTTCAGCATCGGCTGCTCGCGTTGCTGTATCGCGCGCAGCGCAAATACCGCATAGCCGATCCGTTCGCCGCGCCCGAGCATAGCCCCGCCGAAGTCGTGTTGCGCGGCATCGCCGGGCTGCAATTGCGCGCGCGTCACCGGATCGACTCCGAGCCCGATCTCGACGTGCGCGCGGTACTGTCGCGCGCCGGACTGTTCGCGAACCGGCGCCGTTCGCTGGCCGGTTTCGACGTGCTTGCCTGCCAGCATTTCGGCACGCAGATCCGCACCGCGCCGTTCGCCGGCGGCTGGCGCACGCTGCCCGAAGCGAGCCGCACGCGCATCGGCAAGCAGGGACGCAATCATCTGCTGGGTATGGGCGCGGTGGCCGGCCGGCGCATCTGGGACGAGCATCGCGGCATCACGATCCAAATCGGTCCGCTGAAGCTCGCCGCGTACGAGGCCTTTCTGCCGGGCGGCGCGCGGCATCGCGAACTGCGTGCGCTGGCGTGCGCGTACTTCGGTGCGGACCTGTACCTGCACGTCGAATTGCATCTGTTGCGCGGCGAGCAGCCGCCCGCGCGTCTGTCGGCCAAAGCGCCGCTGCGCCTCGGCTGGACCGCATGGTCCGGCGCCGACGCTACGCCGCCCGCGCGCATCGCCCACATGACCTTCGCGGGCGAACGCGGAGCGCAATGATGACGCTCGACCTGAAAACCCTGGTCGGCAAACTCGAACGCCCCGCGCGCGATGCGCTCGAACGGGCCGCGCAGGCCTGCCTGCGGCACACGCATTTCGACGTCGAAATCGAACATCTGCTGCTCGAACTGCTCGATATCGAAGGCGGCGACCTCGCCTGCGTGCTGTCCCACTTCGGACTCGAGCGCGACACGCTGATCGCCGAAACGCGCACCGCGCTCGAGAAATTCAAGCGCGGCAATCCGCGCACGCCGTCGTTTTCGACCAATCTGGTGATGCTGCTGCAAGACGCGCTGCTGCAATCGACCGTGGTCATGCAGGAGCCGTCCGTCAAATCCGGCGCGCTGCTGCTTGCGCTGCTCGATAACGATACGCTGTGCGCGCAACTATCGGCGAGCGTGCCATCGCTGCTGCGCGTATCGAGCGCCGCGTTGCGCATCAATTTCGGCAGCTGGCTAGCGGTATCGTCGGAGCGCGCCGCGGCGGCCGCGCCGGCCACTTCCCGCTCGCGTGCGACGGGTGTGCCAGCCGCTGCGCCGGCCGTGCTCGACCAGTACACGCAGGACCTGTGCGCCGATGCGCGTGCCGGCCGCATCGATCCGATCATCGGCCGCAACGCGGAAATCCGCCAGACCGTCGATATCCTGCTGCGGCGCCGGCAGAACAATCCGATTCTGGTCGGCGCGCCTGGCGTCGGCAAAACCGCGATCGTCGAAGGGCTCGCACTGCGCATCGCGGCCGGCGACGTGCCGCCGCCGCTCGCCAACGTGACGCTGCGGGTACTCGACCTCGCGCTGCTGCAGGCGGGCGCGGGGGTCAAAGGCGAATTCGAACAGCGCCTGAAAAGCGTGATCGACGAAGTGAAGCGCTCGCCGCAGCCGGTGATCCTGTTTATCGACGAAGCCCACACGATGATCGGCGCGGGCGGCACCGAAGGCGGCAGCGACGTCGCAAACCTGCTGAAGCCGGCGCTCGCGCGCGGCGAGTTGCGCACGATCGCGGCCACCACGTGGCTCGAATACAAGAAGTATTTCGAAAAAGACCCGGCGCTGGCGCGGCGTTTCCAGCTGGTGCAGGTCGAAGAGCCCGACGAACCGACCGCCGTCGCGATGCTGCGCGGCGTGGCCGCAAAGCTCGAACAGCATCACCGCGTCGCCGTGCTGGAAGCGGCGATCGTCGATGCGGTGAAGCTGTCGCATCGCTATATCTCCGGGCGTCAGCTGCCGGACAAGGCGATTGCCGTGCTCGACACCGCCTGCGCGCGGGTCGCGCTTGCGCAGCACGACACGCCGCCGCAACTCGAAGCCGCGCGGCATCGCGAGCATGCATTGCGCGAAGAACTCGAGCGCCTGAAGCAGGAAATGGTGATGGGCGCCAATCACGCAGCGCGCGTCGCGTCGCTCGACGCCGAACATCAGCGCAACGCGACGCTGGTGCGCGAGCTCGATGCGCGCTGGCGCGAAGAAGCGGCCACCGTGCGCGAGATTCTGGCCACGCGCGTCAAACTCGCCGCGCTCGATCACGCGTTGCAGACCACGCCCGACGCCGCGCAAGGTAGCGACGGCGATGCGCTCGAAGATCTCGCCGCGGAACTCGCGCGCCTTGAAAGCGGCCTCGAAGCGATTCGCGACGACGACCCGATGGTGCCGGTATGCGTCGACTCGAAAGCGGTAGCCGCGGTGATCGCGAGCTGGACCGGCATTCCGGTTGGCAAGATGCTCGCCGACGAAGCGCACGCGGTGCGTACGTTAAAAGCCCGCCTCGCGCAGCGCATCGTCGGCCAGGATGCGGCGCTCGAGCGCATCGTCAAGCGGATCCAGGCGTACCGCGCGGGCCTGACCGATCCGTTGAAGCCGGTCGGCGTGTTTCTGCTGGTCGGCCCAACCGGCGTCGGCAAGACCGAAACCGCGTATGCGCTGGCCGACGCGCTATATGGTGGCGAGCGCAACCTGATTGCGATCAATCTTTCCGAGTATCAGGAAGCGCACAACGTATCGCAGCTGAAAGGCGCGCCGCCGGGCTACGTCGGCTATGGCGCCGGTGGCATGCTGACCGAAGCGGTGCGGCGGCGTCCGTATAGCGTGGTGCTGCTCGACGAAATCGAAAAAGCGCATCCCGACGTGCTCGAAGCGTTCTACAACGTGTTCGACAAGGGCATGATGGAAGACGGCACCGGCCTTACCGTCGATTTTCGCAACACGGTGATTCTCGCCACCAGCAACGTCGGCTCCGAACTGTTGTTGAATACTCCCGCCGCCGCGCTCGCCACCGATGCGTTTGCGAAGCAGTTGCGCGAAGTGCTGCTCGGCGCGTTCCGCCCGGCGTTTCTCGCGCGCATGACCACCGTGCCGTACCGGATACTCGACGATACGATGCTACGCGCGATCATCGAACAGAAGCTCGAGCAATTGCGCACGCGTTACCGCGAAGCGACCAGCAAGCAGTTTGCGTTCGACGCCCGCATCATCGACGCCGTGCTCGCGCGTTGCCGCGCCGCCGGTGCGCGCGAAATCGACAACGTGATGATGAACGAACTGGTCGGCACGCTCGCGCAATGGGCACTCGAATGAAGTCATGCTCGCCGCTGCACGCGTGCGCCGCAGCGGCCGGCACTGCGCTGCCGGCCCATGAATCCCGCTTTTTATTGCGCTAGTCTTCATGTCCCGTCCGACTCCAACCGACGACGCTACCCGTATCGCGCTTTCCGGCGCGGCATTCGACACGCTGTTTCCAGCGAGTTTCAGCGGCCACGAGACGCTCAGCGCGCTCGGCGAAATCAGTCTGCGCGCGATCGGCGCTGCCCCGCCGGTGGCGCTGTCGGGCCTGACCGGCCAGCATGCGACGCTGTCGCTCGAATGGAGCACCACGCCGCGTCTGCTCGATGCGCTGTGCACGCGCGCCGCGCAACTGCCGTCCACCAC
>DATLOW010000026.1:0-46270 GCA_035536055.1 Paraburkholderia sp. | reverse complement strand
GCTACTGCCGCGCCGCGGCGGCGCCTACGATTCTTCCTGACGGCAGCCTTTCAGGCTGCGTTAAGCCGGCCACGCCACCGGCGAAACGCAAGCCGGAGGAGGCGCTGTCCAATGCGATATGGCATGCGTTGACTGCGGCATGACACGTCGTCATGGCAAACTAGGCGCGCTTCGCGGAAGTGAGGCCGGCTATGGCCGGTGCCCCGCGCAGCGATTGATGAACCGCCGTCCCGGCCGGCACGGCAAGCGAAGGAGAGCATCATGTTGTCGCATGAACTGTTAGCACGGTATGGCGTGCTGGTTGTGTTGCTGAATGTGCTGGCGTCGTCGCTTGGTTTGCCGCTGCCCGTGATTCCTACGCTTGTTACCGTGGGGGCGAGCATTGCACTCGCTACACAAGCATTGCCGGTGACGCTTTTGCATTTCGCGATGATGCTGTGCGCTGCGGTGCTGGGCGGCGTGCTCGGCGATCTGGTCTGGTATCTGGGCGGCAAGCGGTATGGCGAGCGTACGCTGCATACCGTCTGCAAGCTGTCGCTGTCGCGCGAGACGTGCGTAAAGAAAACCGAGCGCTTTTTCGGCCGCTGGGGCGTGCGAGTGCTGGTGGTGGCGCGCTTCGTGCCGGGGTTGTCGCTGGTTGCGGTGCCGCTGTGCGGCGCGATGGCCGTGCGTTTGCGTTCGTTCGTGCTGCACGATGGTGTGGGCGTCGCGCTGTGGGCCTCGGTCGGTCTTGCGCTTGGCGGGCTGTTCGCGTCGCAGATCGAAGTGGTATTCGGCCTGCTGTCGCATCTCGGCTGGCAGGCATTGATCGTGATCGGCATCGCGCTCGCGCTGTATATCGCGTATCGCTACGCGCGGCGGCTGATGCTGGCCAAGGCGCTCGAAAAGGCGCGCATCAGCGTCGACGAACTGCATGCACTGCTCGCAAGCAACCCGCGACCGGTGGTATTCGATATCCGTTCGCGGGAGAGAATAACGCTCGATCCGTTCGTCATTCCCGGTTCGGTGTTCGCCGACGAACGCGACATGAAAGGACTCGTCGAGCGTTATGGCGCGAACCGCACGCTCGTCATCTACTGTTCGTGCCCGAACGAAGTGTCGGCCGCATGGATGGCCAAGCGGCTGCGGCTGGCCGGCGTCAAGCTTGCGCTGCCGCTGACGGGCGGTATCGATGCATGGCGTCTGGCAGGCTTCGACGTCGCGCCGGCGACGGCAAGCAACGACGATACGATCGACGCGGACGACGCGCAGCTGGTGGCGCAGTAAACCGGCAGGCGCGGCACCTGAACGGTCGATTCGTGTCAGCCGTGTCGAGAATTTCTACTGGCGGTATCGCGAGATTACGTCGCCGATCTTTCCCTCGCACAGCGGCGCGCAGATATAGAAGCCCTGGCCCTCGATGTCAGGCAACGTGCGCGCCCACTCGAACTGCTCGGCGGTTTCAAGCCCGGTCAATACGATGCGCTTGCCGTGGCTGCGTGCGAGGCGCACCAGCGTCTCGACCATTCTTTTCGCTTCCTCGTTCAGCGGCACCTGTCTGATCAGCGAGCGGTCGAACTTCACGATATCCACCGGCAGCTGCTGCAATAGCGTCAACGAATTGAAGCCGGAGCCGAAGTCGTCCAGCGCGACGCTTACGCCGATAGCCTGCACCGCATGAATCACGTCCACCAGCCAATCCAGTTGATCGGGGTGGACGACGTCGGTCAATTCGATTTCGAAACGGTTCGGCTCGATGCCGTGCGACGCAAATAGCGTGGCAAGCCGGCCTGGCAGGTCTTTGCGCCCGAGCTCCGGCGCCGACAGATTGATGGCGAGCGACAGGTCGTCGTAGCCGGCCGCCTTCCAGCGTGTCAGCATGCCCGTGGCGTGGGCGATCAGCAGGTCGGTGAACTGACCCGTCAGCGATGAATCTTCGACAACACTGATAAAAAAGGCCGGCTCGAGTATGCCATCCTCAGGATGACGCCACCTGATCAGGTATTCGAACCCGGACAGGCTGTTTTCCCTCAGGCGGAATTTCGGCTGCAGAACAAAGAAGAACTCGTTGTGGCAAAGGCCACGCTCAGCTTCGCTGACAATCGTGGAGGCGCGTTCCGATGGTGAGGTCTGTCTCGTCATGTTCCGCTTTGTCCGGTGCGGTTGACTTGCTGCGGCGAACGGCCGTGCCGCTGCCTGAAAGGCAGGCGTCCAGGAGTGGGGTCCCCGAGGTTCATATATTGTGATTTATGCCGCATTATTGGCTTTTATAGTTGATTCGCGTCAGGGCGTCAAGAAGGTCTATTCCGGAGCATTGCTGAAGACCGGTGTATTCATGTCGAAAAACAAACGAATATGTCCGGTCAATTTTTTAAAAAAATATCGCAATTGTGAAATTTAAATGTCAATGACCGGAAAGCTGCAATGCATGACAGGCCGGCCATGGCGCCGTGCTGCCGATGCGTCACAACGATGCAGAATGCGTACGGCGTTCCAACAGTCCGAACAATATCCATTTCACATTGAAATTTGGCGAGAAATTTGCAGCAACGCAGGTTGGAAAAAGGTAATCTTGCCGATGAATGCACAGGCGCCGTGTCGGTGCTCGGCACCTGCGGCTGCAGCCCTTGCATGGCAATTTTAGAGGGATGACGGCCTGCGGAACGGCTTATTTTTTATTGCATTTTGTAACTCTAGGTTTCATTGGTGGTTCGTCGAATATTTTCGGTTTAGCGGCGTGGGATGCGTGTGAGGAACTCCGATTTTATTGGCGGATTTATTGGAGAAGTCTAGCTTGAGGTTTTATCGTTTGCAATAAGGATTTTTGATTTATCCAAATGCTCGGGATAAGACAACGCGACATGAGGGGAAGTTTATTCCGGTTCGCCCTGCGCCGGCCGCGCAGCGCGGCGGCAGCGCCGCCGCCATCCGGCGGCTCGTATCCGAACCTTGCGCGCGAATGGGTCGGCCTGACTCTGACGCTGATCGCATTCTGTCTGGCGCTGACCTGCACCCATCTGTTGCATCGCGCCGACCTGGCGTTTCTCGATGCCGCTTCGCGCTTTGTCCATCGCGTCGCGCCGAACCGGATCGTTGTGATCGCCGTGGACGAACGCAGCATCGAACATCTGGGCGGTTGGCCGCTGCGGCCGGAGATCCATGCGCGGATGATCGACCTGCTGACACAAAGCGGCGTGGCGGCCATCGGCCTCGACGTGCCGCCGGTTCATGCCCCGCACGCGACACAGGACGGCGAGGCGGTGCTTGCCGACGCGATCCGGCGCAACGGCAAGGTGGTGATGCGGCGCTATGCGGGGCGTGTGCCGAACGGCACGAATGCGGGGCCGGACGCCGCGTTCGACGCGGACACTTACGCGAACGGCCACATCAAAGTGCATGCCGACCAGGATGGCGTGATTCGCAGCTTCTATATGCTGGCGGGCGGCGCGCAGGGCGAGCGGCATCTGGCCGATCTGCTGTTGCGCGCGAGCGGCGCTGCGCCGGTGGTTTGCACGGCGGCCGAATGGCGGGCGGCAGCGATCAACGACGCGGGCTGCCTGCGATATGTGCCGCTCGGCCGCAGCAAATCGTATCAGGCGTACTCGTACATCGACGTGCTGCAAGGCCAGGTGCCCGCCAGCAAACTGGCCGGCAAGCTGGTGCTGGTCGGCCCGACCGCCGAGGGTGTCGGTGCGCGTCTCGCGACACCGGTGATCGAAGGCGCATCGCTCAAGGGCGTCGAGTTTGTCGCGGAGATCGCCAATGCGCTGGCAACGGATACGCTGACGCGGCCGGTCAGTTTCTGGTCCGAACTGCTGTTTAGCGAGAGCGCCGTGCCGCTGGTGTGCCTGTCGCTGTATCTGCTCGGCCCGCGTGCGAGCCTTGTCGTGTCCGTCGCTCTGGCTGCGGTAATCGCCGCATGCAGCTATGCGATGCTGCGCTTCGCGCACCTGATCTTGCCGCCCGCTGCCGGCATTCTGACCTGCGCGGTCGCCTATCCGCTATGGGCGTGGCGGCGCCAGGAGGCGTTGTTGAACTATCTGTCGCTGGAAGCGGCGCGCGTGATGCGCGAGCCGACGCTGCCGGAAGAGTCGGGCACGGTGCGCCTTTTCATCGACCCGATCCAGCGTCGCCTCAATGCGATGGCGACCCTCGTCGAGCGGGTACGGCGTTACCGCGAGTTCGTTTCGGAATGGGTCGACAGTCTGCCGGAGGCGACGCTCGTCACGTCACCGTCCGGTATTGTGCTGCTCGCCAACGAACGGGTCTTTACGTTGTCGGAGCATTCGGAGGTGCGACGCAGTGCGCGGCGTTCGCCGGCCGGACGTCCGGTCGCTGACGTGCTATTCGAGATCACCGCTTCGCATCGGGCGATCGACTTCGCATCGCAGGCGTTGTACTCGCTCGAGCATTGGGCGCGCGGCGACGACTTGCCCGCGCACAGCGAGTCTCAGCTTGCACAAGGTATCGAGATTACCAATGCGCGCGGCGGGCGCTCGCTGCTGATCAAATGCGCGCCGATCAAACCCGCGGCCGGACGCGACGGTGCCCTGATCTTCCATGTCGCGGATGTTTCGTCGGTGCGCAAGGCGGAGCGCCAGCGCGACATGGCGCTGCGCTTCCTGTCGCACGATATGCGCTCGCCGCAAGCCGCTCTGCTGGCGCTTGTCGAGCAGATGCGCCAGGAGCCGCCGCGTCTTACCGTGCACCGGTTTACGCAACTGGTCGAGCAGTACGCGACCACGGCGTTAAACCTGTCCGACGACTTCCTGTTCCTCGCGCGAGCCGAGAGCTTGCCACCCAAATTGACGCAAGTCGATCCTGCGCTGGTGCTCGGCGATGCGATCGACGATCTATGGCCGCAGGCAAGCGCCAGATCGACTACGGTGAACCTGATTGCGGAGCCGGGCAAGAGCACGATGGCCGACGTCGCGCTGCTGCGCCGCGCATTTGCCAATCTGATCGGCAACGCAATCAAGTTCAGTCCGCAGGCATCCACCGTCAACGTGCATCTCGCGGAAACGGAGCGGCATTTGCGAATCTCGGTAATCGATCAGGGGATCGGCATTTCCGAGCAGCAACGCAAGACGCTGTTTCGCGAGTTCACTCAGCTGGATCCGCGTTCGTCGCGTTCCGGCCACGGTCTTGGGTTGGCCTTCGTCAAGACGGTGGTCGATTCGCTAGGCGGCAAGCTGATGGTTCGGTCGAAGCCAGGCGAAGGGGCGACCTTTATGGTGTATTTGCCGAAGGTCGACATCGGCTCGGGTTAACCGCGCAGGCGTGAGGATTCAGCGTCGCTGACGAAGCTCGAAAGGCAAACGTTTGCGTCGGATGTGCCGCATTGCGCGTGTTCGCGCACGCGATAAGAGGTGACCAGATGTTCGGGGAGAATCATGCGTATCTTGATTGTGGAAGATGATCCAGTTCAGGCCGAAGCGGTCTGCAACGCATTGGCAACTTTTGGCCACACGCTAAAGATTGTCGACGACGGCGAATGCGCGGTGCGATATCTGCGGTCCGAGACTGTCGACGCGGTGGTGCTGGATTGGCACTTGCCGCGCATGAGCGGCATCGAAGTATTGAACTGGATTCGCGCCCGCGAGGAAGTCGGATATGGCGTGCTGTTTCTGACGAGCCGCATGCACGAACTGGACGTGGTGCATGCGCTGGAGGCCGGCGCCGACGACTATATGGTCAAACCGTTTCGTGCCGACGAACTGGCGGCGCGGGTCAATGCATTGCTGCGCCGGATTGCGCGCGGGGTCGAGCGCGATGAAGCGGTCAAGGCCGGTGAGTACGTCCTCGATCCGAAGCAGCGCAGCGTAACGCTGCGCGGCGACCGTATCGATCTCACCACCAAGGAATTCCAGCTGGCCGCGGCACTGTTCAATAACATCGGCAAGATCCTGTCGCGGGATCTGCTGGCGATGACCGCCTGGGGGCGGGAGCTCGGGGTCGAGTCGCGCTCGCTGGACACGCATATCTACCGGATCCGGCAGAAGCTGAAGCTAAGCCCTGAGAACGGCTTGCGGCTGACGTCGATCTACACGCTGGGTTACCGGCTCGATCAGATCAAGACGTCGATCGCAAGCGACGTTTGTGCGTAACAGCAGAGGCTCGACTTCTTGAGTCCCGTGGCCTGCTGGAGATCGACCGGCGACGACGCCTCGAAACCCTTCGCTCAGAACACCCGTAGAGCCTTGTCCAGGACGTCGTCTTCGTCAACCTGACGTGGTCTTTCCATTCCGCCTTTCCTCGCTCATATCCGATCTTGTTTGTAAACCATTTGGTACACAATGATCGTAACGATGAATCGTCACGATCGTTCCCAGTGCTGTAGCGCACGGAAAAGTGGCTCGAAGTAGCTCCGCCCGCGGTTGAGCGAGGTTCGGAACCGCCTGGTATATAATCTTCAAAATGTCAGGAAAATATCATGGCCCGACCCCGCGAGTTCGACGAAGATTATGTTCTGGAGCAAGCCCTTCATGTCTTCTGGGACAGAGGCTACGAAGCCGCTTCGCTGGCCGAACTGCAAGAGGCTACCGGCCTGACCAAATCGAGCCTGTATAAGGCATTCGAAAGCAAGGAAGGCCTGTTTCGGTACGCGCTCGACCGGTATCACCGCAATCATCTTGCGTTCCGGGAAGTGGCGCTGCTGCAACCCACGCCGTGGCTGATTGCCGAATCGCTGCTGTACGGTATCGTCAATCTGCATACCGGGCGGAACACGCCACCGGGCTGTCTGGTCACACTGTCCGCGTTGGCTTGCAGTCCGGATGCGCGTCTGCTCAGCGAGGAACTCGCGGAAAGCCGCAACCAGTTCGAGCGGCTGTTGCGCGAGCGCTTCGTGGCCGTCGAAGAGGCCGGACCGCTTCCTCCGGGTATGAGCGGTCAGGAAGCGGCCGCGTTTATTTCGACGCTGATCCAGGGGCTAGCGGTGCAGGCAAAAAGCGGCGCGAGCCGCCGCCAGTTGCGCCAGATCGTGGCGGCCGTGCTGGCCGGCTGGCCCGCGGAATTTCCCGGCAAAAGAAAACGCAAAACGGCCTGACCCACTGTCGCGAGCGTTGCCCAACTGCCGCGGCTCGCAGCAGCACCCCTCTCTCCGCTTCATTTTGATCCCTGTTCGTCGCATGAGCTAGCGCGCACGTTGCGTGTTGGCCCGTCTTGGGTCGCGGTGACTCGCGACCGAATCCGAGACGATCCTGACACGCTAGTGATTTATGAAACGTGGAAGGGCACCGCTGCGCATTTCCTCGAACATCATATGAAGAAGCCCTATCGGGTCGAGTATGAAAGGAAGCTGAAGACGCTCCTCAAATCCGATCGCACGTTCGAGTGGCTCGAGCCGATCCGCACGTATGTGAAAAACAGCTAGTGCACGTTCTCGCTCGTACAGCGGTGGAAGCAGTGGGTCTGCTTTTTCAGGCGTGCACCTGGCCCGTCTGTTTCAACGTATGCGCGAGAATCGACGCAGCCTTGGAAAGCGAGTGGCCACGTCGTGTGATGATCGATATGCGCCGCTCGATCGCGGGACGATGAATCCTGATCGCGCGTAGCGCGGCATCGGATTCGCTATCGACAGCGGATTCCGGCATGATCGCCACGCCTAGTCCGTCGCGCGCAAAACCCAGTATCGTCGAGTTATAGACGGCCTCATACGCGGGCTCGATCGCACATTTGACACGCGCGCCGACTTTGTCGACTGCCATGCGCACGCTGCTTTCGCGCACCGGCAGGATCAGCGGAAACGCCGCGAGTTCGGCGAGCGTATGCGCGCGTTCGGTATCGATGGCATAGTCCGTCGCCACATACGCATAGAATCGGTCGATGATCAGCGGCTGCAAATCCAGCTCGCGGTCAGTCTTGCTTAGCGAGCCGATGCCGAAATCCACTTCGCCGGTCTTGACCAGTTCGACCACGCGCTGTGCCACCGTGTCGTGCACCCGCACGGTGAGCCCGGGGTAATTGCCGGTCAACGTGCGGATGGCTCTCGGCAGCAGCTTCGCGGCAATCGAAGGAATCGTCGCCACCGTGACGACGCCGCGCGCGAGTTCGGACAGATCACGCGTATGCAGCGCGACGGCATCCATTTCGCGCACGATGCGCTCGAAGCGCGGCACCAGCTCGCGCCCGATCGCAGTCAGCGTGACGCGGCGCCGGTTGCGATCGAACAGCTGCACGCCCAGTGCCTCCTCGAGCTGGCGGATCTGCACGCTCAGCGCCGATTGCGAAAGATGAATCTCGGCCGATGCCTTCGTGAAATTGCCGGCCCGCACGATTGCGAGGCAGGCCTTGATCTGGCGTACGCTCACCAGCATAACCACGCTCCTGAATGTCGTACGCGCTATAGTAGCCGCGCTCGCGCGTTCAGCTCATGATGCCGATCTGCCAGGGGACGAATTCATGATCGCCGAGGCCTAGCAATTCGCTCTTCGAGCGTTCGCCGGAGGCGATGCGCAGCATCAGTTCGAAGATGCGCTCGCCCATCTGTTGCATCGTCGCCTCACCGTCGAGAATCTCGCCGCAGTTCAGGTCCATGTCGCCGCTTAGCCGCCGGTACATGGGCGTATTGGTAGCGAGCTTGATACTGGGCACTGGCTTCGCGCCGAACATCGAGCCGCGGCCGGTGGTGAACGCAATCAGGTTTGCGCCGCCGGCGATCTGACCGGTGGCGGAGACCGGATCGAAGCCCGGCGTGTCCATGAAGACGAGGCCTTTGCTGGTCACGGGTTCCGCATACCGATAGACGTCCATCAATGGTCCCGTGCCGCCTTTCATCGACGAGCCCAGCGACTTTTCGAAAATATTCGCGAGGCCGCCCATCTGGTTGCCCGGGCTCACGCGGCCATTGATCTGCACGTCGCGGCCGACCGAATACTCCTCTTTCCACCAGCGGACCCGCTCGACGAGCTTCTCACCGACCGCGCGACTTGCCGCGCGGCGGGTCAGCGTATGTTCTACGCCATAAATTTCGGGCGTCTCCGACAGGATCGCTGTGCCGCCGTGCCGCACCAGAATGTCGACAGCGGTACCGAGTGCGGGGTTTGCGGTGATCGACGAGAAGCCGTCGGAGCCGCCGCACTGCAAACCGACCGTCAGATGACTGGCCGGCACCGTTTGCCGCGTCGTACGATTGGCCTCGGGCAGCATCTCGCGCACCGCGGCGATACCGGCCTCGATCGTTTCACGCGTGCCGCCGGTGTCCTGCATCACGAAGCTGCGCAGCATGCCGCCGATCGGCACGCGCTCGGCTTCGACGAGTTCGCCGATCTGGTTGCGCTCGCAACCGAGCCCGACGATCAGCGCGCCGGCCAGATTCGCGTTGCGTGCATAGCCGGCGATGGTCCGGCGCAGCAGCGCCATCGGCTCGCCTGTCATTTCCATGCCGCAGCCGATCGAATGGCTGAACGCCACCACGCCATCGATGTTCGGGTAATCGGCGAGCCGCTCAGGCGTAAACCACCCGGCGATCTTGTGCACCACCGTCGCCGAACAGTTGACCGTGGACAGAATGCCGATGAAATTGCGGGTCGCGACGCGGCCGTCGGCGCGCACGTAACCCTCGAAGGTCGCGCGCTGCGCGTCGGGCAGCATCTGCACCGGGCGATATTCGCTGGCATGCCCGTAATCGCGCTCGAATTCGCGGAACTCGGTGTTATGGCTGTGCACCAGCGCGCCGGGCGCAATGTCCGCTGCGGCAAAACCGATCACCACGTTGTATTTGCGAATCGGCTCGCCTTGAGCGATCGGGCGCGCGGCGATCTTGTAGCCCGCCTGCACCTGGGCGCGGCTCACGATGTTTTCGCTGGGAATCGCTTCGCCAAGGCCGATGTCGATGCGGGCTACGACGATGTTGTCGTCGGGATGTAGCCGGATTGCAGAGCCGTTTACGCGTTTCTTCGAAGTCTCGATCATGATCGTGAAGATTGCTTGCCGATGGCGGTGTCGTTTCGTGCTGGAATCGAGCGGGATCAGGTGCTACCTGCGCGCTTCAGATTGCCTCTTCGTCGCGCAGAATCTGCATTGCCTTTCGTAGTGCTCGCTCGTATCGGTCGCGCTCCGTGGCGATCGCGACGTCGTCCCATTGATAGAAACCGCGCCTGGCGGCCGATTTGACGCCGGTTTCGCCGCGCTCGACGAGCTGCTGCATCAGCGGCGATGGTTCGCTGGCCGTGTTCAGATGCGGATACATGGTTGCGGCCGCCGCACAGTGAATGTCGATGCCGGCCAGGTCTTTCTGCAGCAGCGGCCCTGCAGCAATGTAGCGGAAGCCGAAGCCATAGCGCACCGCGAGGTCGACGTCTTGCGCCGAAGCGAAGCCTTGTTCGACCAGCGAGATCGCTTCGCGCATCAATGCGTGCTGGATCCGGTTGGCGAGGAAGCCGGGTACGTCTTTTTTGACCTGCACCGGCTTCTTGCCGACGCGGCGCATGATGTCGCTGACCTTGAGCGCGACTGCTTCGTCGGACACGTCGCTGCGTACGACTTCGACGGCCGGCACGAGATGCGCCGGCATAAAGAAGTGCAGGCCGAGCATACGCGCGCGCGTTTTGAGTCCTGCGCCGATGCGGCTGATCGGAAAGCTCGACGAATTGCTGGTAAGCGGCACGGAGGTGGGCGCAAGAGATTCAAGCTCGGCAAACACGCGTTGCTTGACGTCGAGCTTTTCCGGCGCACACTCGATGACGATCGACACGTCGGACCAGACGATTTCGCCGGGCCGCGCGAGCACGTCGAGCCGACCCTGAGGATTGTCGTGACCGAGCGCGTGGCACGCCTGCGTGCAGCGATTTGGCAGTGTGTTGCGCACGGCTGCCGAGGGTTCGACGATCTGCACGTCGCAGCCATTCGTCAGGAAGATCGCTGCGATGTCGCAACCCATGATGCCGCCGCCGATCACGACCGCGTGGTCCACCTGTTCCATTTGTTCTCCGCGATACTGGCGTAAGAAAATGACGCGATGGACGATTCTATTCGAGCGTCGAGTGTTTAATAAAATTGAATGATGCGCACACAGTGATCGTGTTTCGCGATAACTGACGGACCGCGTAAGCGTTTTTAATCCCCTCTATCGACGGGAGGCTGCATGAACACCTTCGAGGCGACAGCGGCACGCCCCGCGCGGGCGGCGATCTGCGCGGCCGGGTTCGCCGTGGTCGCCGCGCTCGGCGGCTGTGGCGGCAGCGTGTGTATTGGTCTCAACGGCTGCACGGGTACCGTCTGGCCGCCCAGTCTGACGCTTGCCGGCACGGCAGCAACCGGCAAGGCGCTGGCAAGCGCCGCGATAAGCGCGAACTGCGCGCAAGGCGCCGGCTCCGCACTATCGGATGGCGGCGGCAACTACAGCATGACGCTGAACGCCACGCTGCCTTGTGTGCTGACGGCGGTCTCGGGCAGCACGACATTGCATTCGGTGGCTTTCGCAGGCGGGACCTTCAACGTGACGCCGCAGACGGACTTGCTGCTGGTCTACCTGGCGGCGCAGTTGAATACGACCGAGGCGGGATTGATCGCCGGATTTCAGAGCAATCTTGCATTCCAGCAGGTGCTGGCAAGCCAAAGCAACGTGCTGGCCGCGCAATCGGCGGTGGTGGCAAATCTGCAGCAGCGCTATGCGGTGACGCTGTCGGCGCCAGCTTTTCTGAACACGCGATTCGTCGTAGGGCAGCCAGGCGTGGATAGCGACCTGGAAGCGCTCGCCGCCGCGGGCGCAATCGACGCGAACGGAATGCCTGACGCCGCGGCGGTTTCGCTGATGGCGGCGGCAGGGGCCGCGCATCCGATTGCCACGACACCGCCTCCGTCGAACGCGCCGTCTTCGGGCGGCATGGGCAACCCGGCTGGGATGAGCGGCGGCATGATGTGACGCAGGGCGGGCGAGCGTCGACCGCGGCGGCGGGCGCGCGCACGCGCATGCGGCAAGCAATCTTGACACTCACGTCAACTTGAGCGTCACCACTCCCAGCAGAATAACCAGCGCCGCCAGCGGCCGCGCAATGCCGTGCCGCTCCTTCAGGATCAGCATCGAGATTGCCGTGCCGAACAGAATGGCGGTCTCGCGCAATGCGGCGACCATCGCGATCGGCGCCTGCGTCATCGCCCACAGCACGAGCGCATACGAGACCACGGTGCAAGCGCCGCCGGTCAACGTCAGATGCCAGCGCGCCCGCAGATGCCGCAGCGCAGCGGCACGACGGCATATAAAGACGTAGGCCAGAACCGGCGGTGCAGCCAGCGCGAACATCCACATCGTGTACGCCGCAGGATGCGCAGCGAGGCGCACACCTGTGCCGTCGACCAGCGTATAGGTTGCGATGATCAGCGCGTTGCACAGCGCAAGACGCGTGGTGCGCGCCGTATTGCCGCTGGCGGAATGCACCAGCAGCAGGCCGAGGATTCCGCCGCATATCAGCAGAATGCCGCCCCATTCGCCGGTCGTCAGGCGCTCGCCGATCAGCGGACCGCTTGCCAGTGCAACGATCAGCGGCGGCGCGCCGCGCATCAGCGGGTAAGCATGGCTCATATCGCCGCTGCGATAGGCAGCACCGATCAGCAGAAAATAGACGACGTGGATGGCCGCCGATGCCGCGATGTACGGCCAGCTGGCGGCTGCCGGCAACGGCAGGAACGGCAGCGTCAGCGCACATAGCGCGCCCGCGCTGCCCGTGACGAACACGATGTCGAGCCATGTGTCCGGGCTCGATTTCACGAGCGCGTTCCAGCTCGCATGCAGCAGGGCTGCCAATAGAACGAGCAGCATCACGCCGGTCGACATGCTTTTCTCCGTTAGCTTCCAGGCAGAATATCTATCTTGAACCCGCGTGACAAACGAGATAAATTGCGGACTCGGGTTAAATTTACTATCGTGAAGCGCGGGCGCAGGGACTGCGGATGAAACGCGTATTGCCCCCTCTGAACGCATTGCGTGTCTTCGAGGCAGCGGGCCGACTCGGCAGCTTCAAGGAAGCCGCTGCCGAACTGCATGTCACCCACGGTGCGATCAGCCAGCACGTTCGCCAGCTCGAAGAATGGCTGGGCGCGCCGCTATTCGAGCGGCACAACCGGCGCATCGTGCTGACGCCGGCAGCCAGACACTATCTGCGCGAAATCGGTCCGTTGTTCGAGCAACTTTCGCGGGCCACCGCGCAATACGGCGTTCCCACCGCGGTTTCACGCACGCTTTGCGTCAATGCAATCGCCACTTTCACGCTGCGCTGGCTGGTGCCAAGGCTTGGCAAGTTTCATCGCGACCACCCGGGCGTGCACGTGAAGGTGGAAACGTCGAACGAGTCGGTGGAAGGTCTGCGCGGAAACTACGATGTCATCATCCGCGGCGGCCCCGATACGTTCTATGGCTTTGCGATGCGGCCTTTCCTCAGCGAGCAGCGCGTACCCGTGTGCAGCCCGGCGCTTGTGCAACGGCTGCCGCTGCACGCGCCGGGCGACCTGCAGATGCATACGCTGCTGCATACGTCGAGCTTGCCGCGGCTGTGGCCCGACTGGCTCGCGAAAGCGCAAGCTGCCGGGTTGAACCCGGCAGCCGCGCTGACCTTCGACCATTTCTATCTGACCTTGCAAGCGGCCATCGACGGCATCGGAGTCGCGATGGGCCCGACCGCGCTGATTGCCGGCGACCTGGCGGCCGGCCGCCTGATCGTCCCGTTCGATACGCCGCGTCTGCCTTCGCGCAGCTATTGCACGTATATCCCGGACGACAAGGCCAGTGACGAAATCGTGCTGCAGTTCCGCGCGTGGCTCGAGCGTGAAGGCGAAAATGAAGGCGCAAGTGAAGGCGCAGGCGCAACGCCGTAATGGCGCAGCGCACCGTGCACAATCGATAGTCCGATTCAATTGGCATCCTGACTTTTGTCTGCCTGTAATTTGGACTGCGCGCAATTCTTTCTTCTGAAACGCTGCGCGCACGGGCGACGCAGGAAATGTTTGCGGCGCGCTCGCACGGTGCAGCCCATCGTGCATCGCCTTGTCGCCCGAACCCACGTTGCTCTGCGACTCGACACACTTCCAAAGTGAGGCATTCGTGAGACCATTGCCCCTGCTGCTTGCCGCGGCAGTCGCGCTTGCGCTGTTAGTCAGCGGGCTTCTTGCCGACGTATGTCTGGCAGCGGACATCTCCGGCGCCGGCAGCGCTTTCGCTGCGCCGCTCTACACGCGTTGGGCCGCCGACTACGAAAAAAGCGGGCGGCCGCAAGGTCAGCGACCAGGCAGTGGGATCGTCCAACCGCCTCGAGCGGGTCGCGAATAACGCTACACGCACCCCGGTCAGCGCGGCCGGTCGCCCTTTAGCGTGATGCGATGCATCACGCGCCTGAAGCCGTGATAGTCGTTGACGGGGTTGTGCTGTGCCGAGCGATTGTCCCAGAACGCGATGGCGTTTGGCGTCCACGCGAAGCGGCAGGTGAATTCCGGCTTCACCTGGTGCGCGAACAGAAAGTCGAGCAGCGGCGCGCTCTCTTCGTCGCGCATGCCCTTGATGCCGACCGTATGCGCGACATTCACGTAAAGACCCTTGCGTCCGGTTTCCGGATGCGTGCGCACCACCGGATGTTCGGCGATATACACATCGGCCTCGCTGTCCTTGCCGTCGGTGCGGATGCGATCTTCGCGCGTGCGCGACACGTCCGCCTTGGCCGACGAACTGATGCCGGTCAAGCCATCGAGCAGGCGCTGCATCGTATCGGACAGCGCCTCGTACGCGAGCTGCTGGTTGGCGAACAGCGTATCGCCACCATACGGCGGCACTTCGCGCGACAACAGCATCGAGCCCATCGGCGGTTCTTCGAGATATGTCGTATCCGAATGCCAGATGCCGCCGAAATTGACGCGTTCGTCTTCGAGCTTCTTGACTTCGATGATGGTCGGAAAGCCCGCGATGCCTTTCACGAACGGATATTCGATTGGTTCGCCCATCGCCGTGGCGAAATCGACAAACTGCTGCGGACTCAGTGGCTGGTCGCGCAGAAAAATAACCAGGTGCTCGAGCAGCGCCGCGCGTATCTCGGCCGCTTGCGCGCGGCTCAAGCCGGCAGACAGATCGACACCGGAAATTTCGGCGCCCAGCGCGCCGGCGATTCTGCGTATCTGCATGTAAGCTCCGTGGCGCAGCGCATGCACCAGGTAGGGTGGTCGGCGGTCGGATCGGAAGAGCCGTCATCTTACGCGCGAATGCGGCCGCCTGCGGCCCAGCTACCCTGCTAACGTACGGGTTGTCGGCATGCCGCATGCAGCGGCCGATACACTGTGGTCTCGTTCGGATATGCATCACGCAAAGGCCCCGTTCCAATGAGCTTTCGCTTCAACCCGATATTCATGGCGCTCGCCGCCGCCGCGCTGTTCGGTGCGGCTACGCCGCTCGCCAAGGCTTTGCTTGGCTCCATGTCGCCCTTCATGGTCGCCGGCCTGTTTTACCTCGGCAGCGGGCTCGGTCTCGGTGCCTGCATCGTCGTGCGGCGACTGCGCAGTCCCGCTGCGCAACGTGGCGTGCAGCGCATCGGCCGCCACGAATTGCCCTGGCTGATCGGCGCGATCGTCGCAGGCGGCGTTGCCGGCCCGGCACTGCTGATGCTCGGCCTCGCGACGACGCCGGCGGCAAGCAGCGCGTTACTGCTGAATCTCGAAGGCGTATTGACGGCGGCCATCGCATGGGTGGTGTTTCGCGAAAACGTCGATATACAGGTGTTGCTCGGCATGCTGGCCATCGTGGCGGGTGGCGCACTGCTATCGTGGCAGCCGGGGCAGACCGGCATTCCGCCCGGCGCACTGCTGATCGTCGGGGCCTGCCTGTGCTGGGCAATCGACAACAACCTGACGCGCAAGGTGTCGACCAACGATGCGATGGTGATCGCGTGTCTGAAGGGGCTGGCCGCCGGGCCGGTCAATCTGGCGATCGCCATCGCGAGCGGCGCTGCGCTGCCCGGCGCGGGGCTGACCGTCGCCGCGATGCTAACCGGGCTCGCCGGCTATGGCGTGAGCCTGATGCTGTTCGTGATTGCACTGCGCCACCTCGGAACCGCGCGCACCGGTGCATATTTCTCCGTTGCGCCGCTGTTCGGCGTAGCGTTAGCGCTGGCGATGTGGCCTGCACTGCCGCCGTTGACGTTCTGGCTGGCCGCACTGCTGATGGCGTTGGGCATCTGGCTGCACGTGCGCGAGCGGCACGTGCATCAGCACACGCACGAACGGCTGGAGCACGCACACCGGCATCGTCACGACGAACATCATCAGCATCCGCACGACTTCGACTACACGGGTGACGAGCCGCATACCCATCCGCATGTGCATCTGCCCATCACGCATTCGCACGCGCATTTCCCCGACGTGCACCATCGGCACGGGCACTAGCGGGAAGCTTGGAAGCTGCCGCAAAGAAACGTATAGTTTGCGTCGGAACGTCAACTGAGATGCTCGAGCACGATGAGGCCGATGGACTGGAAACGCCGGGTTCTACTGTTTCTCAGGCGCCTGTGGCATCCCACCTGCGCGTGCATGACCTGCATGCCGGGCAGCTGGTCCAACTTCGCGGACCTTGAGCACTGGACGATTGCGTTCAGAACGGGAATTGCCACCGGGCTGCTCGCCGTGCTTCTTACCTTTACGCCTGCCGTCAGGCTTTACGCGAACCGGTACACCAATGGGCTGGTGGTCGGCATCCTGACGCTGCTGGGCGACGTCTACTCGCACGAGAATCACTACGGACCACCGTTTGCGGAGGCAATCGTGACGGGAGTGACCGCCGGCTTGCTGGCGGTCGTCGCTTCGTATCTGTTCGAAGATCGCGCGCGGCGGCTGCGGCAGGTATGGGCGCGGCTGACGGCGCGGGTGGTCCGTTAACGCCGTCCGGGCGCAACGCTTCGGAACGCGTAGTTGTGTCAGCAACGGTTCGCTTGGCGCGCACGCGTTGCGCCGGCGGCCACTAAAGTATTCGCGAGGCTTGCCGATATGCGGTAAAGCATCGCTTCGCTCCGTTGGGCTCGTCTTCGCGGTATCGCGGCAACGCGGCAGACAAACTGTCTGCAGATTGGCCCGGCGTGTGTTCGTTGCGCGCGCATTCATCGTTTTGTAAGCAAACAGCGGTCGCCGGCGACGTGCCACGCGGCGGCGCGATTCCGGTTTACTTTCCTGCGTGCCACGCACCGCGAAACCAGAGAGTGATCACGTGCGACGATTCGAGTTTGGGTCCATGTTGGCCGGCCTCGTGTGCGCGGTTGTTCTCACGCTATGCGGCTGCCGCCAGCAGGACACGGCGGCTGCTGCGTCCGCGCCGGCAGCGACCACCATCAACGCGCTGATCTGGGCCCCCGATTGGCCCGAGCAGATGCTGCAGATCGCCGCCGAATTCAACCGGCTCAATCCTGACATTCGTGTGAACGTGCAGTTCATGATCGGCAATTCGGTCGAAGAGAATATCAAGCCGCGCGTCGCGTCAGGTAACCTGCCCGATCTGATCAGTGTCAATCCGAACGCGTATGCGGCCGATCTCGCCGATCAGGGCGTGCTGGCCGATGTCGGCGGCACGGCGGCATGGCACAACATGCTCGCACCGCTGAAAGCGGACTGGACCAGCCGCAAGTCGAAAAGCTTCGGCATCTCTGGTGGGGTGGCATCGACGCTCGTTTACTACAACGAGGATATGTTCGCGAAAGCGGGCGTCAGGCAACTGCCGGCCAATTTCGCGGAATTCCTGAAGCTTTGCGAACAATTGAAGCGCGCGGGCTTTACCCCGGTCATGCTGAACGGCGGCTTTCCGAACATGCTCGGCAATGGACCTTTCAGTTTCGGTTTTGCCGAAGACGTGGTCGCACGCGAGCCTGCATGGAAGCAGAAAATCGGCGACGGCTCGCTCGATCTGAACACGCCGCAGGTGGCCGATATCTTCGCGAGGATGCTGACGCTTGCCGAGCGCGGTTACGTGCAGGACGGCTTTATGGCGACCGATTACGACGGCGGCATCCGGCTGTTCAAGGAAGGCAAGGTGGCGATGGCGTTTCACGGCAGCTGGGCGGCCGGTTTGATGCTGCACGGCAACCGGTTTGCGGCGGGCGTCATGATGCCGCCATGGAATGCGCCCGGCGAGCGCGCGGTGCCGGTCATCGGCAGCGAGACCGGTTTCGCGGTGTGCGAGACGCCGAACAAGGCGGCGGCGCTGCGCTTCGTCGAATTCATTGCCGGCAAGGGCTTTGCGATTCTGCAGCGCAAGCGCGGCAACATTTCTCCATTCGTGCAGGCCGCGGCAACCTCGATCAGCGATCCGCAAATCGTTGCCTACACCGAAACGGTCAGCCGTTACCCCGTTACTGCGAGTCCATACTATTCGGCGTTGCCGTCCAACTCGATCGAGCGGCTGCATCGTCTGCTGCAGGATGTGCTGCTGAAAAAGATCTCGCCACGGCAGGCGGCAAAGCTTCTGGACGAGTCTGTCAAGAATGAAGCGCGGATGCACTACAAATGAATTCGATCATTGCCGCGCTGTGCCGCGCGTTCGATTATCTTTCGCTGGACCTGCTGCGCCGGCTCGAAATCCGTTACCGGCTGATCGCGGCATTCATCCTGCTCGCGCTGCTGCCGGTGCTGATTTCAGGGTACATCTCGTACGTGGAGTCGACCACCGCGATCAAGCGCAACGCCGAGATGTTTTCGCGCGAGGTGGTCAAGCAGGTTTCGAAAAATGTGCTGCTGCGCATGGAGCAGATCGAAATCGAAAGCAGCCTGCTGGTGCTTTCCGAGCGGGTGCAGCTGGGCTTGACGCGGGTCGCCTCGGGTAGCGCGAAAGAGCAGGGCGAAGCGCGGCAAGACATGACGCGGCTGCTGCTCGAACACTACGGGGCAGCCGATTTCATCAACCAGAAATACCTGCTCGACAGAAACGGCCGGATCATGGATACCCAGGCGTTCGCGCAACTGACGCGCGGCGTGCTGCGTTTCGTGCAGCAGGCTCCCGCCAGCATGGGACGTCCTTATTGGGGCAGCTACGACAACGGCACCGGACAGCAGAACCTCGGCATGGTGCGCGCCGTGTTCGGCAAAAATAATAACCAGCGAATCGGTACGCTGGTGCTGGTGATCAGCCCCGAGCACTTTTCGACGGTCTTCAACGACGTTGCGTTGGGACGCGGCGCGGAAATCTTCGTGCTCGACGCAAGCAACAACCAGTTGATCGTGCGTACCGACGGCGCGGCCGCGAATGGCAGCGGGATGGCCGATCCGGGTCTGATCGACGGTATCGCGCGCAACAAGCCGTCCGGCGCGCCGGCTGGTGTCATCACCGTCAAGGATCCGCGCCGCGGGCGTTACATTGCCGCATACCGCAGCATTCCGGGCACCACCTGGTATGTGGTCAGTACGATTCCCGAAGGCCGGCTGATCGCCGAGGCGCAATCGGTGCGGCAGCAGATCGTGCTGGTCGGCATTTCCGGATTCCTGCTGTCGATCTTCCTGGCCGTGTTCATCTCGCGCAGCATTTCGGTGCCGCTGAAGGATCTGGTGCGCAAGATGCACGATACCGGCAGCGCGGCGGGCGCCGAACTGGGGGCGGGCACGCTCGCGCTGACGGTCGTGCGTGGGCAGGATGAGCTGGGCACACTGGCGCGGCGCTTCGAAACGATGCGTGACGCGATCGGCCAGAAAATCCAGAAGATCAACGAGATCAACGCATCGCTCGAGCAGGCGGTGATCGATCGAACCGCCGAACTCGTCACACGAGAACACGATTCGCGCACGCTGATCGAGAATTCGCCGGATACCATCACGCGCTACGATCGCGACGTGCGCCGCATCTACGCGAACCCTGCATTTTGCACGGCGGCGGGGCTTAGTCTTGTCGAAGTGCTCGGCAAGCAGCCTTCGGAAATTCCCGGCGGCCCTGGCGCGCTGATGTGCGAGAAGATGATCCGCGAAACGTTGTCGAGCGGCGAAAGCGCGCAGTTCGAACTGAAGTCGATCGGCATGAATGGGCGCGAGCACTGCACCCATGTGCGCCTGACGCCGGAAATCGACGTGGCGGGCAATGTCAGTTCGGTGCTGGTGGTGGGGCGCGACATTTCGGAGCGGATGGCGTTCGAGGCGACGATCTGGAAGCAGGCCAATTTCGACGCGCTGACGCATTTGCCGAACCGGCAGATGTTTCACGATTGTCTCGAACGGGAGGCACGGCTTTCGCAGCGTCTCGGGCAGCGTATGGGCCTGATGCTGATCGACCTCGACCGCTTCAAGGAAGTCAACGATACGCTCGGCCATGACACCGGCGACATCCTGCTGATCGAGGCCGCGCGGCGTATTTCGTCATGCGTGCGCGAGTCGGACACGGTGGCGCGACTTGGCGGCGACGAGTTCACGGTGATTCTGCCGAACCTCGACGATACCGGCTGCATCGAACGGATTGCGAAGGCCATTATCGACAGGCTCGCCGAGCCGTTCAGACTGGGCCCGGATGAAGCGTTCATTTCGGCGAGCGTCGGCGTCACGCTGTATCCGGACGATGCGAGTCAGCTCGACGTGCTGTTCAAGAATGCCGACCAGGCGATGTATGCGGCCAAGAATGCGGGACGCAACCGCTTTAGCTATTTCACGGCGGATTTGCAGGTTGCCGCGGAAAAGCGGCTGCGGCTCACCAGCGATTTGCGCGCGGCGCTGCCCGGCGAGCAGTTCCGCCTTTACTATCAGCCGATCGTCGATCTGGTGTCGGGCGAGGTCTACAAAGCCGAAGCGCTGCTGCGCTGGATGCACCCCGAACGCGGCACGATCAGCCCGCTCGAATTCATTCCGCTAGCCGAAGACACCGGGCTGATCGTGCCGATCGGCGATTGGGTATTCAGGCAGGCAGTGCACCAGGTGCGGCGCTGGCGTGAGCGGTTTCATCCGGCGTTTCAGATCAGCGTCAATATGTCGCCGGTGCAGATTCGCCAGGAAAACCCGGTGTCGGTGCAATGGTCCGAATATCTCGCTCATGAAGGCATGCCGGGCCAAAGTGTCGCGGTCGAAATCACCGAAGGGCTGTTGCTGCATGTCGAATCGGATATCGACCAGAAGCTGCTGACGTTTCGCGATGCCGGCATTCGCATCTCGATCGACGATTTCGGCACGGGCTACTCGTCGCTCGCCTATCTGAAGCGCTTCGATATCGACTACCTGAAGATCGACCGCTCTTTTGTGCAGAACCTCGGCTTCGACCGCAACAGCCAGGCGCTTTGCGAGGCGATCGTCGTGATGGCGCACAAGCTTGGCCTGAAGGTGATTGCGGAAGGTGTCGAAACCATCGAGCAGCGCGACTTCCTGATCGGCGTCGGATGTGACTTTGCGCAAGGGTTCTTGTACGCCGAGCCGATCCCCGCCGAACGCTTCGAAGCATTGATGTGGCCCGGTGTCGACGCGCACGCCGATACGTTCGCAACCAGCTGAATCATCGGCGCGTGTCCCTCGGTGGCTTCGTATCGTGGTCTGCGCATACGCGCTATGCGGACCAGTCGCTTGTGGCGTGCAGCCTGCGGCGTGATCAAAGTGCGATCGGGCGGCTTTTCGCCACACCGTTTGCCGCGCAGTTTTCCGCGCTGTTCGTCTTGTAACAGCCGTGTAAATTGCGGGTAGTCGGCGAGTACTGCCGGCGGTATCGTTTTGCCGCTGGCGAGTCCGCGCATCACAGCGATCCTGTGCGCAGCGCGCGTGCACGCGAGACCGGCGGCCGAATAGCTTCCGCCGCAGAATAGCTGGCTGGAGGCACGACGCAGATCGGACACGCCCGCGACCTGTGTCGACGCACGCAACAGGCGGGTTGCAAGCAGCATATGCGCGGACAGTCCGCAGCCTCGCAGTGCCGGCGCGAGACTGACGAGATCGCAGCCTTCGGGCTTGCGTGCCACGAAGCCAACGCGGCTGCCGTCGGCGCTTAGCAATACAGCGGTCACGCGGATATGCGCGTCATGCGACTTCAACAGATGCAGTGTCAACCCGGTGGCATGCGACAACCTGGTCGATGCGAACCGGTCGATCGAAAACCGCTGATGCTCTCGCTTGAGGCGTTCGAACGGATCGAAATCCGCAAGACGGGTTTCGCTTGTGCCGAGAAAGTCGTTCAGGCAGACGCACCAGGCCTCTGCTACCTCTTTCCACGAGTACGCCATGATGGGTTCCACGCGGTCGGCGTGCCGCAAGCCATGCGTGGTGGCCGGCCGCCTTCGCTATCGTTGTTCAGGCGCCGGTCGTGCTTGCCGCGATTGCGCGAGCGGCGGCTGCGTGCTGAACCGGCGCGAAGTGGACGCAGCGCTGCTGTCGCTCGAACCGCTAAGCGTAAGCGCGTGGACATAAACTTCGCGCAAAAAGGCTGCCGTTCAGCGAAAACGGCGTGTAGCGAGCCAATATGTTTCGGCGGTCACAACGAGTAACACGTGTAAGTCCGGAGGAAACCCAACGTAAATAGGCGCGCACTAAACTCGGCTTGTCGCTTGCAATGCATGGCGCAGCTGCAGGTACTGGCCGCCGCGTGTGAGCATTTACCTATCCACCACGTCAGGACAAGTCGATGAAACGATTGTTCATTACCGTCGCTTTGATCAGCGGCCTATGCGGTTGTGTGGTCGCTCCGCCGTACGGCTATGCGCCTGCCCCTGGTTATTACGGTTATGGCTATGCGCCGGCATACTACGGGCCGCCGGTCAGTGTGGGCATTGGCGGGTCGTTTCATATTCGATAACGACAAGCGCGTTGCGTGACAACGAAAACGAAGGGCGCGATGCCTTCGGTTTCGGCCATCAGGTCGGTTCGACAATTGCGTTGAAGTCGCGCGCCGGACGGCCTGATAGCGACAAAGCCGTTGCTCCAGCCAGAAGGTTTTACAGGTAGCTGCACACGTAGTCGAGCGTTTCGAGCACGTCGATGTCGAAGCGGCTCTTGCCGGGCACCGAGAACGATTCGCCGGCGCGATAGGTCTTCCACTCGTCGCTGCCCGCAAGCCGGATGCGGCACTGGCCGGCTTGCACTTCCATCAGTTCAGGCGCATCGGTACCGAAGTTCAGCGTGCCGGGCAGGATCACACCGAGCGTCTTGCGCGAGCCGTCGGCAAACAGAACGGTGTGCGACACGCACTTGCCGTCGAAATAGACGTTGGCTTTTTTGACAACGGAAACCTGATCGAATTGCGTTGCGGCCGTCATGGCGGTGTTCCTCTGGAGCTTTGTGAATGATTGTGCAGGCGCCCGGAAACCTGCGGCCAACGGCGCGACAGTTGTGCGGGCAACCAGCGCGCGCTTGCTGCCTCGCGCCGGACCGCCATCATACAGGCACTTGCTGCCCGCAAAATGAAACAGGCCCACGTGAAAACGTGGGCCTGTCTGCATCGATCGAAGTACCGGCTTCAGCGGAGCATACCGCTGAAACTGCATGGCTTACGAGTGGTCGTACGGCGAACCGAGGAACTGGTTGTACACCGGCGCATGCGCGACCGAACCGGCTTGCGACGTACCCGCGGTCGACGGGCCGTAGCCGGTCGTATCGGCGGCCACCCGAGCCTCGGCCTTCTGCACCGCCGCGGGGTAGTGCGCGTCGCTCGAATCGAACGGGCTGTAACCGCTCTTTTCCAGTTGCACGAGTTCGGCGCGGACCTGTGCGCGGGTTACCGGCTGGTTCGACTGTGCGAACGACACGGCCGGAACAGCGAGAACAGCAGCGAGAGCGATAGCCTTGATCAGCGAATTCATGATGTTACCTCCGGTATTGGTTTCAGTTTGTTGCGGCATGTCTGTCAGCCGTTGATGCAAGTGTAGGTGGCGAGCCGGTTGGGAGAAACCCTGATGCGAGGAAATGATCGTTGCAGCTGGCGCGACAATTTCGCTGGAATATTTCGTTGAATCCGTTTCTCGGAACTCGTAATATGCGGCCGGCACGCCGCCGGTAAGAGGGCCGGCGGGCAAACGGAAGCGCGCACGAAAAAAAGCCCAGTCGTGCAGGCTGGGCGGGGAAGTCGCCGGCGAACCGGCGACGGGAGGTTCTTTCGACTCAGTGCGCGGGCGACATGTCTGTCACTCGGGTCTGCCACTCGGCGCACGGTCATTCTTCTCGTGTTGCGTTCCGGCGGGATCGGCTGCGTGCACGACCCGGGCGTCCGGTGCGCAACCGTTTAGTGATGCTGGAACACCGGCTGCGAGATGCTGTTCAATACCGCATCGGCACGTTGACCGGATTGCGATGTGCCGCTCGTCGACGGGCCGTAGCTGCTGTTTTGCACGGTTGCATTGTTCGCTGCCACTCGTGCTTCAGCAGCTTGCAGATCGGCCGGATAGTTGTTCGGATCCGCTTCAGCCGGGTTGTAGCCGGCCTTTTCCAGTTGAATCAGTTGGGCACGCACCTCAGCACGCGTGACGGGCTGGTTCGATTGAGCGAACGACACAGCCGGAATAGCGAGAACAGCAGCGATTGCCACAGCCTTGATAAGCGATTTCATGATTTTTACCTCCGAGATTGGTTTTTGATCGCTGCAGACTTTGTTGCGGTTGTCTGCAGCGGTTGAATCAAGTCTAGGAGGGTGGCCAATTCGGGTAAACGCCTAAATCCCCAAATCTTTGTTGCGCCGGTTATGACAATGGTTCGCATCGAAGCGCGTCAAAGCGCGCGGCGATAGCGGAGATCGTGCGCAGACGATCCCGGGCTTGACCGCGGCAAAGGCGAAGGTGATGGCTGTGGTGCTGATGATGATGTTGAAACGGCTGGTCGGCGCCACTCGCTAGGAACCGGCCGCGCGCGCAATGCTGATTGCGCGAAGTGCGCGAGCTGTTCCGCATGTATCTGGCGTCGGCGGCGGGACGCAAGCGCGCGTACGCGGCCGCATGTGCCGGCCGGCAATGGCGCCAGCCGGCACATGCGGCGATACGCTATGCGTCAGGCACAAGCCGCTACGCGTTACTTCAAGCCGAAGCCAAGCGTGCGCAAAGCCTCGACGAGACGATCGCGGCCCGACAGCGCCTCGGGTCCGCGCACACGGCGCGATGCTTGCGCGGTCCACTTCCATTCCTGCATCTGCTGCAGCCGCTGGAATTCGTTCATCGTTGCGTCGTAGTCCGCCAGCGCCGCGCCCGATTCGGGCTCGTAACGTTCAACATGCAACACGACGGAAGCAGGCAGGCGCGGTTTGATATCGGTGACCACGGCAGGATCGGGATAGCCGACGGTGAGGCCGAATACCGCGAATGCCTCGGGCGGCAAGCTGAGTTCCTGTGCAACGGCTTCAGGCTGGTTGCGCATGCCACCGATATAACAGCAGCCGAGCCCCAGCGATTCGAGGGCGACCACGGTGTTTTGCGCGGCGAACGAAGCGTCTGCGACGGCGACCAGAAAAGCTTCGAGATAGTCGAGGCCGAGTCCTTGCATGCTCTGCGCGTCGGAAAGCCGTCGCAAACGCGACAGATCCGCGATGAACACGAGCAGCAGTGGCGCATTGGCCACATGCTTCTGATTGCCCGCGTGTGCGGCAAGTCGTGCCTTGCGTTGTGAATCGCGAATCGCGACCACACTCCACGCCTGCAAATTGGACGACGTCGAGGCCGATTGTGCGGCGGCCGCAATGGTTTGCAGAATGTCGTCCGGCAATGCGCGATCGGCGAATGCCCGCACCGAGCGGTGCTTCAGCATCGTGCCGATCACGTCGTTGACGGATGCATCGGCCGCACCGGCTGCATCGGAAGCGGGCGTCCACGAGGCACCGTAACGCTGGCGCATTAACGCGTACAGCGTGTCGGATTCGGTCGCGTCGACGCCCGCCATCACAGGCTCACTCATGTCTGGATCTACCTTGAAGATTGTGTTGGAAAGCGAGGCTGCCGTTGCATCAGGTCTGCGGGGATAGCTTGTCCTGGGTACGGGTCTCGAAGTCGGTCGCGTCGTGACGTTCATGCAACTGGCTCGAAGGCTCGCCGGAAACCCGGTTGACCATGCGGCCGCGTTGCACGGCCGGGCGCTTGCCGATCGTATCGGACCAGCGTTGCACGTGGCGATAGTCCTGCACCGAAAGAAACTCGCCGGCCCCGTAAATCAGCCCTTTGACGAGAATGCCGTACCACGGCCAGATGGCGATGTCGGCGATCGTGTATGCGTCGCCGGCCACGTATTCGGTAAGCGCCAACCGTTTGTCGAGCACGTCGAGCTGGCGCTTGACCTCCATCGCAAACCGGTCGATCGGATATTCCATTTTCGACGGCGCATATGCGTAGAAATGGCCGAAGCCGCCGCCAAGATAGGGCGCACTGCCCATTTGCCAGAACAGCCACGACAGACACTCGGCGCGCGCGGCGTGATCGCGGGGCAGCAACGCATCGAACTTTTCGGCCAGATACAGCAAGATCGCGCCCGATTCGAATACGCGTACCGGCTTGGTACCGCTGCGATCGACCAGCGCGGGGATTTTCGAGTTCGGATTGATTTCGACGAAGCCGCTGCCGAACTGGTCGCCGTCGCCGATCCTGATCAGCCACGCATCGTACTCGGCGCCGCGATGGCCGAGTGCCAGCAGCTCTTCGAGCATCACCGTGACCTTCACGCCGTTCGGCGTGCCCTGCGAATAGAGTTGCAGCGGATGACGGCCGACCGGTAATTCCTTGTCGTGCGTCGCACCGGAAATCGGCCGGTTGATGCTGGCAAAGTGACCGCCGTTGCCCTTGCTCCACGTCCAGACCTTCGGCGGTTCGTACGCTGATGTCTCGCTCATATGCTGTTCCTCTGAATGAATTTACGCATTGAGCAAGCTTAGCAAATAGACGAATAACGTACCGAACGGCACTTTGCTGCGCGCACAACGAAAGTGAAATGTAATGCGTGTAAGCATGCGGACCGCCGCAGGTGCCGCCCATGCGCGTGGCTAGTCGCGGGAACGCAGGGCGCGGATCGGCTGGGGCCGGTGGACTGTGGGGAGCGAAGAAGAGCGCCTGAGCAAGTGCCCGGTGTGCTGGCCAGATAAGACAGCGCGCCGCAGCCGCGGCGCGCTGTGGTCCCCCCCGGGGCCGCTTCGTATCAGCGGATTGGCGTTACAGCTTGACGGCCGTCAGATCCGCGGTCAGATAGCCGACCGACGCACCGTACCCTTCCTTGTAGTTCGCACGTACCAGCGGATCGAGCGTCGTTTTCACCTTGCTGTGAATGCCGCCCCAATCGCCCGCATGCTGGAAGTTGCTCATCACATACGTCCAGCCGTTGATTTCGTCGACCGCATGCAGGCCCGTCGATTCCGCACCGGCGGGCGTCGACAGCACGCGCGACAGCGTCTTCGTATCGACGTGATAGGCCCACAAGAAATTGTTGACGTGCATGCCGCTATCTTCGCCGATGAACAGCGTGCGCAGCTTTTCCGAGAACTTCAGGTTGTCGGGATTCGCGATCTTTTCGACATTGGCGGTGTTGCCGAGCGCATCGGCTGCCGCGAGGTCCTCGCCGACCAGTGCTGCCGGCGCGCTCATATCGATCGGCACCCATTCGCTATCGATCGCGGAACCGTCGGTGGCGTGCTGGCCGCCGCGCAGATTCAGCGCGTACACCGCGCCGCTGTTGATCGCCTTGTCCAGCGCGATGTCGGTTGCATGCGCGTTACCGCGCACCATCGAGCTGACCACTTGCGACATCGCCGAGTACAGCACCTTGTCTTTCGCGTTGACGGTGGTGCCTTCGAGCTTCGTGAAGCACATGCTCCCGCCCGCGAGTGCGGCATAGCGATGCGTCTCGAGGAAGGTCGCGGCTTTTTCCATATTGGGCTTGATCTTCACCCAGTTGAACTTGCCGCCGAAGTTGATCTTGCGGAACGCCGAGTCGGCGGGCACCGTGGTATCGGAATCGCTGACGGCGATCACTTCCAGAATGTCCGCAGCCGTCAGCTGGTTCGCCAGCGCTTCGATTTCCGCGCTGGTCGCGTGGCCGAGCTTGATCCACGTCAGCGTCGCCGCGCCGGCGCCGGCCGACGAGGTTTGCTGCCACTTCGCCACGTACAGCGTGCCGGCCGACAGATCCGCGGGGGCGTCGGCGATAAACATGAACAGCCCGCCATTGGTTGCGTCGTCACCCATCAGCACGGTGCGCTTGTCGGGCATCACCTGAATCAGCTCGTGCGAGATGCGGCCGAGGCAGTAGTGCTTTTTCACGCTGCCGGTACCGTCCGGGTGCACGGTGATTTCCGGCAGATGGCCGTAGTGATAAGGGTTGGCGCGCGCCGGATCGCCGTACAGGTTCTGGCTATAGGCGCGCAGCTGCGCATCGGTGGCGGCGAGCGTCGCGTCCGGCTCGTACTCTTCGCTCGACAGATGCGTGTTCCAAGGCGACAGGCTCGCACCGCAGGTGATCCACAGCCCGTGTGCCGCCGACGTATCGACGTTCGAATAGCTGAGCAGCGACAGCTTGCCGGTGCTCTGATCCTGATCGAGCGTCAGCACCGCGATCGGCGCGGGCAGCTTGCCGTACATATCGGTGGCCGCCTGATCGAAGCGCGCGTATTCGAACTGCACGACCGCGAACACTGCCTTGCCCTTGACGCCGGCCACGGTCGGTTTGTCGAGCTGCAGCAGCGACGTGCCGTCAGGGCAGTCCGAGAAGAATTGCCGTTCGCTGCCTGCCTTCGAACGGTCGATGATCGGCTGGTTGTTGATGTCGAAATAGCTGCCTGCGACGATCGTGCCGCCGCCGGTTTTCGGCACCACATCGCCGGTCGTAAAGAACGATTGATACGCGAGCTTGTATTCGCGGCTGCTGCCGTTGCTGAAGCGCGCGGTCAGCGTCGAGGCTACGGTGGTTTTGGCCATTGCGGCAGGATCGGACAGCGTCGGAGCCGCCATGCTGCCGAACGACGCTGACTCGAAGGTGGCCTGTGACGCGGCAGCGGGCGTGGCGGCGCTGGCCGCGGGATCGTCGCCTCCGCACGCGGCGAGCAGCGATGAGCCCGCCAGCGCGCCGCCGAGCGGAAACATCGGCATACCCGCAATCATTTTGAGCGCGCGGCGGCGGGACGTGTCGGTTGGATGTTCCATATTGTTCTTTGTGATCCGTATTGAGGGTTGACGGTCGACGAACTGCGCGCCGGCAACGAGCACAAAGGCCGCTGCATCGCGCAGATGACACGCGATGCATGCTATGGAATGAATATGAAATTATTCTGACAGTGTTTAGTAATATTTGAGCGACGGAACGTCCCTGCGTCGTCCCAGGGCTGCGGGAAGGCCCGTGGCGCGGCGCTAGCCGCGCGCCAGCCGCGACGAAATCTCCTGCAAATCCAGATCGCGTTCGAGCAGATGCAGCACGTCGTCGTGAATCAGGCCGTTTCGATGCATGTGCAACAGTTCGACGCGGCCGGCCGCGATCGCGGCCAGCACGACGTCGTAGTGCGCGATACGCACGTCGCGCGGGAAGTTGACGGCGTTCTCGTATTTTTTCACCAGCTCCGCGCGATACGTGTACTGCTCGAGCAGCCGCGGGTGTATCACGGTACCGTCCCGCGCATGCACCAGCGGAATGATCGCTTCCAGCTGCGCTTTCTCGATCCTGGCCCAGGCCTGCGGCTCGCTCAGATAGTCGGTCTGCTGCAGATCGTGCTCGGGATCGACGAGCCGGATCAGCAGACCGAGCGTGGTTCCTTGCAGCAGCACCGTGACCAGAATCGTGCAGAACGCGGCAAAGATCGTCAGGTCGCGTCCGGGCATCGACTCGGGCAGCGACAGCGCAATCGCGAGGGTCACGACGCCGCGCATGCCGGCCCAGCTGACCACCGAAGCGGAACGCCAGTCGAGCCCGCTGGGCGGGCGCCGCAAGATCAGGCTGGTCAGTTTCTCGAGCGCGGCGATGCCGAAGGTCCAGACGCCGCGCGACAGCACGACGGTGATCACCACCGCAAGCGCCGCAGGACCGAGCAGGCCGATCGCGTTGTCGTAACCGCCGAGGCGCACCATCACGCCGCGCAGCGACAGACCCATCAGCACGAATACGAGCGCTTCGAAGACGAACACCATCACGCGCCAGAACGACGAGCCGCGGTCGCGCACGCTGGCCGAAAACACCTCGTGCTGATGCCAGCCAAGCAGCATGCCGGTGGTCACGGTGGCGATCACGCTCGATACGCCGAGCAGTTCGCCGACGATATAGCTGATCCAGCCGCAGATCGCGCCGAGCGTGACGACCAGATAGTCGTCGTTGATCAAACGCATCGCGCGGATCACCAGGTGACCGACCAGATAGCCGACCACGACACCGCCCACCGCAAGGCCGGCGAAGGTTGCGATCGCATGCGGTGCGCTGAACGCGCCGGTCAGTGCAGCGGCTACCGCGAAGCGAAACAGCACGAGGCCGGCCGCATCGTTGAGCAGGCTTTCTCCTTCGAGCAGCACCATCAGCCGCCGCGGCAGCGCGAGGCGTTCGAGCACGGCCTTGGCCGCGATCGCATCCGGCGGTGATACGACCGCGCCCAGTGCGAAGCAGGCCGCCCACGGCAGCGCAGGCACCACCAGATGCACGACTGCGCCGACGACCCACGTGGTGAAGGCGACGGCGCCGATCGCGAACAGCAGGATCGGCTTCAGATAGCGCTTGAAGTCGTTCCACACGAAGAAGTAAGCGCCGTCCATCAGCAGCGGCGGCAGAAACACGATCAGCACGAGGTCGGGGTCGAACACGACGGGCGGCAGCCCGGGCGCAAAGGCCATCGCTGCGCCGCCGATCAATAGCGCCGCAGACGGCGGCAGGCGCAGCCGCTTGGCGATCAGTTCGAGCGCGATGATCGCAATCAGCGAAAGCAGGACCAGCTTGAATGCCGACACGGCGGACATGAAACCTCCGGAGACGGGGAACCGAGCACCGGAATCTTAACGCCGCGGCGCGACCGCGCCGTCAATCGAGCGGCCGTCCCCTCGTCTCGCGAAACCGCAGCACCGCTGGCAGCGACACCATCGCACCGAGAATCACGTAGTACGTGACCGAAATCGGACTGTTCGTGCGCGCGATCAGCCACGTGGCGATAAACGGCGCAAAGCCGCCGAACACCATCGAAGCGAGGTTGTACGAAGTGCTGAGGCCGGTCAGCCGCCGACGCGTTGGAAACATCTCGACCAGCGCAGCGGCCATGCTACCGATAAACAACCCGCAGTTCGCGCTGAGCGCCGCCTGGATCGCTACCGATAGCGCAAGCGGCGCGCCGTGCACGATGGCCCATACGAGCGGATACGACAGCAGCAGAAACACCACGCAGCTGAACAGCAGAATCGGCTTGCGTCCAATGCGGTCCGACAGCGCGCCCGACGACACCACCGCCACGCCGGTCGCCACCGTGGCAAGCGCCGTCGACCATAGCGCGTCGCTCGCGCTCCAGCCCACGAAGTGCTGCAGGAAGGTCGGGAAGTACGACAGATAGATGTAGATCGCGACCGACTGCACCGCGGCGAATGCAAACGCGAACAGCATCATGCGCCACGGCAGCCGCGTGGGCTGCGCCTGCATCGCGCTGCCCTGTGCAGCACGTTCGAACACCGGCGTTTCGTCGACCTTGTTGCGCACCAGCAGGCCGAGCGGGCCGATCAGCGCGCCGACCAGAAACGGCGCGCGCCAACCCCATGCCGACATCTGCTCGGGCCCGAGCGACGAACTGAGAATCGCAGTGACAGCCGTGCCGACCATCTGCCCGAGGAAAATGCTGCCGGGGTGCAGGCTGCCATACAGCCCGCGCCGATGGGCCGGCGCCCACTCGACCAGAAACGATGCCGAACCGCCCCATTCGCCGCCCGCCGAAAAGCCCTGCAGCGAGCGCGCGACCACCAGCAGCGCCGGCGCCCAGATGCCGATGCTGTCGTAGGTCGGCAGCAGGCCGATCAGGCCGGTGCCGCATGCCATCAAGCCGATGGTCAGCAGCAGCGCGGGCTTGCGTCCCTTCGCGTCGCCGAACAGCCCGATCAGCACGCCGCCGATCGGCCGCGCCACGAAGCCGACGCCGAACACCGCGAAGGTCGACAGCAGCGCGACGCTCGGTGTCGAGTTAGGGAAGAAGTGCTTGCTGATGATGGTGGCGAGAAAGGCGTAGACCGTGAAGTCGTACCACTCGAGCGAATTGCCGAGGATCGACGCAACGATCACGCGTGCGCGCATCGGCTGCGCCGAACTGATCGGTACGGCGGTAGTGGATGAACTGGCAGTCATCGGGCGTCTCCTTCCCTTTGTCGAGCAGATTATTAATAATCGGTGCGGGTCGCGTCAACGGTTATTGATGAAATGCGCGACAGGTGCGGGTAAACGCTCGGAAAGTTGACCGCCTGGTACTTCATTATTAATAATGACTCTGCATCGAAGTGGCAGTAGTCCAACGAGTGAGGAGAGTGCGGATGTTCAGAATCGGTCTGATCGGCGCGGGCTGGGTGACGCAGCATCATCTGCTGGCGTGGCAGCGGCAGGGCGCGCGCGCCAAAGTGACGGCGATCGCCGACCCGGCGCGCGAACGTGCCGAACAGCGCGCCGAGGCCTTTGCGATCGAGCGCGTGTACGACGACGCGCGCGCGATGCTCGAAGCCGGCGCGCTCGATGCGGTCGACATCGCCGCGCCGCGCGAGTTTCACGCGCAGTACGTGCGCGCGGCCGCTGCACGCGGTTTGCCGATTCTGTGTCAAAAGCCGCTCGCGCCGACCTATGACGAAGCGCGCGAACTGGCGCGCGAGGTGGCCGGCCACACGCGTCTGATGGTGCATGAGAACTGGCGGTTTCGCGCGTACTACCGGCAGATCGCGGCATGGCTGAAAGCCGGCCGCGTCGGGCGTGTGCAGCAGGCGCAGATGACGCTGTTCACGTCGGGCCTGCTGGCCGATGCGCAGGGCGCTTATCCGGCGCTCGAGCGGCAGCCCTTTATCGCGACGCTCGACCGCGCGCTGGTGATGGAAGTGCTGATCCACCACATCGACGCATTGCGCTTCCTGCTGGGCGACCTGACGCTCGAACACAGCCGCATCGGCCACGGCTGCAGCGCGATGCGCGGCGAAGACCGCGCTTCGCTGACCTTGACCGGCGCAGACGGCGCCGTGGTGCATCTGATGGCGAGCTTCACGGTGCACGGCGCGGCGCCCGCACAGAGCGACAAGCTGACGATCGTCGGCGAACGCGGCACGATTACGCTCGACGGCCCGCTGCTGAGTTATCGCGGCGCCGAAGCGGAAGACCTGCGCTACGACCTGCAGGCGTGCTATATCGACTCGTACGCCGGCGCGATCGAGCATTTCGTCACGGCGCTGGCTGGCGGCACGCCGTTCGAAACTGCGCCGGACGACAATCTGCGCACCCTCGAAATCGTCGAAGCCATCTATGCGCGCGGCTAAAGATCGATGCGTGCGCATCGAATCCGTCACTCTCCCACGCGTGTGAAAGCATGACGGACCATCACGATTCAGCGCCCGACGCCGCGAGACTGGGCCACGTTCAGGTGGAGGACATCGCCAACGCGTTGCGCGAGGACATCATCTTCGGACGCCTCGCGCCCGGCACCCGCCTCGTCGAAGACCATCTGATGGCGCGCTTTTCGGCGAGCCGCCATTTCACCCGCCAGGCGCTGTACGAGCTCGAGCGGCTGGGCGTCGCGGTACGCGAGAAAAACAAAGGGGTGTCGGTGCGCATGCTGACGCCCGACGAAGTGCGGCAAATCTATGAAGTGCGCGAAATGTTGCAGCGCCAGGCCGCGCTGCTGATACCGCTGCCCGCTAGCGCCGCGCTGATCGACACGCTCGAACAGATCGAAGCGCGCTATGTGAAGGCACTGCGCAAGCGCGACTTCAGCGCACTGCATGAAGCAAACGACGCGTTTCACGTCGCGTTGTTTTCGGCGTGCGGTAACCGCTATCTGGTCGAATCGATCCAGCACTACATGCTGCTGAGCTTGCCGGTGCGCGCCACCAAGACCACCGATATCGCGCACGCGCAACAATCGGCGCGCCACCACAGCATCATGATCCAGATGCTGAAGGGCAGCGACAACTGGGCGCTCGCGCAGTTGTGCGTCGATCATTTGCAGGGCGCGAAGCACGACTACCTGCGCGATCGGGACGTCGTGCAGCCGGCGCCGCTTGCACGCTACTCGTAAAAGCGGGCGCGAGCGGCGCTGCGGCCGGCACGATGCGCGGCATCACGCATGCTTGCTGGACGCAATCCCGGACACAACCCCGGACGCAACCCCGCGCACCACCAGCGGCCCGGTAGCCTGACTGAACGCAGTCAGCTTCGGCACTTCCGCCGCCAGAAAATCCACCAGCAGGCGCACCGCGGGCAGCAGCCCCGTGCGATTGGGCATTAGCGCAGACAACCAGGCGTCGGAAGCGATCCAGCCCGGCAGCAATTGCCGCAGCGAACCGGCATACAGCTCCGCGCGGCACAGAAAACCGGGCAGCGCGGCAATGCCGAGATTCGACAGCGCGGCTTCTTTCAGCGACAACAGATTGTTGCTCTGGTAGCGCGGCACAATCTGCACGGTCACCGCTTCGTCGTCCGGCCCTCGCAGCTGCCATTGCGGTGGCCCGCGGCGCACGATCGAAATGATCGCGTGACCGGCGAGATCGGCGGGATGTTTGATGGGCGCGCAGCGTTCGAGATAAGCGGGCCCGGCGAACAGATACCATGGCATGCTGGCGATCGGCCGCTGGATCAGATTGGAATCCTGCAGCCTCGACGTATGGCCTCGCAGCGCAAGATCGAAGCCTTCGCCGACGATGTCGACGAAGCGGTCCGTCGCGTGTTCCTGAATCGCCACCTTCGGATGCTGGTTCAAAAAGGCCGGCATCACGTTGCGCAGCAGGCATTGCGAGATTTCCACCGGAACCGTCATGCGGATCACGCCGCTCGGCTCGACGACCCGCTTGCGCATCGCCTGTTCCGCGGCGCTCGCGCTTTGCAGCAGCGCCAGCGCATGCCGGTAGAATTCGCCGCCCACTTCGGTCATGGCGAATTGACGCGATGTCCGGTTGATCAGCCGCACCCCGAGTGTCGCTTCGAGTACCTTGATCCGCTGGCTCAACGTCGACTTCTGAACTCCCAACAGTTCGGCAGCCGATGTGAAGCCGCCTCGCTCTACGACGTGCACGAAGAAACTGACATCCTTCAAATCCAGCATCGGCCCGCCTCGGTATGCCATTGCAATGTTGCGTGGTGATGCGCGTGCCGCGTGCGCGACGCATCGCGCGAGCAGCGTCCGGTTTTGCCGCAGTCGGCCGGCCGCGTGCGCGATGCCGCGCCAGGCGTCAAGGTTGATGTTCCCGGCTGTTGCGCTCACGCGTGCCGGTGGCTTGAGGCGGCGAGTTTGCTTGCGAGCGCAACGACTCCGGAGCAGCCGGGGCCTGCGCGGCTGCCGCGACGGCTTCACCGTGCAGCAGGCGTTTCGCGCAGGGCACCGCCTGCTCGCCGATCAGCATGCCGAGCAGGCCGAGCAGCGCGATCGCGGGCGGCGCCGGCGAGCGTACCCCGAGCAGCGCATAGATGATGCCGACGAGCAGACCGGCGCCCAGCGAAAGTAAGTACGGTCTCATGCGAACAGGGGTTGCACGGGTGGCCGAATGGGCTGCTGCTTATTTGCTCTCGTGCGCGCCGAACATCTGCTTCACGTACTGGACGCCGATGCCGAACGCGCCGCCAAAGCGCATTGCGATGCCGGTGGTGAGGTCGTAGGTTTCGGCCCGTGTCCAGTCGCGCTGCAGTTCGAGCACATAGGTGAGCGCGGTGATCGGGCGCGCGCCGGCCTGGATCATCCGTTCGACCGCGCGCTCGTGCGCTTCGAGCGTGCAGTCGCCGCATGCATCGGTGACCACGTAGACTTCGAAGCCCTGTTCGAGCGCGGACAGCACCGGGCCGTTGCAGCACACCGAAGTCCACAGACCGGCGACGACCAGCCGGTTCTTGCCGGTCGCGTTGATGCGTGCGATGAAGTGCTCGTCTTCCCATGCGTTCGACGTGGTACGGTCAATCACGTCCGCATCCGGAAACGCTTCGGTCACCTCGTCGAACAGCGGGCCCGCGAACGATTCGCGCGAAATCGTCGAGACGATCGTCGGCACCTTGAAGCCCTTTGCCGCGTGCGCAAGGATGCCCACATGTGCGCGCAGGTTCGTGATGTCGATCGATTTCGTATTGAACGCCATCTGCGACTGATGGTCGACAAGCAGCAGTGCGTGATCGGTGGGGCTCAACAGGGAACTGGCGGGTTTAGCGATCGCTGTGATGCTCATGAAGCAGGGTCCTCACAAAGTTCAATGGCCGCCTGAACAGGGCTCAAGGCCCTGCAGGACACCGTTGACCGGGCACCGGGGGGAACCCGACGTCAGCGGTATGCGACGCATTCTAAGTGGGCGACCCCGCGCGGAAGACCATATTTGCGCGGAATAGACTCCGCAAAATTGCGGACGAAGGGCCGCTAGCGGTCGAGTCCCATCGGGTGACCGAAGCGCAACTCGCGGCCTTCGATAAACTCGCGATGCTGGATGATCGCCTGCGCGCAATGCTGCATGAACGCATAGACGCGACCGGACTTGCGGATGTCCGGGTGGGTCAGAATCCACAGTTCGCTGTACACCTCCGGCTCGATCGGGCTGATCCGGATCAGACTGCCGACCAGATCGCCATGCATGCACGGCAAAAAGCCGATGCCGAGGCCCGCGGCAATCGCCGAAGCGACGCCCGCAACCGAATCGCTCCGATAACCAATCCGCTCGGCCGGCACGCGTTCGTTGACGAACCTGAATGCCTTCAGACCCGACAGGCCTTTGCCGTACGATACCCATTGCCGCCGGTACAGTTCGTTCAGTTCGGGCGTGGTGCCGACATAGTCGATGCGGCGCCCGTAGATGCCCCATGCGACGGTACCGACCTTGCGGCCGAACAGATTTTCCGGCGGCTCGGTGGTGGCGCGAAATGCAATATCGGACTCGCCGCGCGCAAGATTCAATGCCTTGTTGCTGACGATCATTTCGATTCGCACGCTCGGATTGCGGATCTGGAAGTCGGCAATGATCGGCGTGAGAAAGTCGAGCAGCAATGCATCGCTGGTGGTGATCCGCAGATCGCCTTTGAAGCTCTGCGCGGGGCCAGACACGCGGCGCGCGACGCTCAGAATGTCTTTTTCGACGCGCTCGGCCAGCGCGATGATATCTGCGCCCGCGCCGGTCGGCACATAACCGGTGCGGCGCCGGTCGAACAGCACTGCGCCGAGCGTCTGTTCGACCAGCGCAAGACGCCGCGACACAGTTGAATGATTCAGCGCGAGCGCGGTAGCCGCAGCGACGAGACTGCCGCTTTCGCCGATCGCTTTGACGATGCGCAGATCGTCCCAGTTCACTGTCTGGAGGGAATCGCTCATGGTTTTCCTTGTTAGCAGCCCGATGTCGAGCGTGAATCTTCGCAGCACTATGCGCAAGTTGAAGCGGGATAGTCCATCGATGCACTGCGGTTGACGTTCGCGCGATGTCGTGTCAAAGTGCCGTTGAATCGTCGTTTCGACAATTCAACATTGCTGCATACCCGCATCTGCATATTTGCAAATCCATCATGAACGAAGCGCCGCATCGCAGTCATGGCATCGCCGCAGCCCCAGAGGCTGGCGTATGCCCGCGCGCGCTCATGTGTTCGCCAATGCCCCCGCTTGCGCCTCCAGCCGTATCGCCCGTCCGGATGACGGGGGGTGCCACGCAAGCCGCTTGCCCTCCGCCGCCGGCCTCGTTCGCTCAGGACTGATTCGGTCCATCCGGCGGTTTCCGCGTTGATCGGTAGTTTGGTGCCGCGCATGCAACAGCATGCGCGCGGAAGCCCGTTCGTTTTCTTCGACAGGGCATCAACATCATGTCTTTATCCAACCGGAGTTGGGCCGCTCACGGCTCGACCACGCTTTTCGTTTTGCTGTGGAGCAGCGGCGCGATCTTTACTTCATCTGGTCTGGCGCACGCAAGTGCGCTTGCCTTTCTCACGATGCGCTTTGCGCTCGCACTGCTGGTAATGCTCGGCATCGGCTTCGCGCGGCGGCAATGGCTGCCGCCGCGCGGCACACGTCGGCAGGCGGGTATCGCCGGCATGCTGATGGTGGGCGGCTATTCGCTGAACTATTTCTTCGCGATTGCGCATGGCGTCAACCCAGGCGTGCTCGGCATCGTGCTCGGCGCACAACCGGTGCTGACGCTGCTGATGCTCGAGCGGCGCTTTGCCGCGCGCCGGGTCGCGGGCCTTGCGGCTGCGCTGTGCGGACTGGCGCTGGTGCTGTACGGCAGCTTCGCGGGAACCGATGTCGGCGGGGCGGGTACCGCGTTTGCTGTGGGTGCGTTGCTGTGTATCACCTTTGGCGCGCTGCTACAAAAACGCATCGCTTGCGCGCCGGCCGACGTATTGCCGCTGCAATATGCGATTGCGTTGCTGATGTGCGTGATAGCCATGCCGTTCGCGCCGGTTCGGGTCGAATGGAATCTGAGCTTCGTCGTGCCGTTGTTGTGGCTCGCGCTGGTTATTTCGGTGGCTGCGCAACTACTTTTTTACGAGTTGATCCGACGCGGCAATCTGGTCGACATCACAAGCCTGTTCTATCTGGTGCCGGTCGTGACGGCGTTGATGGATTACGTGTTCCTTCATCATGCGCTGGGATGGACCGGTATTGCAGGGATGGTGGCGATCGTGAGCGGGCTTGCGCTGGTATTTGCCGGGCCGCGCGTCAGCGTCCGGTGAGTGGGCTAAAGCGGTTTGCAAGCTGATACAACCGGCATCAATTGCAGCTGCCACATAGTTTTCGCGCCGCGCGCGGTTAGAATCGGACCGTTCCACCCGAGGCCCAGGCAATCGAGACAACTGCCCCGTAAGGAACGACAGCTTTGGCGTAGCGGTCCTTCGCCGGTTGGTGCGCGGCGCATTCATCAAGTCAAATCATAAAGAGGATGCCTGATGACAACAGAATCCCGTCAACCGAACGCGCGGCGGCGCGTGCTCGCGTCGCTCGGCGCGGGCTTGCTCGGCGGTGCGCTCGGCGCAGGCGCGTGCGCAAATGCGTGGGCCGCATCGGGTGCATCGCCCGCGCGGCACGCGCCGCGGCTCGAAACGGTAGCCACCTTCGGCGACGACTTTCGTCTGGTCGGCATCGGCGTATCGCGGCAGGGCCGGGTGTTTGCCACGGCGCCCGCGTCGGTCAAGCGGTCTCGCTACAGCATGGTGGAAGTCGATGCGTCGAGCGGCGCACTGACGCCGTTCCCCGATGAAAGCTGGAACGTCTACAAACCGGATCAGGATGGCTCGCAGCAGTGGATTTCGGTGCAGGCGCTATGGGTCGATGAGCAGGATCATCTGTGGGCGCTCGATTCGTCGCTGCCGTCAGTAGACCAGAGCCGTCAGCCGCCGAAGCTGGTCGAGTTCGATCTGGCCGCGCGCAAGATCGTGCGCCAGTTCGACTACGGTAAGCTGGTCACGCCGAAGGATTCGCTGAACGACATTCGCGTCGACCTGAAGCATGGCTATGCGTATCTCAGCAATGCGGGCAATCAGGGCGGCGTGGTCGCGACCAACCTGCAAAGCGGCGAGTCGCGTTTGCTGCTGGCAGGCGATCGCTCGAGCGTGGCTGACCCCAACGAACATCTGATGTTCGGCGAGCGCATCGCGCGCAAGCTCGACGGTAGCGTGCTGGTGCTGCAGACCGACGGCATTGCGTTATCGCCGGACCGCCAGTGGCTGTACGCGCGCCCACTGACCGATCATCACTACTGGCGCATTCCGACTGCGGCGTTGATCGATACGTCTCTTTCCGCACAGCAGTTGTCGCAACAGGTGCAGTATCTCGGCGACGGCGCGCTGACCGGTGGCCTGATCATGAGCGGCGCCGGCGAACTGTACGGCGGCGATCTGGAGAAGCGCACCGTAGTCGCATTCGACGTGGTCGAGCGCGGCGGCAAACCGGGGCTCGTCGAAAAGACCTTCGTCGGCAAGCATCCGCAGTTGTCGTGGGCCGATGGCTTTGCGATCCAGAACGGCTACCTGTATATCGCGGATTCACACCTGCATGAGCTGAACTTCTCGAACGGTTATCCGCGCGAAGGCAAATTCGCGATTTTCAGGGTGCGCTTGCCGCAGCAGCCGGCGGGCAGTCTGGCGGGTTGAAGCCTTGTGGTCACCGTCCGTCATCCACCACGACGCGAAACGCTGGCGCTTGTGCATCGTCGCCCTGTGCCAGTGTTTCAAGCGTGAGCCCTTTGGTTTCGATGCCGAGCGTCCAGACCGCCACCGCCGCCACGCCGAACGAAAGGGCCCCCAACGTAAACACGCCGCCCTGCCCAAATATCGGCAATACGACGCCCACCGCATAAGGCCCGATCAACGAGCCGACGCGTCCGATCGCCGAAGCAAAACCCGACCCGGTTGCCCGCGCGCCGGTGCCATACAGTTCCGGCGTATACGTATAGAGCGCGGCCCACATCCCGAACAGGAAGAACTGCATCACCAACCCGGTACCGATCAGCACCGCAACACCGTCCGCATGCAGCGCCGCCTGGCCATACAGATAGGCCATCACCCCACCCCCTGCCAGCGAAGCGATGCAAGTGGGCTTACGCCCCCACCGCTCGACCAGCCACGCCGCGCACAAAAACCCCGGCACGCCGCCAAGCGAAATCAGCACGGTGTACAACACCGAGCGCGTCACTGCGATTCCGGCCTGTTGCAACAGCGCGCCAAGCCATGACGTCAGACCATAAAAGCCCAGTAGCGCAAAGAACCACAACGCCCACACCATCACCGTGCGGCGCCGGTAAACCCCGCTCCAGATTTCCCGAAACGCGCCCATGCCGGTGTGTTCCGCTTGCACAAGCAACGGTTTCGGCTGCGGCAGCGCCGCGATTCCAAGCGCACGCATCACCTTGCCTTCAATCTTCGTCACCACTGCATCCGCGTCGCCAAACCGCCGCCGATGCTCGAGCCAACGCGGCGACTCGGGCACGAGGCGCCGCACTACCAGCACGAACACCGCCGGAATCGCCAGCAACGCGAACACCGTACGCCAGTTCGCATGCGGCAACACGAAATAGGTCACTACGCCGGCGGTAATGAATCCCAGCGGCCAGAACCCATCCATCAGCGCCACCATGCGTCCGCGCTCGGAGGTCGGTACGAGCTCCGACAGCAAGGTCTGCGCGATCGGAAACTCCATCCCCATGCCGATGCCGAGCAGCACGCGATACAGGATCAACGCATCGACACTGTGCGCCGTCGAACACAGATACGACGCAAGCCCCCACAACACCATGCTCCACTGAAACACCGGCCGCCGCCCGAAGCGGTCCGCCAGCAGCCCGCAAACCGCCGCGCCGATCACCATGCCGAAAAAGCTTGCGCTCGCAACCAGCCCGGCGGCCGCACTGGAAAGCTGAAACTCGCTCTTGATCGAGCCGAGCACAAACGTCATCGTGCCGAGATCGACCGAATCGAAAAAGAACGCGAGTGCAATGACGAAAAAGATAGTGCGGTGGTAGCCGGACATCGGCAGTCGTTCGAGGCGGGCGGCGGCGCTGACGCGCGGTGCGGACGGCGAGGGCGAAGTCGGCATGGAATCCTCATCGACGTGACGGTGGGGCGCCGCGCCGATGCGCGACGACAACAGTCAGTAGATGCGGACATTAATCGCTGACATAGAACGAATTCGGCGTTCGGATGGAACGATTCCGCCATCGGCCTTTGACATCGCCGGCCAGCTTAGGCCTTGCGGCCGCAACCGACGCGCTAACCGTTCAGCACCACGTCGGCGTGCTCGGCCGCTGCAAACGGCGCAGCCTGGCGGCGGCGCTCGCGTGTCGGCGCAGTGCCGAATGCATCGCGATAGCTCTTGCTGAAATGGCAAGCCGATTGAAAGCCGCACGCCATCGTGATGTGCATGATCGACATATCGGTTTGCAGCAGCAATTCGCGCGCGCGGCGCAGCCGAAGCGTCAGGTAGTAGTGCGTCGGCGTCATGCCGACATACTCGCGAAAGAGGCGCTGCAACTGCCGCTGCGACATGTTCGCGAGCCGTGCGAGCTCTTCGCGCGACAGTGGCTCTTCGATGTTGTTTTCCATCAGCGAGATCACTTCGAACAGCGATTTGTTCGCCGAGCCCAGTCGCGCGACCAGCGGCATCTTCTGCTGTGCGCTGGTGTCGCGTACGTGCTCGATGACGAACTGTTCGGCAATCTGCGTGACGCGCGGCGTACCGACGCGTGGCGCGATCAGGTGCAGCATCATGTCGAGTGGCGCAACACCGCCGGTGCAGGTCACGCGGTCGCGGTCGATCACGAACAGCTCTTTCAGGAAGCGCGTGTCGGGAAACTCTTCCTTCAGCGCGGACATGTTCTCCCAGTGAATCGCGCATGCGTAGCCAGCCAGCAAGCCGGACTTGGCCAACGTGTAGGTGCCCGTGCACAGGCTGCCGAGCATCACGTTGGCACGTGCGAAAGCGCGCAGCGCCGCCAGGTGTTCCGGACGCGTCTCGCGTTGCACGTTGATGCCGCCGCACACGAACACGATGTCGGCTCGGCTGACGCTCGCCACCGGCACGGTATCGATCGCGAGGCCATTGCTGGCGTGCACCGGCCCGCCTTCGGGGCTGGCGATGGTCCAGCGGTAAAGCGTTTCGCCGCTCAGATAGTTGGCCATGCGCAGGATTTCGATCGCGTTGGTGAACGCGATCATCGTGAAGTTCGGCACTGGCATGAACACGAAATGTGACAGCGATCTGACTCGATCGGGCGACATGATCCAGGCGTCCTTCAGCGCGATGTTTCGCAGCGTGTGTGTGGGGAGAACCGCTTTTTTAATTCTGTGATTCAGGCAACAAGCGTGCCATACGGCTAAACCCTGAGCTTCCCTTAATAGCTTGCGCATAGCCGCTGCACGACCGTAACGCGGCGCCGCACTGCCGCTGTGCAGCACGCACCGCCGTCATACCTGGCCGCCCGCCGGCTGTGCGGCATGGCGCACAGCAGCATGCAACACGGCAGCCGGCAGCGTACGGCCATCACGATGGCGCGACCGGAAAAGCGACAAACACTACGCTTGTCAAAAACCGACCTCGATGGCGGAAAAAATAAAGAACACGTCTGAATTCGTAAATTGACCTCGCGGGCGAACGACAAGAATAGAGCCGTCACGAAGGCCGTCTGGCGCGAGCCGCAACAGCGGCCGCTCAAGCGACCCAAGCCGCCCGGGCCGGGCGCCCGATCCGTTAGCCACTGTCAGCGAAGCGAACCCATGTCGAACACCAATCCTTTCTTTACGCAGACCCTAGCCGAACGCGACGCGCTGGTGCGCAACTCGGTGCTCAAGGAACTCGAGCGGCAGCAATCGCAGGTCGAGCTGATCGCGTCGGAAAACATCGTGTCGCGCGCCGTGCTCGAAGCGCAGGGCTCGGTGTTGACCAACAAGTATGCGGAAGGCTATCCGGGCAAGCGCTACTACGGCGGCTGCGAGTATGTGGACGAAGTGGAAGCACTGGCGCTTGCGCGCGTCAAGGAACTGTTCGGTGCCGGCTTTGCGAACGTGCAGCCGCATTCGGGCGCGCAGGCGAACGGCGCAGTGATGCTGGCGCTGGTCAAGCCTGGCGATACGGTGCTGGGCATGTCGCTCGACGCGGGCGGGCATCTGACGCACGGCGCGAAGCCTGCGTTGTCGGGCAAGTGGTTCAATGCGGTGCAGTACGGCGTGGACCGCGAGACGCTGCGCATCGACTACGACGAGGTAGAGCGCCTCGCACAGGCGCATCGTCCGGCATTGTTGATCGCCGGCTTCTCCGCGTACCCGCGTCAGCTCGACTTCGCGCGCTTTCGCGCGATTGCCGACGGCGTCGGCGCGAAGCTGATGGTCGATATGGCGCATATTGCCGGCGTGATCGCCGCGCAGCGTCATCCGAGCCCGCTCGGCCATGCGCACGTGGTCACGTCGACCACGCACAAGACACTGCGCGGTCCGCGCGGCGGCTTCGTGCTGACCAACGACGAAGAGATCGCGAAGAAGATCAACTCCGCGGTATTCCCCGGCCTGCAGGGCGGCCCGCTGATGCACGTGATCGCCGGCAAGGCGGTTGCATTCGGCGAGGCGCTGCAAGACAGCTTCACGACGTATATAGACAGCGTGCTGGCCAACGCGCAGGCGCTCGGCGAAGTGCTGAAGGCCGGCGGCGTCGATCTCGTGACGGGCGGCACCGACAACCATCTGCTGCTGGTCGATTTGCGGCCGAAGGGCCTGAAGGGCACGCAGGTCGAGCAGTCGCTCGAGCGTGCCGGCATCACCTGCAACAAGAACGGCATTCCGTTCGACACCGAGAAGCCGACGGTCACGTCCGGCGTGCGCCTTGGCACGCCGGCGGGCACCACGCGCGGCTTCGGCACGGCTGAGTTCCGCCGGATCGGCGAGCTGATCGTCGAGGTCTTCGATTCGTTGCGCGCGCATCCGGATGGCGATGCGCAAACCGAGCAGCGCGTGCGCCGCGAGATCTTCGCGCTGTGCGAGCGTTTCCCGATCTACTGAGCCGACCGGAGCCACCATGAGCAACCTGCACGAAAACAGCATCATCATCGACGGCCTGAATATCTCGAAGTTCGACCGCTCGGTGTTCGAAGACATGAAAAAAGGCGGCGTGACCGCGGTGAACTGCACGGTGTCGGTGTGGGAAAGCTTCGAGAAGACCGTCGACAACATCGCGCTGATGAAAAAGCAGATTCGCGACAACAGCGAGTTGCTGACCCTCGTGCGCAATACCGACGACATCGCGCGGGCTAAACGCGAAGGCCGCACCGGCGTGATTCTCGGCTTCCAGAATGCGCACGCGTTCGAAGACAACCTCGGCTATATCGAGGCGTTTGCCGATATGGGCGTGCGCGTCGTGCAGCTTTGCTACAACACGCAGAACCTGGTGGGCACCGGCTGCTACGAGCGCGACGGCGGTCTGTCGGATTTCGGCCGCGAGGTCATCACCGAGATGAACCGCGTCGGCATTATGGTGGACCTGTCGCATGTGGGCGCGAATACCTCTTCGGAAGCGATCGCGTTTTCGACGAAGCCGGTTTGCTACTCGCATTGCCTGCCGTCGGGCCTGAAAGAACATCCGCGCAACAAGTCGGATCAGCAGCTTAAGGAAATTGCCGATGCGGGCGGTTTTGTCGGCGTGACGATGTTTGCGCCATTCCTGAAGCGCGGCATCGACGCCACCGTCGAAGACTACGTCGAGGCGATCGACTACGTGGTCAACCTGATCGGTGAGGATACGGTGGGCATCGGCACCGATTTCACGCAGGGCTATACGGTCGATTTCTTCGACTGGATCACGCACGACAAAGGCCGCTATCGGCGCCTGACGAACTTCGGCAAGGTCGTGAATCCGGAGGGCATTCGCACCATCGGCGAATTTCCGAACCTGACGCACGCCATGGAGCGCGCCGGATGGAGCGAGACGCGCATCCGCAAGATCATGGGCGAGAACTGGGTGCGCGTGTTCCGCGACGTGTGGGGCGCGTAAAGCCATCTGCTCAACAACCTGCCGGCACAACCATTACCCCACGGAGTACCCGAACGATGCAACCGCAACTGCCCATCGACGTCGACGCCGAAACCGGCGTATGGACCACCGATTCGCTGCCGATGCTGTATGTGCCGCGCCATTTCTTCACGAACAACCACACGGCGATCGAAGCCGCGCTCGGCCGCGAAACGTACGCGAAGCTGCTGTACGACGCCGGCTACAAGTCCGCCTACCACTGGTGCGACAAGGAAGCGAAACAGCATCGCATCAGCGGCATGGCGGTGTTCGAGCATTACCTGAAGCGTTTGTCGCAGCGCGGCTGGGGGCTGTTCAGGATCGTCGAGGCCGACGCTAAAGAAGCGCGCGCAAAGATCGAACTGCGCCACTCGTCGTTCGTGCTTGCGCAGCCCGAGGCCGAGGGCAAGCTTTGCTACATGTTCGCCGGCTGGTTTGCCGGCGCGATGGACTGGGTCAACGACACCGCGGGCGACGGCCGTCACGCACCGCGCGCATTTTCGCAGGAAGTGCAGTGCGCGGGCGAGCATCGTCACGCGCATTGCACGTTCGAAGTGACGCCGCTTATGCATTGAGCGCGACGGGAGCCCGCGCTCCACACCGCTCGCTTTGTGCCGCCCGGTAGAGCGGCCGCCCCACAAGCCCGAGGTGAACCGCCATGCGTTACCCGAACCTGTTCAAACCGTTGACGCTCAACCAGCTGACGTTGCGCAACCGGATCGTCAGCACCGCGCACGCGGAGGTCTATGCGGAGCCCGGCGGCCTGCCCGGCGACCGCTACATCCGTTATTACGAGGAAAA
>DATLOW010000025.1:0-6005 GCA_035536055.1 Paraburkholderia sp. | reverse complement strand
ATAGATGAACGGCTTGAAGCTCGAGCCCGGCTGACGCCACGCCTGCGTCACGTGGTTGAACTTGTTCTTGTTGAAGTCGAAGCCGCCGATCAGCGCGCGGATCGCGCCGTCCTGCGGCGTCAGCGACACCAGTGCGCCTTCAACCTGCGGCAGCTGCGTGATCTGCCAGTTGCCGTTCGCATCGGCGACGAGGCGCACGATCGACCCCGGCCGGATTTTCTGCGCCTGCGCGGCGCGCGCGGACAACGCGTTCGCCACGAAGCGCAGCCCTTCGCCGCTGATGGTGGCCGTCGTACCGTCCTGCATCTGCGCCTGCACCTGCTTCGGCGTCGCCGAGGTCACCACCGCCGACACGATTTCGCCGTTGTCCGGGTGATCCGACAGCGCATCCTCGATGGTTTCCTCGCGATCGTCGGCGCTCGCGGGCAGTTCGACGAAGCCTTCCGGACCGCGATAGCCGTGACGGCGTTCGTAATCCATGACGCCTTTGCGTACTGCCTTGTAAGCGGCGTCCTGATCGGCCGAGTCGATCGTCGTGACGACGTTCAGGCCGCGCGTGTAGGTTTCGTCCTTGTACTGCGCGTACATCATCTGCCGCACCATTTCGGCGACGTATTCGGCATGCACGCTGTATTCGTTGCCGGCGACCTTCGCGTGAATGTCTTCCTTCACCGCCTGATCGTACTGGTCTTGCGTGATGTAGCGCAGATCGAGCATGCGCTTCAGGATGTATTCCTGACGGATCTTCGCGCGCTTCGGATTGACCACCGGGTTATACGCGGACGGCGCCTTCGGCAGGCCCGCAAGCATCGCCGCCTGGGCGAGCGAAATGTCCTTCAGGTCACGGCCGTAGTACACGCGCGCCGCGGCCGCAAAGCCGTATGCGCGCTCGCCGAGGTAGATCTGATTCATATACAGCTCGAGAATCTGATCCTTCGACAGCGCGCGCTCGATCTTGTACGCGAGCAGCATTTCGTAGATCTTGCGCGTGTAGGTCTTCTCGCTCGACAGGAAGAAGTTGCGCGCCACCTGCATCGTGATCGTGCTCGCGCCCTGCGATGCGCCGCCGTGCGACAGATCGGCGAAGCCCGCGCGCAGGATGCCGACGAAGTCGACGCCGCCGTGTTCGTAGAAGCGGTAATCCTCGATCGCGAGCACCGCTTTTTTCATCACGTCGGGGATATCCTGGAAGCGCACGAGGCTGCGGCGTTCGTCGCCGAACTCGCCGATCAGCACGTGGTCCGCGGTGTACACGCGCAGCGGCACCTTCGGCCGATAGTCGGTCAGCGCTTCGAGCGACGGCAGCTGCGGGTTCATCACCACTAGCGCATAGCCGACGACCAGCGCGCCAACCACGCCGCATGCGACGATCAGCCCGAAGAATCCCAGCACGAGACGCGTAAAGATGGAGCGGCGCTTGCGCGGCGCTTCATCGTCGTAACGGTGATACGGATTGTCGCGATCCGGATCGCGGCCCCGGTCGCCGGAATTGCCCGAAGGTTCGGAGGATGGCGGTCGTTTGATGATAGGCATGACTCAAATGTCGGCACATCGTGGTGCGCCGTCTGTACACGTGCTGCATCAAAACCGCGTGCGACTGCGATTGCGGCACGTGAATCGTGTTCGTAGCGTCGTGTTCGTAGCGTGCCCGACGGCACCCGCATGTCGCGCCGCGGACGCTTTGGTCGGAAGGCCACAGAGGGCAACAGCGCATTTTAAAGAAATCAGGCAGGGTTCTACCGGATTTTTTTGTAAGAAATGTACCGTCGATTGCACCCTGTGGCGCTAAAAGACGAACAAAACACCTAAAAAATGCAAAAGCGGGCAGATCTTGCGCGGCCGTGCGGTTATCAACAGATTTTGTTGAAAGACCTGTGGACAATGCAGCCGGAACGTCGCCAAACCGTTGATGTCACAACAGATTCACCGTGCGCCCGGTTTCGCATCCGGGCCAGTCGCTTTATGATGGGTCGCATGCGCCGTGCCCTGCGCGTGCGTGACGGGGTCTATAGCCGGGTCTCGAACCGATCCGCCGCCGCAGTCCGAAGCCTGATCTGATAACCACGCGAGCCGCACCATGAACAAGCCTAGCGAACGCATCGTCGTCTTCGTGTCGCCTGCCCAGAAACGCGCGATCGCCGCGACGGCCGAGGAACTCGGCATCAGCGTCAGCGAACTGATGCGGCGCGCGGTGCTGTCGTTCGGCGCGACCAGCGAACAGGTGAAGGCCGCCAGCATCGTCGACCGGCTGCGCGCGCCGCGCGAGCCCGATGCGTTGAACGAGGCCTTGCGGCGAGTCGCGCGTTCGACGCGGCAGGTGCGCGAAACGACCCACCCTGCGTTGAAAGCGAAGCCGGTCGTGCCCGCTGCGGAGGTTCAGGTTCAGGCGCGCGCTGCGCAAACCGGCGCTGTCGCGCGGCTTGCGCAGCAGGATGCGGTGCGCGATGCACAGCAGGTGGCCGAGGTGCCCGTCGATCCGCTGCGCGCGCTGGCGGCCTCGGCGAGCGCCGCTGCCACGCAAGGCGTCGATGCCAATGCCGACGCCGACGCACAAGCCGCGGCTGAAGCGGCAGCACGCGTGGCTGCGGCAAAGGCGGCCGCGCTCAAGGCGAAGGCCCGCGCAGACGCGGATAGCGTCGGGCACGATGACGCACCATGCGTCGATCCAAGCGAAGGGCATGGACGCTTTGCGTGAGTTTTCACGGTAAATCTGCACAGGTCGTCGTGCCGCGCTGTCGGCGATCCGAAAGAATTGCATCGTCGTGCGGCAATTGCGTGCCTGATGGACGGGACGCGTTCAAACGCGCGTGAGCGCAGCACAGCGATCGAGCGTTGCCGACCCGCAGCTGATGTCCCCGCTCACGCTTGTGCCGCCGCAGCGATTGCACGGTAACTCGCTCACGCGAAGCTCACTCGATGTCTACCCGAATTCCATCCCTCGTGCTCGCGCGCGCCGGTTTTTCGTCCTCGCACAGCGGCCTGCGTCAGCAATGTTTAAGCCGTTTTTAAGAGACTGCGTGGTGTAATATCCGCGAACTGCCGCCCTGTTGCAGCACATCGTTCGCGATGTCATGCAGTTGCCGCACAATCTGTTCGCCGCGGCCTCTTGCAATGCGTGCGCATGCCCCGATGTTCGGTCGCGCAGGTTGCGCAGTGTGATGCGCGGCGGCGTAAACTATCGATGAACCGCGCCGGTCGACACCGTGCCGATTTAATCAACGGAGGTATTTCATGTCGCTCTTTGACAGCATCTCGCGGACGCTCAAAGGTCTGCTGAACGACGCAGCCGATTCGGTGCAGGACCCGTCGCGTGATGCGCGCCAGATTGTGCGCGAACTCGACGAAAGCATCGGCAAGGCCGAGAACTCGTTGATCGAGATCCAGGCGCAAGTCGCCACGCAGCAAAGCAAGCGCGACGTGGCCGCCGACAAGGCGAAGAAGTACGAAGACGGCGCGAAGCGCGCGCTGCAATCCGGCGACGAAGCGCTCGCGCGCGAGGCGCTCGGCGCGCAGGCCACCGCCGAAGCGGAACGGGATGCACTGACGCGCGAACTGTCCACGCTCGAGCCGTCGGTCGCGCAACTGAAATCGCAGATCGACGACATGCGTCAGCGCCGCAACGATCTGTCTGCGCGTTCGAACATCCTGCAGGCGAAGCAGCAGATCGCCGAAGCGAAAGATACGGCGGCCACCGCCTTGGGTGGCATCGGCGGCAAGAATCTTTCCGAAGACTTCCAGAAGCTCGAAGACAAGGTCGCGCTATCGAATGCGCGTTCCGACGCCCGGCTGAATTCCGCCGATACGAAGAGCGGCAAGGCGCTCGACGACAAGCTCGCGGATCTGAACCGCGGCCCGTCCGTCGACGACCGCCTCGCCGCGCTGAAGAAGCAGTTGAACACGCCGGCCGAGTAACGGCAGGCCGCGCGCGGTGCGCAATGTCGTTGGTCGTGCGCCGCGCCGATTGCCATGGAGACGGGCGTTCACGCGCCCGGCCCGCACCATGAAAAAAGTTCTCGCAGCAGCGTTCGTTTCACTGATGCTCGTGTCGGGCGCCGCGTTCGCGACGCCAACCGCCACGCAGGTCGAAACGGCGATCCAGCAGCAAAACTGGCAAAAGGCCGATAGCGAACTGCAGGAAGTGCTGCAGGCGCATCCGGACAACGCGCGCGCGCATTATCTGTACGCGCAGGTGCTGAGTCAGGAAGGCCGGCATGCGGCTGCGTTGACGCAGATCCAGCAGGCGAAAACGCTCGATCCGCAAGTGCGCTTCACCGACCCGAGCCGCTTCGCGCAAACCGAAGCGCGGATTCGCAGCGATGCCGCACGTGCGGGCGCGGTGACCAATTCGAATACCACGCACAATCCGTTCGCGCAGCAATCGTCGTCCGGCGATTCGCAGCAGGCGGCGTTTGCGCAACAGGCACCTGAACATCACGGGCCGTCGATCGGCATGTGGGTCGGCATCCTGATCGTGATCGGCGCGATCGCGCTGGTGCTGCGCTGGACGTTGCGTCGCGCGCGTTCGCAGAGCGATACCAATGCGGATGAAGAACGCCGTACACAACTCAAGCGCGCCACCGATCTGCTGAACGACGTGCGTTCGTTGAAGCTCGACGTACGGCTTTCGACGGTGCCGGGTCACGAGCAACTGGAGAAAGAAGTCGAAGCGATGGAAACGCAATTGCGCGAGCTCGTGCAAGGCCTGTCCGATCGCAAGAATCCAGTGCCGCCGTATCAGCTTGACGATCTCGAGCGGCAGCTTGCCAGTTTGAAGGCGCGTGCGGAAGGCCGGCCGGATCCGAATGCCGCGCCGAGCTACGCGTCGAATCCGAACGAATCGCCGTATGCGCGTGAAGCCGATGCGCAGTTCGGCCGGCAGGTGCCGCCGGGACAAGCGCCCTATCCGTATCCGCCGCAGTATCCGCCTCAACAACAGCCACCGGTGATTATCCAGCAGCCGGGTGGCGGCTTCGGTGGCGGTATGGGTGGACTGTTGACCGGCGTGCTGCTTGGCGAAGCGTTGAATTCGGGCCGTGACCGGGTGATCGAACGCGATGTGATCGTCGATGACGAGCGGCGTCGCGGTGGCGATGGTGGCGGCGGCGATAACAGCTCGATCGACTTCGGCCAGGGCTCGAACGACTGGAGCGATGACGGTAGCAGCGGCGGCAACATCGATATGGGTAGCGACGATTCCAACAACTGGAACGACACCTGATTGATCGCGCTGCTGCACTGACGTCGGTTGGATGGCGTTGAAACGACAAGGCCGCATCGATTGCTCGATGCGGCCTTGTTCGTTTTTGCGCTTGTTTGGCGTGCACGGCGTGCGTTGTGCTTCGCTCAGACTCGGCGATGTTCCAGCACCGCCGCGCCGGCAAACAGCCTGACGATAAAGCGCTCCGAATAGTCGAGCAACGCCTCGCGTTGCCCGGCATTCGCCAGATATTCGGACGACAGGTGAAACAGATGCAGCACGATCTGCGTACTCACCTCGTCCACCGTGGCGCGCGGCAGCTCGGGCATCAGCTTCAATAGCACGATGTCGTCGGCCATTTCCGCAGATACCTCGCGCAGATTCTCACGCACCGCCGCGCGCAGCTTCGGCGACGTGCCGTGATACTCGGCTAACGCCGTTAGAAACGCTTCGGGGTTCTCCAGCGAGAACGCAAAAAACGCCACGCACGCGCGGCGCGGCACGCTATGCGACTCATCGTGGGCGGCCAGCCAGCGCTCGCGCCGCAGCATCGGCCGCAGCTTGCGGCTGACCGAATCGAGCGCTTCGAGCGCGATATCGTCGAGCGTTTCGAAATGCCGGTAGAACGTGTTCGGATTCAGGCCTGCTTCGCGTGCGAGCTCGCGCAGCCCGAGCGTCATCAGGCTGCGGCCGCCGGCGGTTAGCCGTAACGCCGCGTCGATCAGCTTGCGTTTGCCTGGTGCTACGTCCGGTTCGAAAACAGGTTCCATTCGAGCGTCTGGCCGATCTTCTGCGCGTTTCTCGTAGA
>DATLOW010000024.1:0-76477 GCA_035536055.1 Paraburkholderia sp. | reverse complement strand
CAGCGAGATATCGCGCGCGATCTTGCCGAGCGTGCCGATCAGCATGCCGAACGACGATGCCGCTTCGGCAATCCGGTCGCGCTGCGTGTGCCACGGCAGCGCCGGTTGCGCGAGGCCGAGTTCCGCTGCCAGCGAGCCGCAGACGCCGCGCGCTGCGCCGCGCAGGCTCGCCAGCGTGCCCGCCGCGCCGCCGAATTGCAGCACCAAGGTGCGCTCGCGCAGTGCGTCGAGCCGCTCGCGATGGCGCAGCAGCGCGTCGAGCCATTGCGCAAACTTCAGGCCGAGCGTGATCGGCAGCGCCTGTTGCAGCCAGGTGCGGCCGATCATCGGTGTCGTGCGGTGCGTGCGCGCCAGCCTGGCGATTGCATCGCACGTCGCGGCGAGCCCGCGCTCGAGCAGCGCGTAGGTGTCGCGCAGTTGCAGCACCGTTGCGGTATCGATGATGTCCTGGCTCGTCGCCCCCCAGTGCACGTATTTCGACGCCTCGGCATCGAGTTCCTTGACGCGCGCCGTCAGCTGCTTGACGAGCGGAATGGCCAGATTGCCGCCGAGCGCGGCGTCGCGTACCAGGGCGTTCGCGTCGAGCCGGTCCGCGCGGCAGGCGGCTTCGATCGCCGCCACCGCCGTCTGCGGAATCACGCCGTGCGCCGCTGATGCACGCGCCAGCGCAGCTTCTACATCGAGCATCCGCTGCAGCGTCGTATGCGGCGACCAGATGTCGTTCATCGGCTGCGTGCCGCAGATCAGACCGGTCAGACGGGCGCTGGCTTCTAGCATGATGGCGTGTTCAGGCGAAAGAAGGGAAAGGCGGAGGTGTCTCGGATCGTTCTGTAAGTTTATGTGCCGTTGCTGCACGCGGCGAATCTGGCGAATGCGGCCAATGTGGCGAACCTGCCAGATGCAGCCAGTACGGCCTGTGCCGACCATGCGGCTCGCCGCGGCGCGCCTGCTTCGGCGCGCGGTGGTCGGGCAGGCAGGCGCCGCCTGGGCCCGCCCTGCGCCGCGCGGCAACTATCGCTTATGCCGCGCGCGCCGGCGCGTTGCCGTCGATCAGCGGCACGCCGGTCAGCTTCTGCAATGCGGCGAAATCGATATCCGAAAAGATCTCGCGCACCACCAGACCGTCCGGCGTCACGTCGATCATCGCGAGGTCGGTGTAGATGCGGCTCACACAGCCGACGCCGGTCACCGGGTATGTGCATTCGGCGGCGATCTTGCTTTCGCCCTGCTTGGTCAGATGCTCCATCATCACGAACACCTGCTTTGCGCCGATCGCCAGATCCATCGCGCCGCCGACCGCCGGAATCGCATCCGGCGCGCCGGTGTGCCAGTTCGCCAGATCGCCCTTTACCGACACCTGGAAGGCACCGAGCACGCAGTAGTCGAGATGGCCGCCGCGCATCATCGCGAACGAATCGGCGTGATGGAAGAACGCGCCGCCCGTCAGCAGCGTGACGTGCTGCTTGCCGGCGTTGATCAGTTCGTCGTCTTCGTCGCCGGGCGCCGGCGCCGGGCCCATGCCGAGCACGCCGTTTTCGCTGTGCAGGAAGATCTCCTTGTCGGCGGCGAGGTGGTTCGCCACCAGCGTCGGCACGCCGATGCCGAGGTTCACGTAGGCGCCTTCGGGAATATCCTGCGCAACGCGCTTGGCCATTTCATCGCGGGTCAGTCGTTTCATGTCGGGTCTCCTGTCAGGCGGCGGCCGCGCCGGAACGCGAGCTCGAATGGGCGGCTTGCGGCACTTCGATCACGCGCTGCACGAAAATGCCCGGCGTAACGATCTGCTCCGGGTCGAGCGCGCCGAGCGGCACGACTTCCGACACCTGCACGATCGCCGTTTTCGCGGCGCTTGCCATGATCGGGCCGAAGTTGCGCGCGGTCTTGCGGTAGATCAGGTTACCCCAGCGGTCGCCCCTGTATGCCTTGATCAGCGCGAAATCCGCGTGCAGCGGCATTTCGAGCACGTAGTGCTTGCCGTTGATCTCGCGGGTTTCCTTGCCTTCGGCGAGCTTGGTGCCATACGCGGTCGGCGTGAAGAAGCCGCCGATGCCGGCGCCCGCCGCGCGGATGCGTTCTGCCAGATTGCCCTGCGGCACCAGTTCCAGTTCGATTTCGCCGGCGCGGAAGAGCGCGTCGAACACGTACGAGTCGGTCTGACGCGGAAACGAGCAGACGATCTTGCGAACGCGCTTGGCCTTCAGCAGCGCGGCGAGGCCGATGTCGCCATTGCCGGCGTTGTTGTTGACGATCGTCAGGTCGCGCGCGCCCTGTTCGATCAGCGCGTCGATCAGCTCGGACGGCATGCCGGCCGTGCCGAAGCCGCCGATCATGACGGTCGCGCCGTCGTGCACGTCGGCCACCGCCGACTGAAGCGTGTCGAAGATCTTGTTGATCATGTCCGGTTCCTGTTGCGACGCTTCGTGCCCAAGCCGCCGCGCGAACCCTTTGGCCGCGCGCGGGACGGTCTCCACGTCCGGTTCGCCCTGCTTGACTGTGCAGCCTGCCTGCAGCAGAGGCTGGCCGCGAGAATGTTCGTTATACGAACACAGATTCGTTTAGCGAACGCACCGGCGCATTATGGAAGGCGGTCGGAGGGGTTGTCAAGGTGGAGGCGACTCCGGGATGCGAGGGGGCCGGCAGGAGGCCGTACAGGGGCCTGTGAAGGCCTACAGCAGGCTTGCAAACGCCTCGTAGCCCCGGCGCGTAGTGGCGGCGCATGGCGCGGTCCGGCGCGGCGATGCAGGTTCGCCTGACCGCGTGGGAACCTCGTCAGGCCGCGAACGGCAGCCCCACGTAATTCTCCGCCAGCGCGCGCGCCGCGGCAGCAGAACCCGCCACGTACTTGAGCTCGGACAGCTTCAGCCGGTTGATGAACGGCGAGTCGTCTGCGGCCGGATGCAACAGGTTCGTCATGAAGTACGAGAAATGCTCGGCGCGCCACACGCGTTCGAGACAGGTCGTCGAATACGCGTCGAGCAGCTCGGTGCGGCCTTCGCGGTAACGCGCGGCAAGCGCACGCGACAGCGCGCGCACGTCGGCCACCGCGAGGTTCATGCCTTTGGCGCCGGTCGGCGGCACGATGTGCGCGGCGTCGCCAGCGAGGAACAGGCGACCGTATTGCATCGGTTCGGTGACGAAGCTGCGCATCGGCGTCACGCCCTTTTGCGTGATGCGGCCTTCGGTCGGCGTCCAGCCGTCGTCGTTGGCGAAGCGCGTGTGCAGTTCGTCCCAGATGCGCGCATCGGACCATTGCGCGAGATCTTCGTCAGGCCGGCATTGCAGATACAGGCGCGTCACCGTCGGCGAGCGCATGCTGAACAGCGCAAAGCCGTGCTCGTGATGCGCGTAGACGAGCTCATCGACGCTTGGCGCGGCCTCGGCGAGGATGCCGAGCCATGCGTATGGATAAACGCGCTCGAAAGTTTGCAATACGTCGGCGGGAATTGCGGCGCGCGACACGCCGTGAAAGCCGTCGCAGCCTGCGACGTAATCGCAGTCGATGCGCTGCGTCACGCCGCGATGCGTGAATCGCACGGCCGGCGCGGCGCTGTCGATGCCGTGCAGCGTGACGTCGGCGACTTCGAAGTACAACGGTTGTTCATGCTCGAGCGCTGCCGCGATCAGGTCGCGCACGACCTCGTGCTGGCTATAGACGGTGATCGAGCGTCCGCCGGTCAGCCCGGTCAGATCGATGCGGTGACGCTGCTGCGCAAACAGCAATTCGATGCCGTGATGCACCAGCCCTTCGCGCTGCATCCGCGCGCCGAGGCCAGCCTCATTGAGCGTATCGACCGTGCCTTGCTCGAGCACGCCGGCGCGGATGCGATTTTCGCAGTACTCGCGCGAACGGCTTTCCAGCACGATCGAATCGATCCCTTGCAAACGCAGCAAATGAGCAAGCAGCAGCCCGGCGGGGCCCGCTCCGATGACGGCGACCTGGGTGCGCATGTCTGTCTCCTTTGTTTGTCGAACCGCAAAAAGTGCAAAGGATTGTCAACGCTTTCCCCAATATACGACAACGCGATTATTGCGATACGGTGTATACGTTTTTGAGATAGTGGAGCGCCGCTCCAGGCCAGCATGTCCGACCTCGACCTGAACCTGATTCCGTTTCTCGTGGCCATGGAGGACACACGCAACGTCAGCCGCGCGGCCGAACGGCTCGGCGTCAGCCAGCCGCGCGTGAGCACCGCGCTCGGGCGTCTGCGCGAATATTTCAACGATCCGCTGTTCGTACGCACGTCGCGCGGCATGGAACCGACGCCGCGTGCGCTCGCGCTGATTCCGGCGGCACGTGAAGCGCTCGCGCACATCGAGCAAGGCATGCTCGATGCGCAGACCTTCGATCCGGCCACCACCACGCACAGCTTTTCGATCGCACTGTCGGACGTCGGCGAGATCGTGTTCCTGCCGCGCCTGTTGCAGCTGTTCGCGGCACGCGCGCCGCATGCGAACTTGCGCTCGATCTCGGTGCGGCCCGCCGACGTCGAGCGCGGCCTCGAAGCCGGCGACATCGATCTCGCGGTCGGCTATTTTCCGGACCTCGGCGGCAGCAACTTCTTTCAGCAACGTCTGTTCACACATCGTTTCATCTGCCTGATGCGCGCCGGCCATCCGCTCGCGCGCGCGCCGCTGACGCTCGAGCAGTTCGTGGCCGCCGGCCATGCCGTGGTGCGCGCCGAAGGACGCAGCCAGGAAGTGCTCGAACAGTTCCTCGAAAAAAAGCGGATTCGCCGTCGCGCGGTGCTCGAAACGCCCCACTTCATGAGCCTGCCGTTCATTCTCGCGCGCACCGATCTGATCGCAACGGTGCCGCATGCGATAGGCTTCGCTTACGTTACCGAACATGCTTCGATCACCCTGGTCGAACCGCCGCTGCCTTTGCCGCGTTTCGACCTGCGGCAGCACTGGCATCGCAAGTTCGGCAACGATGCGCGCACGGTGTGGCTGCGTGGCGTGGTCGCGGAGCTGTTCAACGACGCGATGGACGAGTGGCCGAAGTAGCACCGCGCCTCGCGCACGGCGCAGCGCGCGATGAACACATAACAGAACAGGAGCGAAGATGAACCCGAGCAAAAAGAACAGCAAAAAGAGCACGACACAGCTTGCCGATGCGCTGCCCCGCCCGACCCGCGCAGAAGCCGAAGACGCCGTGCGCGTGCTGCTGCGCTGGGCCGGCGAAAATCCGCAGCGCGAAGGGCTCGTCGATACGCCGGCGCGCGTCGTGCGCGCGTACGAAGAATTCTTCGCGGGCTATCAGACCGAACCGCGCGAGATCCTCGCGCGTACCTTCTCCGAGGTGGACGGATACGACGAAATGATCGTGCTGAAGGACATCCGCTTCGAGAGTTACTGCGAGCACCACATGGTGCCGATCATCGGCCGTGCGCATGTCGCGTATTTGCCCGAGCATCGCGTGGTCGGCATTTCGAAGCTCGCGCGGCTCGTCGATGCGTTTGCAAAACGCCTGCAGATTCAGGAGAAGATGACCGTGCAGATCGCCGATACGCTGAACGAAGTGCTGCAGCCCAAAGGCGTCGGCGTGATTCTCGAGGCGTCGCACCAGTGCATGTCGACGCGCGGCGTGCACAAGGCCGGCGCCGAGATGGTCACGTCGCGGATGCTCGGCACGTTCCGCACCGATCCGTCGACGCGCCGCGAGTTTCTGTCGATCGTCGGCGCGCCGGCGGTGGTGAGCGTCGCGAATACGTGACGAATTGAGCCGAACGGCAACCGGCACGTACGCGCAAGTGCCGCAGCGACGTTGCCGACACACGCGTAGCAGTCTGCGTGCTACGCGCCCGACGTCGCTGCGACGCGGACGCGCATCAGCGCGCCCCGTCGTCGCCGCGGTCGCGGTTGCGTTCGCCTTCGCGCACCTTGCCCTGCGATACGCTGCTGCCCGGCGGCACGCTATGCGTGAGCCACACGTTGCCGCCGATCACCGAACCACGCCCGATCGTCACGCGGCCAAGAATGGTTGCGCCCGCATAGATCACCACATCGTCTTCGACGATCGGATGCCGCGCATTGCCTTTCACGAGCGAACCATCGGCATCCGCTGCGAAACTCTTCGCGCCGAGTGTCACCGCCTGATAAACCCGCACGTGTTCGCCGATCACCGCGGTTTCGCCGATCACGACGCCGGTGCCATGGTCGATGAAAAAGCTCGGGCCGATCTGCGCGCCCGGATGGATGTCGATGCCGGTGGCCGAATGCGCGATCTCGTTGATGAAGCGCGCCAGCAGCGGCACGCCAAGCCGATGTAATGCATGGGCCAGCCGATGATGCGTCATCGCCCATACACCCGGATAGCACAGCAGAATCTCGGTGATGTGCTGCGCCGCGGGGTCGCCGGTGTACGCGGCCTGGATATCGCTGACGAGCAAGGCGCGAATGCCGGGCAGTTGCGTGCCGAATTCGCGCGCCACTTCGAACGCGCGCTGGCTCAGTTCCGCATCCGGCGTTTCCGCGTGTTCCGGCAGGAAGCGCAGCGCGCGGCGAATCTGCTCGGCGAGCAGTCGCAGTGTGCTTTCCAGCGTGTGCCCGACGTAGTAGTCGACCGTTTCGTCGGTCAGGTCGGGCGCGCCCCAATGCGTCGGAAACAACGCGGCGCGCAAGCCCGCCACGATGTTGATGACCGCCTCGCGCGACGGCAGCTCGCGAATGCCACGCGGATGGCGCGTGCGATGCAGTTGCTCGCGCGACGCGCGCAACTCGCCGACGATCTGTTCGAGACCCCAGTTGTTCGACGAAACGTTTGACATGGCAGGACATGCGGCCGTGCACAGGCACGGTCAAAGTGAATTGTCCCCAGAGATTACCGCGTTTTGCGAAGCGCCGTGCGGCATCGCGACGCGCGCCGCATGCGCGCAGCGTCGGCGTTGCGCGGTGCGGAGTTGCAAGAGTTAGCGTCGTGCGTGCACGTGCCGCGTCAGATCGTCATGCTGCTCGCGTCGATCCAGCGCACGGCCCAATCGCGGGCGTGCGCGATTGCGGCGGCTTCGTCGGCAAAGCGAAGATCGGTAGGAAAGAAACGGTTGGCCACCAGCTCGCCGTCGCTCGATCGCGATACGACGACATACGGTTGCCAGCTTCCATCGCCCGCGCGTGCCGGCGAGCAGTTCAACAAATAGCCACGATGAGTGAATGCAGCATCGACATGCATGAGTCATCAGCTCCTGACTGCCTCATATGACGGTTCGAAAAGGTGCATTACCGTATTACCGCATTGGCCGTTATCGTTGTTGTCGTACCCCGACGGTTAGGAATATTACTAACCGCCGACGCTGGGTCGAAGAAGGATCATACTCTGTAGAAAATTCTCGTCCATTAAAAAGCGCAAAAAAATTCTGGGCGCGGTTAACGCAGGTAGTTCGTGCGTTTTTATGTGCGGCGTTGGTGCACTTTTGCATCGGGAGTTATCTGCCGGAACGGGTCTTGCTGAATCGCTGATGAAGCCGTTCATGCAGCTGATTCGTAAGGAGGTACGCCTATGATGCCCACCAGGATCGATCCCGCGCCGACGCAACGGCCCGCGGGCCTCAGTGCCGAGATGCACAACGACCGCACGCACGACAGCACAGTCGACACCGACGGCAAGAATCGCGAAGCGGCACGTCTTGCAGGCCACGGCGCGATCGGCCCGGACGAAGTGACCACCAGCAATGCGACGCTCGATAACAGCTTGCCCGAAGCGATCGATGGCCTCGCCGGCTTCGATAGCCGGCAAGGCGGTAACCATCTGTTGCTCGCGCTGGAGCCGGGTTACACGGTGGTCGAGAAAGGCATGGCCGAACCACAATCGAATGGCACGTTCACGACCGACCGCGAGCGTGTGCGCGCCGATCGACAATATGGCGGACGCGTGCACTACGCGCTCAATCATCGCCGGCCGACGAGGATCATCGAGTTGCAACGCAAGGGTTGATGCGCATTTAGCTGCGTCACCTCGCTACGTATGAATGCCTCGCGATGCGCACGGTTCATGCGGGCCGTGCGCATCTGCGTGCGCAATCAACTTGTCGCGCTAGAGGCGCTGTGACAATCTGTGGCACGGTTCCTCTTCAGCGGAGACGACAGCGATGAAGAAAATTGTGGTTATCGGCGCAACTGGCACGCTCGGACAGGCGGTCGCGCATGAACTGAAGGCGCGCCACGAAGTGATCGAAATCGGTGCAACCCGCGGTGCGCTGCGCGTCGACAGCAACGATGCCGCCGATGTCGAACGACTGTTTAAACAGATCGGCAAGGTAGACGGCGTGGTCACGGCAACCGGCAAGGTCTTCTTCGGGCCGCTGTCGCAGATGAGCGTCGCGCAGTTTCGCAAAGGGCTCGACGACAAGCTGATGGGGCAGGTGAACGTGGTGCTCGCAGCACTGCCGCATGTCAACGACGGCGGCTCGTTCACACTGACGAGCGGCATTCTCGCCGATGAACCGATTCGCGAAGGGGTCAGCGCCACCACCGTCAACCTCGCGCTGGAGGGCTTCGTGCGCGGCGCCGCGCTCGAACTGCCACGCGGCATTCGCATCAACATTGTCAGTCCGACTGTGCTCACAGAAGCGATGGATAGCTACGCACCGTATTTTCGCGGCTTCGAGCCGGTCAGCGCGCAACGCGCCGCCTATGCGTATCTGCGCAGCGTCGAAGGTGCGCAGACGGGGCGCGTCTATCGGGTCGGCTATTGAGTGCATCTTATTGCGCGAGGTTCGCGCGAGCGGGCTTGCGCGAGCGCGTGAATGCATCGGTCGTGCCGCGCGCGCAATGCGCGCAAACCGTTCAGTGAATCTCCGGCTCGCCGTCGGCCGCCGCCGCACCGCCGCGCTGCAGAAAATCGAAGTCGCAACCTTTGTCGGCCTGCAATACGTGCACCTGATACATCGCGCCGTAGCCGCGCGTGAAGCGCTGCGGCGGTGCGCTCCATTGCGCTTTGCGACGCGCCAGTTCGTCATCCGGTATCAGCACGTTCAGTTTGCGCCGCGGCACGTCGAGTTCGATCATGTCGCCGTCGCGCACCAGCGCGAACGGTCCACCGATGAACGACTCCGGTGCGACGTGCAGCACGCATGCCCCGTAGCTGGTGCCGCTCATGCGCGCATCGGAAATGCGCACCATGTCGCGCACGCCGCGCATCAACAGCTTGCGCGGGATCGGCAGTTGTCCCCACTCTGGCATACCCGGCGCGCCGACGGGCCCTGCGTGCTGCAGCACGATCACGCAGGTTTCGTCGATATCGAGCGCGTCGTCGTCGATGCGCGCGGCCATGTCGTTGTAGTCGCGGAACACCACCGCGCGGCCAGTGTGCACCAGCAGCTTCGCTTCGGCCGCACCGGGTTTGATCACTGCGCCGTCCGGTGCGATATTGCCGCGTAGCACCGCGAGACCGTTGTCCGGCAGCAGCGGTGCATCACGGCGGCGGATCACGTCATCGTTGAAGATGCGCGCGTCCGCGAGATTCTCGCCAAGCGTGCGGCCGTTCACGGTGCGCTGCGAGGGATCGATCAGTTCGCCGAGTTCCGCGAGCAGCGCCGGTAAGCCGCCGGCGTAGTAGAAGTCTTCCATCAGGTAGCGGCCGGTCGGGCGGATGTTCGCCAGCACCGGCGTGCGACGCGACAATGCGTCGTAGCGCTCGAGTGTCAGCGCAATGCCGGCGCGGCGCGCGAGCGCAATCATATGCACGATTGCGTTCGTCGACCCCGACAGCGCGAGACAGGTCGTCACCGCGTTGTCGATCGACTGCGCGGTCAGAATGTCGGACGGTTTCAGGTCTTCCCACACCATCTCGACGATCCGCATGCCGGTCTTCGCCGCCATCTGCGCGTGCCGCGAATCGGCGGCGGGAATCGATGCGAAACCCGGCAGCGTGAAGCCGAGGGCTTCAGCAGCGCTGGTCATTGTCGATGCGGTGCCCATCGTCATGCAGTGGCCTGGCGAGCGTGCAATGCCGCCCTCCACACCTTGCCAGTCCGCTTCGGTGATCTTGCCCGCGCGCAGATCGGCCCAGTACTTCCAGGTGTCCGAACCGGAGCCGAGTGTCGTACCGTTCCAGTTGCCGCGCAGCATTGGACCGGCGGGTACGAAGATCGCCGGCAGGTCCATCGAGATCGCACCCATCAGCAAGGCAGGTGTGGTCTTGTCGCAACCGCCCATCAGCACCACGCCGTCGGCCGGATACGAGCGCAGCGTCTCTTCGGCTTCCATCGCGAGAAAGTTGCGATAGAGCATAGTGGTGGGCTTCTGGAACGGCTCGGACAGCGTCTGCACCGGCAGCTCGATCGGAAAGCCGCCTGCCTGCCAGATGCCGCGCTTCACTTCTTCGACACGCTGCTTGAAGTGCGTGTGACAGGGGTTCATCTCGCTCCACGTATTGAGGATCGCGATGACCGGTTTGCCTGCATACTCTTCACGGCTGAAGCCCATCTGCGCGGTGCGCGAGCGATGGCCGAACGAACGCAGGTCGTCGACGCCGTACCAGCGGTGGCTGCGCAATTGCTCGGGGGACTTTCGGTTTGCCACGTCCGCTCCTGTACCGATCGGGTCAACGGGTTCAAACAGGGGTCAAGCAAAGATCAAGCGGGTTCAACGGACAAACAGGCAGCGCTCACGCGTGCGCAGCACACGTCCGCGCGATCTAACCGCCCCTGACGCCCTGCGTATTCACGTACAACGCGTACAGCCCATGACTCGCCGCCATAAAGAGCCGATTGCGATGACGGCCGCCGAAGCACACGTTCGCACAACGCTCCGGCAACGCGATATGTCCAAGCAGTTCGCCTTGCGGCGAAAACACGCGTACGCCGTCGAGTTCGTCATTGCCCATGCCCCAGCCGCACCACAGGTTACCGTGCACGTCGATGCGAAAGCCATCCGGCGTGCCGGGACCTGCATCGATCAGCACGCGGTTGTTGGTCAGCGCGCGCCCCTGCTGTACGACGTCGAAGACGCGAATCTTGCGCGGTTCGCCGCGCGATTCGACGATGTATAGCAGCTTTTCGTCGGGCGAAAATGCGAGACCGTTCGGGCCGATTACTTCATCGGCCACCATCGTCACTTCGCCGGTATGCGCATCGATCCGGTAGACGCACTGCGGCAATTCCGCTTCCTGCTTTTCGCCTTCGTAGAAGCTATCGATGCCGAAGCTCGGGTCGGTGAACCAGATCGAGCCATCGGACTTCACCACCACATCGTTCGGCGAATTGAAGCGCATGCCCTGATAACGCTCGGCCAGCACGGTGATCGAACCGTCGTATTCGGTGCGCGTCACGCGGCGCGTCAGATGTTCGCAGGTGACGAGACGTCCATCGCGATCGCGCGTATTGCCGTTGGCATGGTTCGAAGGACGGCGAAATGGTGTCACCGCGCCGGTTTCTTCGTCCCAGCGCAGGATGCGGTTGTTTGGAATGTCGCTCCACAGCAGGCAGCGTGCGTCGCCGAACCACACCGGCCCTTCGGACCAGCGCGTGCCTTGATACAGGCATTCGACCGATGCCGATGAAATACGCAATGCGCTAAAGCGTGGATCGAGAATACGGATGGCCGGATCCGGGTAACGGCGGCTGGCGTCGGTCATGGCGTGTCGGGCAAAAAGGCGCCGGGCAGCATGCTGCCCGGCAGTGTGCTGAAGACATCTTTTTCTATTGCAGTTGCAGCGCCGCAGTGCGATGCGGAGTGGTGCCGTCGTGCGATCGGTACCCGCCGGCGCGGCGGCGACTGCAACGCGCAGCGTCAACCCTGCACAGGTTTACCGTCGCGCAGACGCCAGAGCTCGAGCGGGTTGCCGTCCTGCAGCGCTTGCGGCAACAGCTCGGCCGGCAGGTCCTGATAGCAGACCGGACGCAGGAAGCGATCGATCGCGGTCGCGCCGACCGAGGTTGCACGCCCATCGGACGTGGCCGGGAACGGGCCGCCGTGCACCATCGCATACGACACTTCGACGCCGGTCGGAAAACCGTTCGCCAGAATGCGGCCGGCCTTGCGCTCGAGCGTCGGCAGCAGAGCGCGCGCGAGTTCGTGATCGTCGGCTTCGAGTTGCAGGGTTGCGGTCAGTTGGCCTTCGAGATACTCGGCGACCTTAACCATTTCCGCGATGTCCGCACAGGTGACGATCAGCGACGTCGGTCCGAAGATTTCCTCTTCGAGCTTCGCGGTAGCAAGGAACTGCATCGCGGTGGTCTGGAACAGCGCCGGCAGCGCCGCGCACGACGCATCCGATTGCTGCCCTTGCGCAATGCTTTGCACGCCCTTCAACTCGTTGCGCTGCGAGACGCCGTCTTTGTACGCGTTCGCGATGCCGGCCGTCAGCATCGTCTGCGCGCCTTTTTGCGCCAGTGCTTTGGCGGCGGCATCGATGAACACCTGCTTGTTCGGTCCATCGAGCAACAGCACGAGGCCCGGGTTTGTGCAGAACTGGCCGACGCCGAGCGTGACCGAATCGACAAAACCGTTGGCGATGGCTTCGGCGCGCTTCGCCAGCGCACCCGGCAGCACGAAGAACGGATTGATGCTGCTCATCTCCGCGAACACCGGAATCGGCTCGCGGCGCTGCGCCGCGATGTTCACCAGCGCCAGCCCGCCGCGCCGCGAACCGGTGAAGCCGACCGACTTGATCGCCGGATGCGCGACCAGCGCCTCGCCGATCTCGTTGCCCGCGCCGACCAGCAGCGAGAACACGCCTTCCGGCAAACCGCTATCGGCCACCGCCTTCTGAATTGCGCGGCCGACCAGCTCCGAGGTGCCGAGGTGCGCCGGATGCGCCTTTACGACGACCGGGCAACCGGCGGCCAGCGCCGATGCGGTGTCGCCGCCCGCCACCGAAAACGCCAGCGGGAAATTGCTCGCCCCGAACACCGCGACCGGGCCGACCGGAATCTTCTGCAGACGCAGATCCGGGCGCGGCAGCGGCTTGCGATCGGGCAGCGCGGAATCGAGCGTGGCAGTGAGCCAGCGGCCTTCGCGCGCAAGCGCTGCGAACAGTCGCAATTGACCGACCGTGCGCGCCCGTTCGCCTTCGAGACGCGCCTTCGGCAGCGCCGATTCGGCTTGCGCGCGTTCGATCAGCGCATCGCCTAGCGCAACGATGTTGTCCGCGATAGCTTCGAGAAAACGCGCACGCGTTTCGAGCGGCGCCTGACGATACGGATCGAACGCTCGCGCTGCGAGTTCGCACGCGCGATCGACCTCGACCGTGCCGCCCGCGCCGAACTCAGGTTCGATGTCCATGTTGCGGGCCGGGTCGAACGCGCGCAGCGTGCCTTTGGTTCCGCGCACCGCGGACCCGCCGATCAGCATGTCTCCGGTAATCTGCATGTTGCAACTCCTCTCGTAGGCCGCGCGAGTGTCGTTCGCATTGTTTCGCGCAGCCAAAAAATTCACATAGTGGGTATGCGCCGTTATCAGCCCGCGGCAGCGTCCGCGAGCCGGCGCTCGAATGCGAGCAGGGCCTGCGTCGCAGCATCGATCTTCGCATGATGTTCGAGCGGAGTCGAACTCAAGAGCGGCAATAGCGGGCCCATATCAGCGATCTTCGACATCGTTACGGCATCGTGCAGCACGCGAATCAGCGAGATCGCGTCGCGCAGCGTTTCGAGCGGCATGAATGCTTCGTAGAGGCGCTGCGCCTCGTCGGTGCGATTCGCTTTGGCCGCGTCGAACAACGCCATGACTGCGTGCGGCGCGATACAGCCCGAGCCGGTCGTCCACGCGGTCAGGCCGAACTCTTGCAGATGCGCGAGCGCCGGCCGTTCGCCCATTCCCGAGATCACCCGCGCCGAACCCACGCTTTGCACGAGGCGCTGCAAAAAGGGATCTTGCGACGCATTTTCTCGAGGAATCGCGTACTTCACCGCAATCAGCGTGCCCCGGTCGACGAGCCTCGCGAGCGTGTCGATGTCCACGTAGTGCTCGCTTTTCACGTACAGCGTGAGCGGCATGCCGGCCAGCTGCGAGATGTGCGTCAGCCCGGCCTCTACGCCTTGCGGCGTCGTGAAGCCGCTGAACGGCAACACCATCGCGGTGCGGTACGGGGTATGCGCGAGGATACGGGCCTGATCGAGCATCTTGCCGTAGTCGGCGCCGATCGCAGGAATCACCCGCGTGCGGGACCGCTGCTGTCCGCGAGCAAATCGAGCAGGTCGCGATATTCGCTGACAGCAACGTGATAGAGGTTTGCATTGCCGCCATAAAGCAGCGTGCGAACGCCGCCGGCTTCGATATGGCGAATCAGCTTCTGGTTCTGGGCCGCATCGAGGCTGAGGTCCGCACGGCGCGCGAGTGGCGGCACCGCCATCACGCTGACGGCAAACTCCTGCACCGATAGATGGGAAACATTCATGGCGGCGGACGACGGGACGGCGAGATCGAGCGCGAAAGTATCATTTGCGCATCAATGTTGTCAGATAACTTGCAGACCCCGGGGGTGCGCCCGTACCCGGCGAAACCCCGATGCTCGCGAGCCGACAGTGTGTTCCAATGCTGCACGTGCGCTCTGCAGTTGCTTAACAGCCACACAGCATGATTGCATTCGCCCTACAGCCGGCACGGTCTTTTCAAGCAACCGGTCACGTTTTGGAGGTGCTGAGATCACTTCCGTTACCGACCGCGCATTTCCGGCCAGTTATATTTACCGTATTCGCGAAATGCGAATACGCTTGAATACTGGAGAAATGCGCTTATTGTCGGATTTTTTAAAGATTGGCGGTGTTTCTATGAACAAATCGTCAATTGGTTTTTCGGCTGCACGGTTTTTCAGTGAAGAAATAATAATGATGCTAAATTAATGCAGAAGAATACGGGGGCCATGGCGCGCGCGGGCAGTAGCCAGCGGCATGGCCTTGTCATGACCTGAGAGAACTGCCTTGTCGCTACAATTTTTTGAGCAGATGTCGCCGATGCTCAACGCGGTCGACGACACGACCTGGTTCGGCGAACTCAGCCGCCTCGCGGAGGGCTGGGGGTTCAACCGCGTGCTGGTCGCGATCCTGCCCCGTCCGGGCATCCGGATGGAGGATGCGTTCGTGCGCAGCAGCTATGCGCCGGCGTGGCGACAGTTCTACGATGCGCACGGCTTTGCGCATATCGATCCGACCGTCGCGCACTGCACGACCAAGTCGGCGCCGCTGGTCTGGTCGCCCCAGCTGTTCAGCACGAATCCGCAACAATCGATGTATGAAGAAGCGCGCGCGCACGGGCTGCGCGCCGGTATCACGCTGCCGATTCACGGCCCGCGGCAGGAGAACGGCATGCTGTGCTTCGTCAATGACACTAATCCCACCAGCGAATTCTGGCGGCACATCGACGTCGTATTGCCGAATCTCGCGTTATTGCGCGATCTCGTCATCGATACGAGCCAACCGTATCTGAAGAATCACACGCAGGCGCTGCTGCCCAAGCTCACGCCACGCGAGAGGGAATGCCTGCAATGGACGGCGCGGGGTAAGTCCACGTGGGAAATTTCACACATTCTTGGATGTTCGGAAGCCGTCGTGAACTTCCACCTGAAAAACATCCGCACGAAATTCGGTGTGAACTCGCGGCGTGCCGCGGCCGTCATTGCAACGCAACTGGGTCTTATTGATCCAGGTTGATCAGCTCTTTGGCTTCGCCGGCCAGTACGCGTCCGGCTTTGCCCAGGTCGCCATCGGAGATCGTCTTGGAGAAGTAGAGTCCAAGCAGAATCGACACGGGCGCTGGAATCTCCGCGCCCGACTCAAAGCGGCTGCCGCGCGACTGCGTGACGCCGAAGCGAGCCCAGAACTGGCGCTGGCTTTCTTTCCTTTTCTTGCGGTAAGCGATGATCAAAACGCGATCCACAGCCGACGATACGTCTGCAGCGCGATTCTGTACCGCCGCTTGCCAATGATTCTCGAGCAGTTCCATGTCAATTCCCCACTGGGTTGGCTAATGCTTGTCTCAATTTTGATGAGGTGGGCATCAAGCCAACACCTATCCAGGTGGGTAGGTGCAAATTTGTATCCAAAATGCATAAGTTTTTCTGCGTACGGGACGAACCCGGGCGAGGAGAGACACCATGCACGCAGCGATTCGAGTGGGTAGCACCAAAGACTTCGACGACGCAGACATTCACGAAATGTACCGGCTACGGGCCCGGGTTTTTCACGGGCGCATGGGCTGGGACATCCCGATCATCGCGGGGATGGAGGTAGACGGCTACGATGCGCTCGGGCCGCACTACATGCTGATCCAGGACATGGCAATGAAAGTACGAGGCTGTTGGCGGCTGATGCCGACCGAAGGCCCGAACATGCTCAGGGATACGTTTCCGCAGCTGCTGCACGGCAAGGCAGCCCCGGTCGGACGGCACATCTGGGAGCTGAGCCGCTTCGCGATCGAGACCGATCCCGAGAACGAACAGACATTCGGCTTTGCCGACGTCACGATGCTGGCGATCCAGGAACTCGTTACGTTCGCGGACCGCATGGGCATCACGCGTTACGTAACCGTAACGACCACGCCGATCGAACGGCTGCTGCGCCGAACCGGCATTGAAATCTCGCGGCTCGGGGCGCCGCTGCAAATCGGCGTCGAACGAGCCGTCGCGCTCGATATCGCTGTCAGCGAACAGACGCGCAATGCGCTGTTTGGACCGATGGCGGCAGCCGCCTGACTCGACCTCGCGCCGCCTTCATTTGCGGCGGAACGTGATGTGCGAAATCCGGCGCACCAGCAAAGCCGCGGCAAGCGCGGCACAGCCGGTCAGCAGCACGCCGATGTGGATCGACTGCACGAGCACGTGCCGCGCCGCATCGAGCAGCGCGGGGCCTTCGAGCCCCGCGCGCTTCAACTCCCCCAGCAGCGTGTCGCGCAACCCTTCGTCGACGAGAATGCGCGGATCGCCGAGTTGCCCGCGCCACTTCGCCGCCACCGGTTCGCCGAGCACGCGCAGCGAATCGTCGACACCCGATGCATAGCGGCGATTCACGATCGTCGCGACCACGCTTGTGCCGAGCATGCCGCCCACCATGCGCGTCGACTGCAGCAACGCGGTGGTGATGCCGAAGCGCTCGCGCCCGGCAATCTCCTGCCCGAACACGTTCAGGTTGTTGAGGATAAAACCCAGCCCGATACCGACTGCCGCCATCGACAATTCGAGGTACAGATGCGGAGTTGCCGGCGTCGCCAGCGCAATTCCGAGCGAAGCGACGACCAGCAAAGCGAAGCCGATCGTCAGAATCGCGGTTGGACGCGACAGTTGAATCACAATCCGCGTATTGATGAAACTGCCGAGCGCAATGCACGCGGCAATCGGCGTGGCCAATAGTCCCGCCTGCTGGGGCGACAGGCCAAATCCGCCCTGCAGCAATAACGGCGCGAAAAAGATCAGCGAAAACATCACGAAGCCGGACAACACCGACAACGTGAACAGCGTGACGAGTTGCGCATCCTTGAACAGGTCGAGCGGAATCATGGGATGCGTCGCACGGCGCTCGCAGGCGAGCAGCAACGCCGCACCCGCGACGACGAGCACCGCAAGCAGCAGGTTCGCACCGCTCAGGCCTTCCTTCGGCACAGCCTCGATAAAGGTCTGCAGACCTCCCAGTACCAGCGCGACCAGCACCGCGCCGCCCCAATCGATGCGCACATCGCCGCTCCGTTCGCGCCGATAATGCGGCAGATGCGCCCAGATGAAGTACAGCGCCAGCGCGCCCACCGGCAGATTGACGAGAAACGTAGAGCGCCAGCCGAAATGCTGACTGAGCCAGCCGCCTAGCGAAGGCCCGGCCGCCGTGCCGATACCGTACGCAGCCGCCATCACGACCTGCCAGCGCACGCGCAGGTGCGGATCCGGAAACAGATCGGGAATCGACGCGAACGCGGTGCCGACCATCATGCCGCCGCCGACACCCTGCAGGCCGCGCGCGAACACCAGAAACGGCATGTTGCGCGCCACGCCGCACAACAGCGAAGCGAGCGTGAACACGATCACCGCGGCGATCACGAAACGCTTGCGACCGAAGTAATCGCCGAGGCGGCCGAACACCGGCACGGTCACGACGGAAGCGAGCAAATAGGCGCTCGCAATCCATGCGTAATACTCGAAGCCGCGCAGTTCGGAGACGATCGACGGCAAGGCGGTGCTGACCACGGTCTGGTCGAGCGCGACGAGCATGTTGACGAGGCCAATGCCAAGCATGGCCAGCAACGCGTCGCGGAAAGGCAAAGGACGGGAAGAGTTCACTTCGGAAAACGCGCCTGTTGCGCGCATGGAAACTAAAAAAATTGATTGAAAGGTTGCGTCTGCAACGTCGCGCCTGCGATTTTGCCGGCACTAGCCGCTATCGGCACCGGCCGCCACGAGACGCTAAGACCCGAACATCCGGTCGCGCGCATTCTGCAGATGCATTCGCATCGCCTGCTCCGCGGCGGCGGCATCGCCGCGCCGGATTGCCTCGAGCACGGCACGATGCTCGGCCTGCACGAGCCGGCGCCGCTCCACCGTTTTGACCAGCGACAGGTTGCGCGACAGATTCATGCTGAACACGATCTGCTCTTCGATAAACGACATCATCGTGATGAAGAACTGATTTTTCGACGCACGCGCCACCGCGAAATGGAAGGTGAAATCGTCGCTGGCGCCGATGCCTTGCGTCTCGACGACACGCTCCAATTCAAGCCATGCCGCTTCGATTGCCGCGATATCGCCGGCATCGGCCATCTGCGCCGCGAGCGCCGCTGCACCCGCTTCGGTAACGATACGAAAGTCGTAGCAGCGGCGAATATCGGACAGGGACTCGAGCGGCGCAAAGCGGCGCACGTCCGGATCGGGCCGACGTGCAACCGTCGTACCCGACCCGTGCCGCGTCACGATGATGCCGTCGGCACGCAAGCGGGCGAGCGCTTCGCGCACCGTCGGCCGCGAGGTTTCGAAGCGCTCCGCCAGCGCATGCTCGGTCGGCAGCCTCTCCCCCTCTTTGTATTCGCCTTCGAGGATGCGATTGAGGATGTCGCCGTAAATCTTGTCGGGCAGCCCCGTCGATTTGCGCTCGTTCATGCTGGGACGTGACTTGTCAGAAATAGGCTGCAATTGTAAGGCAACTCGACGCATGCAGGCCGGCCGCGATACACAGTTGCGTCCACAACGGCCGCGCGCCGTGGGACTCAAGCTACCGGCGACGAAGCGCGCCGGCGCTCCGAAATTTGCCAGGAAGTTGATTGACATCATCTCGACGGGCCCACGAATCCTGTAGTTCCATTAAGCTTTCGGGTGCGTATCAGCGTCATGGCTGTCAAACATATCCGTCACCGTGCCCCGGCGTGCGGCAATCGGGACGCCCTCGCTCTTTTGACCTTTTCCGCGGAGCCACCATGTACAAACGCATTCTCGTAGCAGTGGACGGTAGCCAGACCTCGCGCGGCGCCTTCAGGGCCGCACTGCATCTTGCCGGCTCGTTCGGCGCGGCACTGCGCGCGTATTACGTCGTCGAGAACACGCCGATGTATTTCGAGGCACCCGGTTACGATCCATCGATTCTGCAGAAGCAATTCGTTCAGCAAGGCAGGGAGCTGACTGCCGAACTCACGCAGGCGATGCGCGAGCGCAACGTGAGCGGAGATGTCACAGTAGGCGAAGCGACGCCGGCCGACGATGTGCCGGAGTTGCTGCTGAAAGCCGCCGCCGATTTCCAGGCCGACCTGATCGTGATGGGCACGCATGGCCGGCGCGGCATGCAGCGGCTGATTCTCGGCAGTGTGGCCGAGCGTTGTGTGCGCCAGTCGACGCTGCCGGTGCTGCTGATTCCCGCGGCAGCGAGCCGTGCCGCCGAAACCGAAGGCAAAAACACGCAAGCGTAGCGACCCGCTTCGTGGTGCCGGCGCCAGCGCCGCCTGTGCGGCATCGGCAGCGCTGCCCACGCGTCATTTTGACGCTCGGTTGTGCGCGCACCCAATGGGACAATGGGATATCGCGACTTTCCGTTGTCCTGCCGCCATGCTGAGTCCCGCCACCCCGACGCCGATCGTCGTACATCGCGCCCGCAGTACCGCCAGCCGCGTGCCGGCTACGCGCCACCACGCACGCTGCTCGACCTGCGCCATGCGCCATCTGTGCATGCCGCAGGGCCTGGGCGCCGAAGAGCTGCCGAAGCTCGAAGCATTGATCTGCACGGCACGCACAGTGACGCGCGGCGAGACGCTTTATCGCGCCGGCGCACGCTTCGAAAACCTCTACGCCGTGCGCTCCGGTTCGCTGAAAACGACCATGGCACACCGCGACGGCCGCGAACAGGTCATCGGTCTGCGGCTTGCCGGCGAAGCACTCGGCCTCGACGGCATCAGCACCGATGCCCACACCTGCAGCGCAATCGCGCTCGAAGACAGCACTGTGTGCATCGTACCGTACACGGCGCTGAAACACATGTGCCGCGAAATCGGCACGATGCAGGACCGCCTGCACAAGCTGATGGGCGAGCAGATCGTGCGCGAAACAAGCCAGATGATGCTGCTCGGTTCGCTCAACGCAGATGAGCGTGTCGCCGCGTTTCTGCTCGACGTCTCGGCCCGCAATGCGCAGCGCGGCTATTCATCGGCGGAATTCAATCTTCGTATGACGCGCGATGATATGGGCAGCTATCTCGGCATGACGCTTGAAACCGTCAGCAGAACGCTGTCGAAGTTTCAGCGACTGGGTCTGATCGGCGCACGCGGCAAGTTCATCCGTATCGTCGACCCTGACGGGCTGCGCAACCTCTAGCGAACGTTGCGCAAAATATACGGTTGGGTTGCCGCACTTGTACATTCGTTGACTTCACACGGATGCCCGCGCGGGTTACAGTCTTAGGTCTATGTTCCCGCCGCAAGGAGACCCGGCCAAATGAACCGAGATCCCCGCCTGCAACACCCATTGGTGCAGCGTCTGAAGGACGCCCGCCGTGTCACCGACGAACTCTTTACCGTCGTCAAATCGGAGTATCTGTACGAACGACCGATCCGCGAGCGGCACCGGATTGTGTTTTATATCGGGCATCTGGAAGCCTTCGACCGCAACCTGTTCGATGAGCGTTTGTGCCGCCTGCCGGCGTTCAATGCCGAGCTCGATCAGCTGTTCGCGTTCGGCATCGATCCGGTCGACGGCGGCTTTCCCACCGACCAACCTTCCGATTGGCCAACACTGGACATCGTGCGCGACTACGCGCAGCGTGCGCGCGAACAGATCGACTACGAACTCGCCACGCTCGACTTCGGCAACGACGGCATTCGCACCGGCTCGCCTGAACAGTTGCTGCAAGTTGCGATCGAACATCGCTTGATGCATGCGGAAACGCTTGCATACATGCTGCATCAACTGCCGCTCGACCAAAAGGCCGCGCCGGAAAGTACCACCGCCGCCGAATTCGACAAAACGGTCGGTTCGGTTGCGCAGGCAACCATGGTGCAGGTTCCCGCAGGCCGCGTGGTGCTCGGCATGAAGCGCGAAGACGGCGAGTTCGGCTGGGACAACGAATTCGGCGCGCAGACGGTAGACGTAGACGCGTTCGACATCGATCGCCATATGGTGACGAACGGCGCATTTCTGCAATTCATCGAAGCCGGCGGTTATCAAAACCGCGCGTACTGGAACGACAAGGACTGGGCCTGGAAGGAAGACGAGCGGATCGAACACCCGGTCGGCTGGACACAGCGCGATGGGGCGTGGACGCTGCGTACGATGTTCGCCGAAGTACCTCTGCCGCTCGATTGGCCCGTGTATGCGAGCCACGCAGAAGCGAGCGCATACGCGAAGTGGGCAGGCAAGGCGCTGCCCACTGAAGCGCAATGGCAGCGCGCAGCGCACGGCGTGCCGCAAGCCGATACGTTGCCGGGCAACTTCGATTTCCGCAGTTGGGACCCGCAGCCGGTGCATGCACATCCTGGCAATGTCAGCGAGTTCGGCGTTGAAGGGATGTACGGCAACGGCTGGGAATGGACCGCGTCGTTGTTCGAGGCTCTACCTGAGTTCGAAGCGTTTCCGTTCTATCTCGGCTACTCCGCGAACTTCTTCGATGGTCAGCATTACGTGATCAAGGGCGGTTCGCCGCGCACCGCACAGTGCATGTTGCGGCCGACGTTCCGCAACTGGTTTCAGCCGAGGTATCAATACGTGTATGCGGGGTTTCGGTGCGTGCGTAACCCGGCAGATAAGGCATAAGCTGCCTCAAACCTCAGGATGCAGATGACGAACCGGGCTGACTGATTCGAGCATCGTTGCCAGATGGAGGATGGTGGACTCAGCCTGCCAACTGCCGACGATCTGAACGTTGATCGGCAGCCCCTCGTTGCTCGTTCCGAACCGCATCGAGATGCCGGGCAAGCCGGTCAAGTTAAGCGGCACAGTCGCGCCCCGAAGACTGGTGGCATCCACGGTTTGACCGTTGATGGTTAACGTGTCGGCGCCATGTTTCTGGGCCGGTACCGGCAACACATGCGTAATCAGCGCATCGTACTTCGTGAAATATTCGGCGTATCCGTCGCGCAGCCGCTCTACGGCCTGCTCTGCGTCCATGTAGTCCTTCACGGATACGTCCGGCAACGCGAGCATTTTCTTGACCGCTTTGTACAGTTCGTCCTGGCTGCGGCCGACGGTCGCTGCCGCGAACTCTTGCTTCGTTTCCATGACCTGCAGACGGCTGAACACGTCATTTGCGAAGTCTCGCTCGAGCGCAGGTATACGTACCGGCTCGACAAAGCACGCCAGGCTGTGCAGCGCGTCCGCTGCCGCCCGCACGGTAGCCGCAACTTCGGAATCGACTGGCCCGAAGCCAGGTTCCACCATCCAGCCCACGCGCAGCTGCCGATGGGGCGAATGACCGATTCCCGCATCAAACTGCACGGAACTGGTCGCAAAAGCGTCCAGACCATCGGGACCGGACAGCTGTGAAAACGCAAGTGCAAGGTCGCGGATACTGCGAGCCATTGGGCCTACATGCCAGAAGCGGCGCGGCGCGCGCGGCCAGATTCCAGTCATTGGCACTCGCCCGTGGGTCGCCTTGAGCGCAGCGATGCCGGTCTGCGCAGCGGGTCCCCGCACTGAGTTGCCGAGATCGGTGCCGAGCCCAAGTGGCGACATACGTGCGGCAATGGCCGCGGATTCGCCTCCACTCGAACCACCTGGTGTGCGCTGCAGGTCCCACGGATTGTTCGAACGACCGCTGAGAAGATTGTCGCTTTCGAAAGAGTAAGAAAACTCGGGAAGGTTGGTTTTCGCCAGCAGGATACCGCCGGCCTTTTTCATGCGGGCGACGCTAGTCGCATCAGTGTCAGGGATGCGCCCTTTGAAAATCAGCGAGCCGCGTTGGGTTAGCACACCTGCGGTGTCGATGGAATCCTTCACGGTAAACGGCACACCGTGTAGCGGCCCAAGTTCATGACCTTGCAGCACCGCACGTTCTGCCGCTTTTGCGGCTTCGAGTGCGTCGTCCGCAACCGTGACGATCGCATTGATCTTGGGATTGACGGCTTCGATTCGATCAAGATGCGCCTGAACGACCTCGACCGGCGAAATCTCCCGCCTGCGGATCAGCTCAGCTAGCGCTGTTGCATCTTGATAGAGGATCTCTGACTTCATAGAAGGCTCCGATACTTTGATCAATCGACAGATCGACTACAACACTACCTAACGTATGTTAGCCCGAACTTTAGGCGTTATGATTTCCGCGGTCAACACCTGTTTCATCGCACAGTGTTTCGAATTCGAAGCTTGGCGTTTCACGAACTGACAAGAGCCAGAAAGCCGTTGACCCGCCGAACCATTGCGCCTAGCATTCAGCCTACCAATCGTTAGCTAGGACAGCGGCAAGGTTGTATTCGACTATCGGTGACAATGTAGATATGGCAAATCGCTTGAACACACAACGACGCCGCCTGTTAGGCAGCACAGCTTTGGCCGGCCTTGGCATGCTGGATCTGTCCCGCGTGGCGTACGCCAGTGCGGCGCCGCAGGCGGCGTCCTCACACCGAACCGTCTCAGCCACCTCGCTCGGCCCGATTCACCAGATCGAAACCGGCACACTGAGTATTGGCTATGCCCAGATGGGCCCGACCGATGGAACGGTTGTCATTCTGCTGCACGGCTGGCCTCACGACATCCATAGCTTTGTTGAAGTCGCCCCTATGCTGGCGGCTGCGGGCTATCGGGTGATTGTGCCGTACCTGAGGGGCTATGGCCCGACGCGGATCCTTTCTGCGAACACAGCGCGAAACGGACAGCAAGCGATTTTCGCGGTGGACGTGATTGCCCTGATGGATGCGCTAAAGATCGACAACGCAGTGCTCGCCGGTTTTGACTGGGGCGGTCGGGCCGCCGAAATCGTTGCCGCGATATGGCCCAACCGTTGCCGTGCACTGGTATGTGCCAGCGGTTATCTGATCGGTAGCCAGGACGCCTACCGGCAGCCGCAGTCGCCACAGGCCGAACTGCAAGCGTGGTTCCAGTATTACTTCGCCACGGAACGCGGCGCCGCAGGTTACGCAGCGTATCGCGACGAGTTCAACAAGACGATCTGGCGAAATGCGTCGCCGCAATTCAAGTTCGACGACGCGACGTTCCTGCGGACGGCGAAGGCGTTCGACAACCCTGACCACGTTGCCATTGTTATCCATAACTATCGTTGGCGGCTCGGATTGACTCAAGGCGAATCACAGTACGACGAACTGGAAAAGCAGCTGGCGCAGGCGCCTTCGATCTCTGTACCCACCATCACGTTAGAAGGCGATGCAAATGGCGCACCGCATCTACCCCCGGCCGCATATGCAAAGAAATTCACCGGCAAGTATCAGCACCGCGACGTCAGCGGCGGCATCGGTCATAACTTGCCACAGGAAGCGCCCGACGCATTTGCCGAAGCGGTCATGCAGGTCATCAGGATGTGATCAGACAGTTACCATCCAAAGTCGAGGGCCTGTGGCCCCGACGTTTCGTTAGTCAGTCCTGGCAATAATCGACTGCCAATCACATCTTCCCAATCGCCCGCTGATTGGAGTAGTAAATATTGTCGCGCGCCGCGTGGGTATCACTGCCCAACGCCGCCAGCCAGTCTGCAGTCGACATCACCGCTGCATAAGCCGATTCCATCACAATCATCGTGACGCAATGCAGTTCTTCGGCCGAAGCCGCGCCGGCATTGTTCCTGTACGGAAGCGAGCCAGTCGCATCGCTGAGCGTTTCGACGTGGTAACCCCGATGCATCGCCTCTCGAATAGTCGCGTCGTTGCAGTTGTGAGTCATATAGCCGACAACCGTCAGCGTGTCGATATGATTCTTCTTCAGCCATTCATCGAAATGCGCTTCGGAGAAGACGCTTGGCAGGGTCTTGGTGACGAGATAGTCGTATGAGCGCTCAGCGACGGCCGGATGCAGCCGTGCACCTTCCGTTCCTTCCGCGAAGATGGGCGCGTCGCTCGGCAACACGTGTTGAACCGCGACCACCGGGATATCGTTTTGTCGGGCAGCATCGATTGCCCTTTCAATGTTCGGCAGCGACGTCTCCACCGGTGGATACTCGATACGAAACTTTCCGGAAACGTATTCATTCTGTACATCAATAACGATGAGCGCGCGACGGGGACCTTGCGAAGACATGGCGATACCTCTTTGACAGACCGTTAATGAATAGCCGAGCCGCACCTGAAGACGCATATTGAATCGATCCGGTATCCTTGCTATCTGAAAAGCAAGGTGACCATGCCTACATCAGGTTCACGGAAACTACGGCTTGTTCTGCTACCGATGCACACTGTAGTTCCTGCGGCCGCCCGCACAAACGGACATTTCTGCAAACCCGCTTTTCCAAAGTGAGACGATCGTGAGGAACTTCGCCGTTGCCAACAACTTCAATCTGAACGACATCCTTTTGATCTTGTCGCTTGCGAGCAATGGCAACATGAGCGCGACGGCGCGCGCGATAGGCGTCGACGTGTCAACGGTAAGCCGGCGTATCACCGCGGCGCAAAAGGCAATTGGCACACGTCTGTTCATACGCACAGATTCTCGCTACGAGCTCACGGAAGCAGGACAGATATTCGTCGCACAAGGGGAGCAGATCCACGACCAGATCGCGTCCATGATGTTGAGTTGCGCGGATCCATCGACGGGTATCGCTGGCCTGGTCCGGGTGACAGCCATCGAATTCCTGTTCGACTACTGGCTGGTCCACCATCTGCCCGCGTTGCGTGCCACACACCCGGAGCTACAAATCTCATTACTCGCTTCGGATAGCAATCTTTCGTTCACGCGACGCGAGGCGGACTTTGCGCTCAGACTCGCACGACCGACAGAAGATGCTGCGTTGCTGATGCGCAAACTCGGAGACCTTGGGTTCGCCGTCTACGCATCACCGCGCTTTGCAACGATTCCTCGAGCAGAGTGGGCCGAACAACCGTGGATCAGCTACCACGAAGCGCTGTCTCACACACCGGAAATGCAATGGTTGGACCGGCTCGGGCCCAATACCCGCAGACATCTTCAAGTCAGCAACCTGGGCACGATGGTACGGGCATGTCTGGCAGGCAACGGGCTAGCGTTATTGCCCTGCGTACTCGGCTCTCAAACGGAACTCATCCGCCTAAGCGAACACCCCGAGACAACGCGTGAACTTTGGCTTCTAAGCCATCGGGACGCCGGTTCCATCGCCCGGTTTAGAGCGGTCTCAGCATGGTTGACCGGCACCCATCAGGCGTCCGATAGCGAGTTATCCGGAAGCCGTCACCCTGTGTCTGGAACTCCGCAAGCCGCCACGATACGCGCCGCCTGACAAGTTCAATCGCAAACGAGCGAACCAATGCGTTCGCCGCTGCGCGCGCCGCATCAGGAATTGCTCCCCGCTCATCGGCAGTCTCGTACGACACGACGTGATCGTGACGATGTTCGCCGCGCCGCGGCCTTCGGCAATCGCTCGGAAGCATGCCGGAAAAGATCCGCCACATCTGACGAATCATGAATCCGTTCCCCGCTATAAAAAGTTGACGAGCCGAATCATAGCGCCTAACATTCGCCCTAACAAACGTTAGGTTGAAAGCTAACTTAGCTTTGTGACTTTTTATCGATACCCTCATAGGCAAGTCATGAATTCCGAAATCATCCATCAGGACGCAACCAAGCTCGCGGAGCTGATTCGTACCAAAGAGGTCTCGCCCGTCGAAGTCGTGCAAGCGCATCTCGACCGCATCGATGCCGTGGACCCTAAGCTCAATGCGATCGTCACGGTCGCGGAAAATGCACTCGACGCCGCGAAGGCAGCAGAGGCTGCGGTTATGGCTGGAGAAAAGCTCGGCCCGCTACATGGTGTTCCGTTCACGGCGAAGGACTCGATCGACACCGCCAGTGTGCTGACCCAACGCGGCTCACCTATCTTCAAGGGTCGTCTGCCGGACACCGACGCGACGACCGTTGCGCGTATGAAGCAAGCAGGCGGCATCCTGCTCGCAAAGACCAATCTTCCTGAATTCTCCTACTGGATCGAAACCGATAACCTGCTGTCGGGACGCACCAGAAACCCGTGGAATCTGGACCGTACGCCGGGTGGATCGAGCGGCGGCGAATCTGCCGCCGTCGCGGCCGGCATGTCGCCGATCGGCCTCGGAAGCGATGTCGCGATCTCGGTACGCGGCCCGGCGGCCCTCACTGGAATTGTCGGACTCAAGGCAACCCATGGGCGCATTCCAATGACAGGCATCTGGCCGCGCGTACCGCGCCGCTTCTGGCACGTCGGCCCGATGGCACGCACGGTTCGAGACATTGCACTTGCCTATTCGCTGCTGGCCGGTCCCGACGGTGCAGACGGATTCTCGATGAGCCCGCTCGCGATGGATGGTGGCGTAGGCGCCAACCCGACTCGCCCAATTCGGGTTGGCTGGCTCGTCGATCCGGGCTTCCTCGGTCCCGTCGATAGTGACGTGGCCGCGACCGTGCAGGCAGCCGCCGACGCGTTGAAGGGGTTGGGTGTCATCGTCGAGCCGGCGCGCATCCCAGTGCTCGAGCAGATCGACGCGCTCGACGTGCTGTGGAAGCTGCAGGCAATGGAAACCAAGCCGGCATTCCGCAAGGAGACAGCGGGCCACGAGGACCAGATCTTCAAGCACGTTCAGGGTGTCTACGACACGCCGGACACGTCAATTGCCGACTTTGTGCAGGCCGAGCAGCACGCTGAAATGATGCGCGACGGTTTTGCCGAATACTTCCAGCGCTATGACGCGTTGATCTGTCCCGTGACACCGGTGCCGGCACACGCACACGACGCGGCGGAGTTCGACATCAACGGCCAGTCGGTATCTTCACTGCACGTGATGCATGCAACCGCGCCTTTCAGCGTGACTGGCCTTCCGGGCCTTTCGATGCGCTTCGGTACCAGCCGCGACGGGCTGCCAGTCGGCGTGCAACTGGTTTCGCCGTGGCTGGCCGAGTCGACGATCCTGCATCTGGCGAAGCTGCTGGAAAGCGTTAGCGCGGTTCGCAACCTTCACCCGGACTTGTCCGGCATCTGAGTTCGGCTATGTCCCCTTACCTCTACGTCGCAGTGGGTGGAGTGGTCGGCAGTGTTAGCCGCTATTGGATCAAGCTTCTCGTCGCCGGTTGGCTGGGTCGAGCATTTTGGTGGGACACGATTCTGGTTAACGGCGTCGGCAGCTTTATCCTCGGCTTCTTCTCGACGATCACACTGCCTGGCGAAGCGCTGGCAGCGAGCGCAGACCTGCATTCGTTTGCGATGGTCGGCGTGTGCGGCGGGTTCGGCACAGTCTCATTCGCGCTGCAGACGCTGGAATTGCTGCGCGCCGGCGATTCCACGAGGGTTGCGAGCAACGTGCTGATCTCGATCGTGCTTTGCATCGCCGCCGTGATACTGTGCGTCGTCGCGATGATGCTGGGCCATGCGCTGGCTCTGCTTGCAAGCATAGGGAATTAGGCCGCCAGTTCAGCGCAACGCGAACGCTGCACGTCGAGCTTGCCGGGACGAAGTCGCATCCGTCCGCTGCAAGCTCGACGAAGCGCCCAGCCAACGGCGCGCTTCAAATTCCCCAGGTGCCGCGGGAAAGCGCCAATACACGCTCACTTCGGCAGCAATCCACCGGCACGGTAACCGTCGATCAAGGCATCGAAGAGCGCGATATCCGAGCGGCCACGCGCCATCAACTGGGCACCGGCGACTGCGGCAAAGATGGACCGTGCCCGCTTTTTGGCTTCTCTCGGACCGACAATGCCCGCTGCCGACAACATCTTCGCCAGCCATTGGATATTGATGTCAGCGAAAGTCTGAGCTTCTTTCTTTACTGCTTCGGGCAGATCGTCGTACTCGGCCGTCATGAAGCTGGCCAGACACATGCGGTTGCCGTTTTCGAGCGATTTGCGAAACGTCTCGTCCGGATATCTGCGCAGCCACTTGAGCGGGTCTTGCGTTTCTTCCCATAGCCCTTCCAGCAACGCGGCCGCGTCTTCCCAGTAACGCTTTGCCACCGCGGCTGCCAGATCGGCCTTGCTGGGAAAATGATGGTAAAGGCTCGCTGCCTTGATACCCACTTCTTCTGCAAGGGTGCGGACGTTCAACCCACTGTAACCATGCGCCTGTGCGATCTGCGTAGCGGCCGCCAGAATCCTGTCGCTCGAATTGGTACCTGCCTGGTTTTTCACGGACGCGCCCCCGGTAAAAGCTTTTAACAGGCCGTATTATAACGCCGAACCTTTACCTTACAAACGTTAGCTAGAGGCGCGCATGCTTCCGGGAAGTCAGTTGCTCACCCTACATCCCGATGGTCGTGGTATCCACAACCATATGTTCCGCAGAGCGATAAAGACGCGACCGATCGATCTTCGGCAGCGGCGCAGCGGCCAGATCCGCCTCCCATCGCGCGCAATCTTCCGCCGTGTTCCAGGCTGTCACACTGACGATGCATGACGGATCATTGCTCTCCCTGCCCACATGACGAAAGCAGAATCCCGGTTGCACGCGCATTCGCTCTGTCAGCGCATCGATGCGCGCGAGCGCCGTTTCCTCGGCATCCGGTTGAAGGTAATGCTGGACAATGACGAGTTTCATGGCGTGACGATCCTGAGTACGATAGCTGCGTTTCCCGAGTCAACCTTCCACGTGCGCGACATGCCCGACATGAGTCGCATCACGCCGATGACCGCCGCAACAAGCGCAAATGCGATGGCAAGATATAGCGCAGTGGCCGATCCACGCCGCGTCACGGCACCGAGGATCCGCGCAACCACGCTAACCGACATCGCTGGGTACAAGTGCCGCCATCGCTGTGATCTCGACACGGCACGCCGGATCGTTCAGTTCGACCTTGCCGCAGCAACGCGTCGGTGTCTGCCCTTGCGTGACCCACGCGTCCCAGACGGCGTTCATCGCACCAAAGTCGTCCATGGTCTTCAGCCAGATCTGCGCGCTCAGCAGCCGCTCCTTGCTGGTGCCGGCTTCCTTCAGCAAGTCATCGAGCTTGGCAAGAACCTGCCGGGTTTGCGCCGCGACGTCGCCGCTGCGGTCATCCGGCACCTGCCCGGAGATGTACAGGATGCCGTTGTGAATCAGCGCGCGGCTGCGCCGCGCGTTCTGATCGATTCGAATAATGTCGCTCATGCATAGCCCTCTTCATTAAAGAAATCCTGAGTCGGCAACGCAGCGTTGCCACCGCACCGATTCACGACAACGCGCCGTAAGCCCCGCCGCCGGCGGTTTGCATCAGCACGCGATCGCCCACGCTTAATATGCGCGGCTCGGTCGGATCGATCGGCTGTCCGTTGATCAGCAACCTGCCTGGCTGCCCGTCGCCACCACCGGCCAGTCCAGGAGGCGCCGATTTCAACTGCGTCATCAGAAACGATGCGGCCACGTTCGTTGCGCCGGGCAACAGCTCGTATTCGAAACTGATGCCGCAACCCCCCGAGTGACGCCCCTCGCCACCGCTGCCGCGGCGGATTTCGCGGCGCAATACCTTGATCGGCGCGAGCGACTCCATCATCTCGACCGGTGTATTGCCGAGATTGGCCGGAAAACTCAATGCCGAGAAACCATCGCGGCGCGCATTGGCGCCTTGTCCCGCGTTCAGGAAATTGACCACCGCAAAGCGTTTGCCGCGATACTCGCCCGACATCGTCATCGACGAATTCGGCGAGCCGCCTGCCCACACCTTGTCCGGCAATGCGCTGCCGAGCGCGCGAAATACACACGCAGGCAGCAGATGGCCGATCGCGCTACGCCCGCCGGACGCCGCCGGGTACGTCGGGTTCAACAGCGAACCGAGCGGCGCCGTAGTGGTGATCGGCACGAAGCTGCCTTCGTTATTCGGAATGTCCGGACACAGCAGCGTCTTGATGCCGTACACGGTGTACGCAAACGTGTAGATCGGCACGACGTTCAATGCGCGCGGCAACTGCGGGCTGGTTCCTGCATAGTCGATGTCGATGCGGTCGCCCGTCACCGTAAGCTTGCACTTCAGTTCGATCGGTTTTTCGAAACCGTCGTGCAGCACCGTCGATTCATAGACGCCATCCGGAATCTGGCGAATCGCATCGCGCATCGCATGCTCCGAGCGCAGGCGCACTTCGGCGCCGAGCGCATCGAGATCGACGGTATCGAGCAAGCCCTGCAGACGCTCGCCCATCTGGCGGCAAGCCGACACCTGGGCCCAGATATCGCCCATGCCCTGCTCAGGCGCGCGCACGTTCTGCTTGATGATCTCGATCAGCACGTCGTTCGGCTTGCCCTGGTCGAGCAGCTTCATCATCGGGATCTGCAGGCCTTCCTCGTAAATCTCCCGGCTACTGTTGCTGCGCAGCTTGCCGCCGATGTCGACCAGATGCGACACGACTGCGGCAAACGCAACCAGTCTTCCGTCACGAAAAATCGGCGTGACGGTCGTGACGTCGTGAATGTGTCCCGAGCCCTGCCACGGGTCGTTCGTGATGAATACGTCGCCGTCGTTCATCGTATGGGCTGGATACCTTTGCAGCACGTGGCGCACGGTCGCCGGCAGGCAGCCGATAAAACCTGGCAGGCTCATCGTCGATTGCGCCAGCGAACGGCCTTGCGCGTCGGTCAGCACGATCGCGAAGTCGTTGCCGTCCCGCACGAGCGTCGAAAAACAGGTGCGTACAAAGGCGGCTGACGCTTCGTCGACCACGCTGATCAGCCGTTTCCACAGAATCTCGAGTTCGATCGGATCGAACGAAGTAAGCCGCGCGCGCGGCGCGTTGGACGACTGGTTCATTTACTCGAACTCCTTGATGATGACGGACGTCGTCAGATCGGCAAGCACCGTGACTTCCGCGGCGACCGCAACCACGATCGTCGATTCCCGTTCTTCGAGAATCAGCGGCCCCTGCAGCGTCTGCCCCGGGCGCACCGAGTAGCGGTCGTATACCGGCACGCTCTCGTGGCGGCCGCGCAGAGGCAGAAATACCGGGCGTTCGCCGCGCAACGCGGCGGTTTCCTTCACACGGTCGTCGCCCCATTCGAAGTGATGGCCCGCCGTGCGCGCGCGGCCGGTCAGGCGCCACGTCACCACTTGCGGCCGCGCATTCGGCACGAGGCGCCCGTACAGCTTCTGGTACTGCTCTTCGAACGACGCCAGCACTTTCGCGCCAGTCGCCTGCGTAACGGCTTCGTACGGAATCGACACGGACACGTCCGCGCCCTGCCCGAAGTAGCGCATCTCTGCACCGATGCGCCATTCGACATCGCTTGCACCGGCCGAATCGAGCTCCGTTTCACCCTCTTGCCGCAGCTTGTGCAAATTCGCGGCAACCTGTACCCAGTCGGTATCGGCCAGCAATTGCGGGCTGGAAAATGCGCGATCGACACGCGCGGGTGCCGCAAGCATGCCGAGACACGAGCCGGCACCCGCGGCGATCGGAATCAGCACCCGCGGAATGCGCAGCTTGCGCGCCACTTCGACCGCGTGAACCGGGCCTGCGCCACCCGTGGCGACCATCGCGAACTCACGCGGATCGTGGCCGTTCTCGGCGATATGAATGCGTGCCGCGCTCGCCATGTTCTCGTTGACCATGTTGTAGATGCCCCACGCGACGTCGCCTGCGGACATGCCGAGCTGCGCGGCAAGACGCTCCATGGCCTGCTGCGCTCGCGCGGTGTCGAGCGCCATTTCGCCGCCAAGGAAATTGGTCGGATTCAGATAGCCGAGCAGCAGGTCCGCGTCGGTCACCGTCGCATCGATGCCGCCACGTCCGTAGCACGCCGGCCCCGGCACCGAGCCGGACGATTCCGGCCCGATGTTCAACAGACCAAGCCGATTGCAATGCGCAATCGATCCACCGCCTGCGCCAATCTCGATCAGCTCGATGCTGGGAATCAAAATCGGCAGCCCCGAGCCGCGTTTGAAACGCTCGACGCGCGCGCACTCGAAGCTATGCGCGATCGGCGGTTCGCCGTCCACGGCAACACATGCTTTGGCCGTGGTGCCGCCCATGTCGAAGGCGAGCACGCGCTTTACGTCGTTCTGGTACGCGGTATTGAGCGCCGACAGCACACCCGCAGCAGGCCCCGATTCGAGCAGCAGGATCGGCGATTGCGCGCCCGCACGTGCCGACGTAAAGCCACCGCTCGACACCATCACCCGTAACGGAATGTCCTTCTGGATACGCGCGATGCGGCTCTCCAGTTCATGCAGATACGCTGCAACGATCGGCTTGACATATGCGTTGGCAACGGCAGTCGAAGTGCGCTCGAACTCCTTGATCTCGCGCGCAAGGTCGGACGATAGCGAAACCTTCAGGTTCGGCAGCGCATTCCTGAGCGCAGCCTCGATACGCTTCTCATGTGCATCGTTCACATACGCATGCAACAGCGACACGGCCACGGAATCCACGCCCAGCGCTGCAAGTTCGCCAATCATCCGGTCGAGTGCCGCTTCGTTGAGCGGCGTCAGCGTCCGGCCTTGCGCATCGAGACGCTCGTCTACTTCGACGCGCAAGCCGGGCGGCACCAGCGGCGTGGGCAGCATGATGTCGAGATCGTAGATGTCGTAGCGCCACTCGCGACCGATATCGAGCACGTCGCGCATACCTTGCGTCGTAATCAGCGCGGTTTTGGCGCCTTTGCGCTCGATCAGCGTATTGGTGATCAGCGTAGTGCCGTGCACCACCTCCCCTAGCTTCGGCGCGGCGGCGCCGAGCGAAGCCGCGACCTGCTGCAGCAGATTCAGCGCAACGGTAGACACCGCTTCGCCAGGATCGTCCGGCGTGGTCGGGGTCTTGCCGACCCAGATGCGGCCGAGCGGCGACAGCGTGGCAACGCCGTCGGTGAAAGTGCCGCCGATGTCCACGGCAATGCGCAACACATTGTTCGCTACGATGGATGTGTCCAAGATGTGATATTCCGGTTTCGATTGATACCAGGCCCATGCGATGCGTCGGCGTCAGTACGCGACGGTGATCAGGCGTTCTTCGGTCATTTCGCGAATCGCGTAGGCCGGGCCCTCGCGTCCGTAGCCGCTGTCCTTGACGCCGCCGAACGGCATTGCGTCGATACGTGCACTGGAGGCTTCGTTCACATGCACACCGCCGAAGGCGAGCTGCCGCGCGGTACGCAATGCTGTTTTCAGATCCTGCGTAAACAGACCGGCAGCGAGACCGAAATCGCTGGCATTAGCGCCTGCCACTGCTTCGTCGATGGTGTCGAATTCGACGATACAAACGACCGGTGCGAAGATTTCCTCGCACATCACTTTCATGCGATCGTTCACACCGTGCAGCACCGTTGGCGCAAACAGCGCACCGTCGCGTTGACCGCCTGCCAGCAGCCGCGCGCCACCGTCGAGCGCTTCGCGCACCCATGCTTCGGCGCGCTCGGCATGTTGCAGCGAGATCATCGGGCCGATGACGGTCTTCGGATCGGACGGGTCGCCGTATGGCGTCGCCCGCACCGCCTCGACGAACTTCGGGATAAAGCGATCCGCGATACCGCGCGCGACAAACAGCCTCTGCACCGATGTGCAAACCTGGCCCGCCTTGCGAAAACCCGCGTTGATGATCTTCGGAATCGCCAGATCGATATCGGCATCGGCGCATACAATCGTGCTCGCGATGCTGCCAAGTTCCAGCTGCAAGCCGCGCAGGCCTGCCGCCTGTTGAATTTCGCGCCCCACCTGAGTGCTGCCAGTGAATGCATAGAACGCGATGCGATGATCGGCCAGCAACTGCCGCCCGATCGCCGCTCCCGGGCCATGAACCAGCGCGAGCAGACTGGCGGGCAAGCCCGCATCGATCAGCGCCCGGCACAATTCGACCGCCGATAGTGGCGTGACATTCGACGGCTTGATCACCACTGCGTTGCCGCCGGCCAGCGCAGGACCAACCTTATGCGCAAGCGTATTGAGCGGAGAATTGAATGGCGTGATCGCACAGATCACGCCGCGCGGCACACGAATCGTAAAACCGAGTCGGTTTTTCACGCCCGCTGCCGCTTCCATTGGCACCAGTTCGCCTGACAGCCGCTTTGCTTCTCCCGCGGAGAGCTCGAGCGTCTGCACGCAGCGCCGTACTTCGTTTTCGCCGTCGGCGTGCGTGAAACCCGCTTCGTCGCACATCAGTCCGATCAGCTTCGGCGCGCGGCTGGCAATGACCCGCGACGCCTCAAGCAAAATGCAGTAGCGCTCGTAGGGCGTCAGCGTGGCGGCTTTGAATCCCTCCAGCGCACCGTCTATTGCCTGTTTGACTTGCGCTTCGGACGCCACGGCCATCCGGCCGTATTCACGACCTTGATATTTGTCAGTCAGTGTCTGGGTCGACTCTCCATCGACCCATTTGCCGCGAATCAGCAGCTGTGACATGCGATCTCTCCGTTTACGTTAGACGGCGATGCCTTCCATGAAGCGCATACGAATCTTCACCGGGTCGCGCTCGGTGGTGCCCGCGGGTTTCGCTTCGTCGGTGCGCGCCGCGATGAAGGCGGGGCCATGACCCGCGAGCGCGTCTTCCAGCAACGCATCGAAATGAGCTTCGTCGCGGGCCCACGCGCTGTTCGCGAGGCCTGCGGCACGCGCCATCGCGACCAGATCCACACCGTGCGACGTCAGCGTTTTTTGCGAACCGGTGATCTGATAAACACCGTTGTCCCAGACGATCATCAACAGGTTTTTCGGCGCGCGCATCGCCACCGTACCCAGCGTGCCAAGTTGCATCAGCAACGAACCATCGCCCTCGAGCGCTACCACATGCCGCTGCGGCTGCGCGGTCGCCACGCCCAGTGCCAGCGGAATCGCAAGGCCCATGCTGCCCAGCATGTAAAAGTTCTGCGGCCGCTGGCCGCTCGCCCACAAATCGAAGTTGGTATTGCCGATACCGCCGATCACGGCCTCATTGCGTTTGAGCTTTGCGACCAACCGGCGCGTCAGATCCGAGCGGTTCATCACCCTGGCGGTATCGCGCGCCACTGCGTGTTTTTCCGATGAAGTCATGAATAGATCCGGGTTCAATGAGAGGTATTGCTCTTCTTGGTGAGCAGCGGCGAAAGAATGATCGCGGCGGGCTCCTGCGTGGTGAATGCCTGCTTGATCATGCGGTCGGCAACGAACTCGACGTCGTCAAGCCGCTCGATCGCGAAGTGCTCGATGTTCAGCGAGGTCAACACCGGGCGCATCGTGCGACACACCACCGCCTGGCCAAGCTGAAAATCACCCAGCGTGCCGCGTTCGGAGATCACCATCACGAGCGGGAACTGATACGGACGCACGAGTGAAGCAAGCGCATTGGGCAGCGTGGCAAAGCCGCTGGTTTGCATCAGCGTGATGCCGCGCATGCCGGCCATATATGCGCCTGCCACGATGCCTACCGCTTCTTCTTCGCGGGCGGGGCAGATCACCGTGAAATACGGGTCGGCGTGCAGCGCGTCGATCAATGGCCTCAACACGTTGTCGGGCACGTACGTAACGAGCCGTATTTCATTGTCTTTCAACACCTGCAGAATCATTTCAGCCCAGGTCTTGACGGGGGATTGAACGGACATTCGGTCTCCTGTTCCAGTTGCATCGCGATATGCGAGCGACGCGACGCGCCGTGCGATATGAAGTCATGCTAAGTCCGCACTTTCATCAGCGCAAACAACTAGTTTTTATTCATTGATCGCTGGGTTCGATAAATGAATGACGATATTTTTGGCGTGTCGAGACCTGCGCTTGCACGCGCATCAAGGGATTTGAGCGCAGCCGTTTGCGCTCAACGCATCTTGAGGATGACCACCTGATCGCTACTCATATCCGTTGCAGCGCGCAGCTTTGCAACGTCGTCGGTCGACACCGGCGCCGCGTGATTGCCCCACGCCTGACGAACCCAGCTGACCACGTCCGCGATCTCCCGATCGCTCAGCTGCAGCCGAAATGGCGCCATACGGTAAGTGTCTGGCATGCCCTTGCGAACGACACGCTGCGCGCCGTTCAAAACGAGGTTCACGACCGAAGAAGGATCATGTGCCAGCACATTCGGATTGCCGGCCAGTGCCGGCAGGCGATCGCCCATGCCTTTGCCGTCCATACCGTGACAGCTCGCACATTGCGTGCGAAAGATCGACGCCCCGGGTTCGCGAATGTCGCCGCGTTGCAGTGCCTTTGCGCTAGCGCCATCGTACGCGTAAGTGTCGTGATTGCCGGGTGCGGCGGGCAAAGACTTCAGATACACGGCAATCGCGTGTTGATCGCTATCGCTGAGGAACTGCGCGCTGTTGTTGTACACATCGATCATCGAGCCGAATACCGACGCGTGCGCGTTTACGCCTTCTTTCAGGAACGTGACGATATCGGCTTCACTCCATCGGCCCAACCCCGTGTCGCCATCGCCCCGCAAGTTACTCGCGGTCCACCCATCGAGCGTGGCGCCGCCGAGAAAACGGCTGTCGCCACCATCAAGCGCTTTTTCCTCGAATAGCACGCCGCGCGGCGTGTGACATGCGCCGCAATGTCCGAGGCCTTGAACCAGATACGCGCCACGATTCCACTCATCAATGTGTGACGGATCAGCCTTATAAGGTTTGCTGTCGACGAACAATGCATTCCATGCCGCAAGCGGCCAACGCATGTTCATTGGCCATCTGATTTCGGTTTTCCGGTTTGGCTGGTTTACCGGAGCAACCTCATGCATGAAATAACGATAAAGCGCATCCAGGTCGGCGTCGCTGATCTTCGCGTATGAGGGGTACGGCATCGCGGGATACAGATAGTGGCCGTCCTTGGCGATACCTTTGCGCACAGCGCGATCGAAGTCCGCAAGACTGTAGTTGCCGATGCCCGTTTGCCTGTCCGGCGTAATGTTGGTGCTAAAGATATTGCCGAACGGCGTGCCCATTTTCAGGCCACCCGCAAACGGCCTGCCATCCGGAACCGAATGACAGGCAACGCAATCCGCTGCGCGGGCGAGGTAGGCGCCGTTCGATTCAGTCGTTTGCTGAGCATCAGCGGGCGTCGCAGCGAATGCAAACGCCATCGCTGCGCACAGTCCAAGTGTCGTAAAGGTGAGTTTCATCGTGCCGGAAGTTTTGCTTGTATTAGGCAGCGGGCCAGCAGCCATTCATGCCCGGATTCGGCGTGTTGCGCTCAAGCCGATGCAAGTGCCGCCTTCACCTTGTCCGGCGTCAGCGGCAATTCGCGAATCCGCACACCTGTAGCGGCGAACACGGCATTGCCGATCGCGCACGCCGGCGTGACGTTCGGCACCTCGCCGGCACCAAGCGGCGGATGGTCGTTGTCGATCAGTGTGACGTCGAGTACTTCGGGCACGTCGCTGAACTGCAGAACCGGATAGGTCAGCCAGTCTGCCGACGCCACCGCCCCACCGCGAAACAGCACCTGCTCCTTCAGCGCGCGGCTGATGCCCATCAGCGTGCCGCCTTCGGCCTGTGCGCGCAAACCGTCTGGATTCGCGATACGGCCTGCATCGAACGCAACGAATACACGTTTCACGCGAATCGCCCCGGTCTTGCGATTCACCTGTATGTCGACGATCGTCGCAAGATTTCCCCACGCGCCGTGATTGGCGAGTTTGCCGTCGCCCGCACACATCGATGCAATTCCGCGCGCTTCGATCAGGTCGCCGTCGACCACCGGCTTTTGCGATGCCTGCCAGCCCGCTTTGTGCGCCACCGTTTCGATGACCTTGCGCGAACGCTGGTTCGCAGTATGTGTCAGGCGGAACGCAACCGGATCGGCGCCCGCTTTCGCAGCCAGCTCGTCCATCATGGATTCGATTGCAAACGCATTCTGGATGCCCGCCACCGACCGCATGTAAATGGCTCGCACCACTTCGCGCGTATAGTGCGTGGTAACGTGCAGATTCGGGATGTCATAGCTCGGATTGTCGGCTCCACCGCTTAGCCGCTTGTGGCCGGGATTACTGCCAAGCGCGCGCCACGCGAGAATGTTGCCGCGCTCCGCGGTCGAATGGCCGGGCGTGCGGTTTTCGAACTCCCACGCGACGATGCGCCCCTTGTTGTCGAGCGCCGCCTTCACGCGAATCACCGCGGCGGGGCAAAACGGCGACCACTGGTTCTCGTCGGCGCGCTGCCACTGCACGCGCACGGGCCGGCCGACCGCCTGCGAAAGCAGCGCGGCATCGCCCGCCGCGTCGTCGACGCCGAGACGTCCATACGAGCCCGAACCCTGCACCCACACCAGATGCACGTTGTCCGCAGGCAGTCCCATCATTTTCGCCACGTCCTGGCGCGTTCCTTCTGGCCACTGCGTGCCTGACCACAAGGTCAGGCTGCCGTCGCGAAAGTCCGCCACCGCGCACGACGGCCCCATCATGCCGTGCGAATTCACGGGCAACAGATAGGTGGCTTCGAGTACCGTGTCCGCACTTGCGAACGCCTTCGCCGTATCACCGACCTTGCCTTCGACCTGCTCCTCGAGCAGCGGCGTATTACGGACCGTGCGATAAACGTCATCGAACTCGCACGGTTTGCCGGTATGCGCCCACGTCACGCGCAGCGCATTGCGGGCGCGGACCGCCGCCTGCTCGGTTTCAGCCACGATGCCGACAAAATCGCCGCGCGTCACGACTTTCACGACGCCCGGCACGGGTTGCGGAAATCCGTCGACCGACACCAGTTTCATGCCACGGCTCGGCGGCAGCACGACCGTGCCGTGCAGCATGCCCTCCACCACCACGTCGTGCACGAAGCGATGTTCGCCGCGCACCTTGGCGGGAATATCCACACGCGGCACCGGCTTGCCGAGCACCTTGAACGACTTCGGATCCTTGACCTTTGCGCGCCCCTTGATCTGCGTCTGGTTGCCGCTGCCTTTCACGCTCAGCGTCACGTCGAAGCGTTTGCCGCCGATCAGTTCGCCGTAGCTGACCTTGCGCGTGTCGCCATTCACGCTGACGACGCCGTCGTGTACGCTGAGTCCTTCCACCGGCACATCGAAGCGCTTTGCTGCCAGCTCGACGAGCGCGAGGCGAGCCTCGGCAGCGGCCTCACGCATCGGCGGCAGATTACGCGCGATGTTGTTGCTGGCGGTGGACTTGCCCTGATCCGGTGTGCGCGCCGTGTCGCCCAGCACGAAAGTGACCGCGCCAACCGGCACGTCGAGCTCTTCGGCCACCGCCTGCACGAATACCGTCTCAACGCCGGTGCCCATATCGATGCGCCCGGTGAACGCCGTCACCGAGCCATCCTGCGCAACTGCAATCCATGAATCCAGCTGTTCCGGCGGCACCTTTTCGAATGTGTGCGACCGGGTCGTGCTGGCTGCGATGGCCGGCAAGCAAAACGTGACGACCAGCGCGCCACCTGCCTTCAGAAAGCTACGCCGTGCCAGCGATACGGGCCGTTGCGCCACGGTAGGGATATCTTCATCGCGCAGCATGTTCAGGCTTCCTTGCTCATCTGCGCAGCGGCGCGTTCAATCGCAGCAATGATGCGCATATGCGTGCCGCACCTGCAAATGTGGCCCTGCATCGCTGCAACGATATCGCTGCGCGTGGGTTGCGGATTCGTATTCAGCAGACTGATTGCCTGAATCATCATGCCGCTCTGACAGTACCCGCATTGCGGCACCTGCAAATCGATCCATGCCTGCTGTACCGGATGCAGCGCCTGCGCCTTTGGTGCGTCGCTACTGCCCTTTTCCGGCGCCTTGCCATGTGCCCACAAATCGGCCACACCTTCGAGCGTGGTGATTTCATGTCCTGCCGCAATCGCTACCGGCATGATGCAGGAGCGGATTTCCTGCCCATCCAGCAAGACCGAACATACGCCGCATTGCGCGACGCCGCAGCCGAACTTCGTGCCGTGCAGGCCAAGTTCATTGCGCAGCACATAGACAAGCGGTGTTTCGGCATCGGCCTCTACATCCCGCTTTTTGCCGTTGACTGTAATCGTGATTCCCGAAGTCATGGTCTCGACTCCACCCTTACCGTTACGATGTTTTATCTATCGGTTGGTCCATCAGGTGCGCGGCTACCTGCGGCCGATGCGCACGCAGGCCGTCTGGTTCCCACACTGAGGGTACGTTTCAGTTCTTTGCTTGCAAGCCGATTTGCCGGATCAGCGGCTTGTAACGCGCAATGTCCCGATCCTGCAGCGCGCTGAATTCTTGCGGCGAGGTCAGGAACGGCTGTGCGCCGAGGTGCTGCAGGCTGTTGGTCATCAACGGTGAGCGCATTGCCGCGCGCATCGCCGCGTTCAGCTTGTCGACGATCGCGGGCGGCATGCCTTTGGGGCCGACAATGCCCATCCAGAATTGCATGGTTGCTGCGGGGTAACCCTCTTCGACCGCGGTCGGCACGTTCGGCAACAACGGCGAACGCTGGTCGGACATCACGACGATCGGACGCACCTGTCCGGCTCGAATAAAACCGAGCGTCGACGGAATCGAGTCGAACATCAGCGACACGCGCCCCGAAATCACATCGGGAAACCCCAGTGCCGACGAGCGATACGGAATGGCGATCATCTGGATATGGGCTGTCTGATTCATGATCTGCCCGGAGATGTCGCCGGTGCTGCCCGTGCCGCCCGATGCGAAGCTGACGTTGTCTTTACCCGGCCCCTGTGCGTAAGCAACCAGATCGGCAAGCGTATGGATGGGCAGCGACGTGTTGCTGACGAGAATGTTGGGCGTGGTGACGAAGGTGCCGATCGGTGTGAAGTCGCGCTTTGGGTTGTAGTACAGATGCGGCAGCAGCAACGGTGCAACTGCGATCATCGGCGGGCTGGCGAGCAGCAGCGTATAGCCGTCGGGCGGCGCCTTGGCGACGATTGTCGCGCCGATCGTGCCACCGCCGCCGCCGCGATTGTCCACGTACACCGATTGACCGAGCGCCTGCGTGAGTCCCGCTGCCAGCACGCGGCCGATGTTGTCCGCTACGCCGCCTACGCCGTAAGCAACCACCAGGCGAATCGGTTTGTCGGGATAGCCGGCGCCGTCGGCATCGCTTGCCCTTGCGTGCAACGGCATCATCACGGCGCCGATGGTAACGAGCAACGCGCCTAGCGTATGCGCGATGTGCGCCGTTGCGCGCCGCAATATCGCAGTAGCGACCCGGTCGCCCCACATTCGCGCTGTGCGCCAACGCACTGCACAGGTCGATTGCCGATTCATCGTTCGCCTCCTCGTATTGCGCCGGTAGTCGCTGCATGCGATGCGCTGCGTAACTGTGCGTCGCATCACGAGCCATTCGTGTCCCCTGATCGCTTGCGCTCGTATGCTGTCGCGGCCATCGGAAGCGCGATCGTCGCAGCGATGAATCGATTATAGGTTCGCGGCGTAACGAGAAAAAAACACAATTAGTTTCCGCGTATTGTTAGGGTTTTCCGATAAATGGCCCGGAGCGCAATGCGAGCTTCGTCAATCGCAAATCGATAACAATCCGCATTTTTTGATCGCTTGCCTTCATAAAACGCGCGGCTTATCTTAAGAAGTACGGAGACGTGCTAGCGCCTCGCCAGAAGAGCGGAACAAAAGGCAAACATCATGAGCATCAAGAAAATCTCGTTGCGACATCTGCGCTGCTTCGTCGAAGTGGCCGATACCGGTTCGTTCACGCTGGCGGCTGCGCGTCTCTATCAGACGCAATCGTCGCTCACCGCGACGATCCAGCAGTTCGAAGAGGAAGTAGGGCTCAAGCTGTTCGACCGCACGACGCGGCGCGTCGTGATGACGGCGGATGCCGAACGCTTCAAGCCGGTCGCCGACCGCGTGTTGCGCGACTTCTATACCGCGATCGGCGATCTGCAGGCCATTTCGCTCAGTCACCGCGGGCACGTGCGGATTGCTGCCGTGCCATCGATGGTCGAGCACGTGCTGACACCTGCGCTCGCGAGCTTCCAGCGCGCGTTTCCGGACATCACGATTTCCGTGAGCGACGGCAGCGCCGACAAGGTGGAGCGCGCGGTATTGTCGGGCGACGTCGATATCGGCATCTCAAGCCGGCTGAACAATTTCACGGACCTCGCGTATTTGCCGATTGTCGGCGACCGCTTCGGTGTGCTGTACCCACCCGATCATCCGCTTGGAAAAATCAGGCGCGCATTGCGCTGGTCCGATCTGGCGGATCACAAATACATTTCGCTAGCGCACGATACTGGCATCGGCGCGTTTCTCGATTCGCATCCCGCGACGGGCACGCATCATCCGACCAGCCTGCACGATCGCGCATCCAGCACCACGTCGCTGTTCGCGATGCTGAACCTCGGCGGACGGATTGCCGTTCTTCCGGAAATCGCGGTGCTGGCGAGTCCGCTCAAGAAGTTCACCTTTCGCGAACTGCACGACCCGGTCGTCACGCGCGAAGTCTGCCTGATTACCCGCCAGTTGCGCTCGTTCTCGCCGAACACGCAACGGCTGGTGCAAGCGTTGATGGAGACCATCCCCGACGAGTACCGCTGGCACGACGACGCGGCGGGACATCACAAGGCCGCCTGAGCACGGCCGCGAGCTGGAACACGGTGCTCAGGCCGAGGCGTAGCAGAATCCGCCGCCCGTCCGACGCATCGCCCGGCTGCGAAATATTGGCAACCGCGGGCGCGCCAAGCGAATTGGTACCGCTCGCGAATTGCGCCGTTGCCGACGTTCAGAACCGGTGGCGCATGCCCACGCGAAACAACGCCTGATGGCTATTCGACGAATCGCCGACGTTGGAAATGTCCGCCACCGCCGCCGTGCCAACCGAGTTCGTGCCGCTCGCCAGCTGATAGGTCGCGGTTGCGTACACATCGGTGCGCTTGGACAGCGCGTAGTCGGCCATCGCATAGAACTGGTGATAGGTCTGATCGCCGATATCGCCGCGCACTGCATTGCCCTTCAGGTAGTTGTACGCAACCGAGAAGAACACTGTCGGCGAGGCCTGGTACATCGCGTTCACTTCGAAGTCGTTGAAACCGGCCGACGCACCGTTATAGCGGCCGATATTGGCGTAGCGGACATTCGAGTACGCACCTGCCACGACGAACCGCCCGAAGTTGTACGAGGCCGCCGTCGCGATCACCTGCCATGAGGTCGCCGGATTCGCTCCGGCCAGATAGCCGGAATTGAGCGATCCATACAGCGTGGTAGTGGCCGGCGGCGCCGCATTTGCATTGCTGTTGAGCACGGCGCCCTGACTCGACGGATTCTTGAACAGCTCGTACACGAGGCCGAAAGACACCGGCCCCTGCCGATAACCGACCGCAGCCGAATAACCGCTATTGGTCGACACCGACCCCGCGATTCCGCCCAACGTGACCGTGCCGCCGAACGTAAAGCCGTGCAGATTCGGCGACGTATATTTGATCGTGTTATTGGGGCGTGAAACGTGAGTGGTGTTGTCGATATCCCCCGGGTGCGCAATGCCGTTGCCGTAGCCCACCAGGCCGTACGTCATGTAGCCCACGTAGTCGTTCACGCTGTCGTATTGACGGCCGAACAGCAAGGTACCGTAGTCCCGGCTGGCAATGCCGACATAAGCCTGGCGACCGAACTCCGTACCGCCCTGGCCGAAATTGCCGTTATTGAGGTTGACTCCCGACTCGAGCGAAAAGACCGCGCTCAAACCGCCACCGAGGTCTTCATTGCCTTTTACGCCCCAACGGCTTCCCGATGGTCCCGACAACGAATCGAGATTCCATTGCCGTCCACCGACATTATGGCCACTCACCACATTGCGGTTATTCGTGTTGAACTGAAGACCTTCGTCAATGACGCCATACAAGGTCACATTGCTTTGCGCGTACGTCGTCAGCGCGAGCGGGCCGAGCGCCGCCAGCGCGAAGAACTGCTTCTTCACGATCGAACTCCTTTGTTTTAGTCTGGACAGGAAGAGCTACGCTCAACAACGTCTTCCACGCATTGGCATGTGATTAGGATGTCTATGTGGAGTGAGCGTGTGATGCTAGCGAGGCTCGAGGGAGCCTCACCGTACAGCGAAAACGATCAGGTGCGGAACGTACCGCGCTTCGCGCCTTCGGACAGATCGACGAACAGTTCGCTCATTGGAATCATCCGGCGAATCAGCCCTTGCTCATGCGAGTAGCCCATCAAGGTTTCGATGTTCTTCACGTTTGCGGGTGTCAGGCCGTATTGCCATGGATCAGGGCCGAGCAGCGCCTCCTGTTCTTCGAGCGCCTCCTGATACCACGCGAGCGGCGCGACACGCGGATTGCGCATACGCTTCATGCCGACCGCCTTGGCCTGCTCGAATGCCTTCGCGAGACTGCGCGGCACCCATGGATACTGCTCGACGATCTCCTTCTTGATTCCGACGAAGTGCATGATCGGAAAAATGCCCGTGCGTTTGAAATACGCGATTTCCTCGGCCTTCGTCTGTTCGAACAGCCGTCCGACCCGCGGATCCTTCTGCACGATCGGCTCGATGATGTCCGGGTGCAGCACCGCATCCAGTTCGCCTTCGGCCAGCATCGCTTCGACTGACTGATCGTCACGCACCCGCGTCAGACGTACACCCTCGGGCGGCTTGAAATCGAGGTCTTCATCGAGGTCCGCATACCAGTCGATCGACTGATGCGGCACACCGTATTCATGCTCGAGCATGCCGCGCAGCCACAACACGGCCGTCACCTGATAGGCTTTCACGCCGACTTTCTTGCCGATCAGGTCGGTCGGCTTTTCGATGCCCTTGTGCCTGTTGATATAGATGAACCCATGCCGGAAGCGCCGGTGCGGAAAAACCGGAATCGCACAGAACGGCAGATCACGGTCGCGCGACACGATGTAGGACGACGCCGAAACCTCAGCCACGTCGAATTCCCGATTCCGCAAGAAGCGCCAATGACGCGTGATCGAATCCATGCCGGTCAACACAGTCAGGTCGATGCCTTCTGCCTGCACCGTGCCATCTTTCAGCGGACGCGTAATCTCGTAGTCGCCTACGGCGAGCGTCAGCGATATTTTCTTCATCTGCCAGCCTCTTGTGCACTTATATGAAATGGGTCGCCGGTCTTTAGCGCGCGTTCACGCAATGGGCCGGGTCGTTCGGATCGGCGCCTGACTGCGGCGCCGGCGGTCGTTGAGTAGCGCGCTCCGAAGTCAAAACCGCTGCGCTGTCGCGACGCCGCGAACGCGTCTTGCGCCGCACCGCGAAATAGATCTGTGCAGCGATCAATGCCGCGCTCAACCCAAGAAACGCGATGCTGGTGGCACTGCCGACGAAGGTGGACAACTGCCCGTGCGACAGCAAAAGCGCACGCCGGAAATTCTCCTCGAGCATCGGCCCGAGCACATAGCCGAGCAGAATCGGCGCAACCGGAAAGCGCAGCGCCAGCAACAATGCGCCGAACAGCCCGAACACCAGCACCTCGCCTACTTCGAACAGGCTGTTGTTGGTCGAATACACGCCGACCGCGATAAACAGCAGCGCGGACGGATACAGGAAGCGATAAGGCACCTGCAGCACCTTTACCCACAACTGGATCAGCGGCACATTCAGGATCACCAGCAGCACGTTGCCGATCCAGAAACTGGCAACCAGTCCCCAGAAGATGTCCGCATGACGGCTGATCAGCAAAGGCCCAGGTTGAACGCCATGAATCAGCAGCGCGCCGAGCAGCAGTGCCATGATCGGATCGCCAGGAATGCCGAGGCTCATGGTCGGAATGAAGTCGACCTGAGTCTTCGAATGCGACGACGCTTCCGGTGCCGCCACCCCCTCCAGCGCACCATGGCCGAAGCGTTCCGGCCGCTTGCTGATCTTCTGTTCGAGCGCGTATGCAATGAAAGTCGTGATGGTCGGGCCGGTGCCCGGCATCGCACCGAACAGCGTGCCGACTGCGGTACCGCGAATCATCGGCCAGATCGACTGTCTGATTTCGCCGCGGGTCGGTCGCATATCGCGCAGCCGTACGCGGGTGCCTGAGCCGACCACATGCAGCCGGTTCACGTTCCGCAGGAACTCCGCCACGCCGAACAGCCCGAGCGCGAGCGCCACCAGTTGCACGCCGTCGGCGAGCTCCGGGGAGTCGAACGTGAAGCGAATCGTGCCGGAGTTGATGTCGGTGCCGACCGAGCCGATCAGCAAGCCGAGCAAGGTCATCGCCACGCCTTTGAGCGCCGAGCCGGTCGACATCGTGCCGCCGGCCAGCAAGCCCAGCAGCATGATCGAAAACAGTTCGCTCGGCCCGAAGCTGAATGCCACTTTCACCAGCACCGGCGACAGGAAGATCATCACGACGATACCCACCGACGCCGCGAAGAACGACGACATCATCGTGATGCCGAGCGCAGCGCCGCCGCGACCGTTGCGCGTCATCGGATAGCCATCGAGACAGGTCACCGCATGCGGCGGATGGCACGGCAAGTTCAGCAGAATCGCGCCGATCGCGCCGCCGTATTGGGAACCGTAAAACACGCCGGCCAACATCAGGATTGCCGCAACCGGATGCATCGTGTACGTAAGGGGCAACAGTAGCGAGATCGCCGACAGCGGCCCCATCCCCGGCAACACGCCGATCAGATTGCCGATCACGACGCCGAAAAACGACCACATGAAGTTGTGCCACTCGAACGCGACGCCAAAGCCATGCCACAGATCCGTCAGGGATTGCACGACCATCTCTTTAGCCCCAGCTGAATAATGGAAACTGCAGCTTCAATGCCCACCAGAACAGCACTACACTCAGCACGCAGATGGCGGCTGCCAGAACGAGCGCGGCGCGCACGCTGTTATCGCGGTCGCCGAGTGCCGACAGAAAGACGATCGCGAAGGTTGCGGGCAGCAAGCCGCCGTAACGGCCGAGCACCAGAAACGCGACAATGCTTGCAGTGATGCAGATCCAGCCGCGCCACTGTGCCGGTTGAGCCTCTTCTTCCGCAGCGGCGGCCGGCCGTTTCGCACACGCGGCAATCGCAACGCCCACCAGCGCGAGCAGTACACCCACCGCCACCGGGAAAAACCCGCTTTCCATCCGCCGCAAATTGCCGACGCCATACTGCATGCCCTGAAACACAGCACTCAAACCGATCAACAACATCAACGCGCCGCCGTAATAATCGCGCGTATATTCCGTGACGAATCGCTTTCTGCTGCTGGAACGCATGGCTGACTCTTCGCTCGAAGTGGGAAAAATCCGGACCGTCTGCAAGCATCGACGGCCCGGGCTGTCTCGGTGTCGTTCAATCTCCTTTGGGCGCGGTAGCGAAAGCGCCGCGTCCACTTGCAATCAGACGGTCGCTTTCGTCCAGCACGAGTGCCTCGCATATCGAGAACTGCTTGCCGAGCTTGATCACCCGCCCCTTCGCAATCAGGTCGCCCTGTTTGGCGAGGCGCAGATAATCGACGCGCAGATCGATGGTCGGAACCGGATGCCCTATGCTGCCGAGCAATGCGAAGTCCGCGGCGAAATCGATCAGCGCGGCCAGAATGCCGCCGTGAGTCTGGCCGAGCGTCGGATTCGCGACCCAGTCTTCGCGCCAGCGCGCCTTCGCGCTGATGCTGTCCGGACCGATCTCCGTGACCTGCAAGCCGAGCCAGCGCAGAAACGGGCCGCGCGAAACGATTGCCTGGGCTTCTTCCAGCGTCATGCTCCCTCCGTGCGCATACCCGATTCGGCCGTGACGGCGCGTTCGGTACGGCTGAATTCGAGTGCCAACGCCTTGATCGCGTTGCGATCGATCTTGCCTACGCCGTTCATCAGCAACGCGTCGACGAAGATCACGCGGCGCGGATACTGGTACGGCGGCGCGTTCTTCAATGCGTGATCCTTGACGTCCCGCTCGGTCAATTCCGAACCCTTGCGACGCACCACATAAGCGTATGGAATCTGATGCTTGATTTCATCGGGCACCGGCACCACAACAGCCTGATCGATGTCGGGGTGGCGTTCCAGCATCAGTTCGACTTCGCCCGGGTAGATGTTGTTGCCACTGCAGACAAACATGTCGTCGGAGCGGCCAATGAAGTAGAACCAGCCGTCTTCATCTTTGCGCAGTACGTCGCCGGTGTTGTACCAGCCGTCCTTCATGCGCTTGTCCATTTCGGCCCGGTTGTTGTGATAACCGTTCATCATGCCGGGCCCACGTACGTGCAGAATGCCGAAATTGTCGTCTGGGCCGCCGACGAGGCGGAACTCGTTACCAGCAATCGGATAGCCGATCGAATGCCGGGGGCGTGGCATCTTGCGCGGATGCGAGCCAAATAGCGCCGCGCTGGTCTCGGTGATGCCAAAGATGCAGATGATTTCCGCATTGGGCAACACTTTCGCCACCGCATCGATCAGTTCGTCGGAGGCCGGTGCGCCGCCAAGCGTCGCAAGACGTACCGCGGAAAAGTCGCTGCTCGCGATCAGGTCGCGTTGCTGCAGAATCATCGCGAAGATCGTCGGCACGCCGGACAGTACCGACACGCGGTAGCGGATCACCGCGTCCAGATACGCGCGCGGCTCGAACTTCTTCATCAGCACGACGGTCGAGCCCCCCACCAGCACCGACTTGATCGCGTTCATCGCGTGCTTGTGATACAGCGGCGCGGCAACGATCATGCGATCGTCGCGGTCGAAATCGCGATCGCGCGAGATCGTTTCGGCGACCCATACGTGAGCGCGATGCGACAGCACGACGCCCTTCGGCCGTCCGGTCGAACCCGACGTGTACGGCTGGAATGCGACGTCGTCGCCGGTCGGCACCACCGCGTCGAACGCGCCGGGGTCTTTGAAGTCCGCATAAGCGCCGCTGTCGACGACGATCGACGGTACATCGTCAGGCAGTTTGGCGTGCAATTCCGCATCGCAGAATACGAGCTTTAGTGCAGCGTCGCGCACGATCCAGTCGACTGTATCGCGCGGCAGCAAAATGCCGATCGGCACCGGAATCACACCAGCGCGCATTGCCCCGAAGAATGTTTCCAGAAACTCGAGGCGGTTAGCACAGAAAATACCGATCCGCTCGCCCTTTACAAAGCCGCGCTTGACGAAGCCACGCGCGATCGCATCGCACGATGCATGAAAGGTCGGATAGTCGATCTCGCGCGGATGGTTCGAATCCCAAAGATCGATGATGACCGGCCGGCTCTCGTTGCGATATTCGTCGCCGATGCTGCCGAGATTTTTCAAAGGCTGATTCATGGCTTGACGATAACCTTTCCAAAAATGCGGCGTTCTTCCAGCAGGCTGATGCCCTGGCCTGCGTGTTCGAGCCGAAACTGCGTCTCGATGACCGGTTTGAGCTGGCCAGAGGCGACAAAGTCGAGGCATGCCTTGATATCGTCGGGCACATAGGCCCGCGAGCCGATGATGTCGACCTCGCGATGCCAGATGTAGCGCACGTCGACTTCGCACAAATGGCCTACTGTCGATCCGCAGGTGAGAATCCGGCCGCCCACCGCCATGCAACGTTGTGTCGGAATCCACGTATCGCCGCCGGTGAAGTTCACCGCGACGTCGACGCCTTTCTTGCCGCTTGCGGCCCACACTGCTTTTGAAAAATCCGGATCGTCCGCATAGTTGATGACGTGGTCCGCGCCCAGCTCCTTCAGCTTGCGGCCTTTCTCGTCGGTGCTGGTACAGACGAACACCTCGGCGCCGACCATCTTCGAGAACTGCAGGCATGCAACGCCGACCCCACCGCTTGCACCCAGCACCAGAACCTTTTCGCCACGCTGAATCTTGCCGCGCGTAAACAACATGCGATGCGCGGTGCCGTAGGCGATCGGCAGCGCAGCGGCTTCGTCGAAACCAACGCCATCGGGAATTTCGATCAGCTGGCGCTGATCCACCGCAATGTATTCGCACAGACCGCCGTTACCGTTTTCGCCCAGTACACCACCTTGCGGAAAACGCGGAAACAGCACGACGCGCTTGCCGATCCAGTGTTGCGGTACCTCGGCGCCGACCGCCGTGACGACACCGGCGATGTCGCCGCCCGGGATGCGTGGCATTTGCGTCTTCACGTCGGGCATGCCGCGCATCACGAACACGTCCATATAGTTCAGGCCGCATGCCTTTACCTCGACGACCGCCTGGTGTGCAGCCGGCTCAGGAATCGGCCAGCTGTCGTGCCTGAGTTGCTCGATGCCACCGTGCTGCTGCAGAGCCATCACCTTCATCATCGATGTCACACATTCCTCCGCCGTCATGAAATCGTTCGAGTGATGGTATGCGACGCATTTTTAAACCACAAACAAGGAAATTAAGAGGATTGATCGTCTCAAACGATTAATTTCCGGTGGTGCAAAAGCGCATCGACGATCGCGCAAAACGGCGAAAACGCCTGCACCGGCAAGGCGCCCGGATAGATTCAGCCTGGTGAATTCAGCGATGGCAATGCACGGCGAGGCCGCGTGCCGTATGCGTCGGCATCGCGAACTCGTCCATCTCCACTTCGAGCTGTTCGAGATCGTGCAGCATTCGCCGCGAATGGCGCAGCAGTGCTTCGCCGGCCTTCGAAGGCCGCACCCCACGCCGATGCCGCTCGAGCAGCGGCACGTGCATGATCCGCTCCAGATCGGCGAGCCGCTTGCTGACGGCGGAAGGCGTAATATGCTCGCGCCCGGCGGCGCGCGCGATGCTGGCTTCTTCGACGACGGCAATGAACAGCTTCAGCGTGACCGGATCGATGCGCGAAACCAGCTGACTGCGGCTGGCACTGTCCGCGGAGAGCGGCAGTGCTTCAGAAAAGGCGGGCAGATCGTTCATGATGGAGCGTTTGCGCGATACGGCGACCGGACATGAGTTGACCGGCAGTATCGCACCTTGCATATGGCCTCCAGCTGTTGCGAGACGTGCGGTCGGGATCTGCCATACGCGACGCTTCAGCGGATCGGGATCTGGCGGGCTCGGGTGCGCAACCACCCGCAGCCCGCCCGTTCCCTATTGCCATACCTGGTAAATCATCGGCCCGGCGCTGTACGGCCGCGGATACGCTCCGGCCCAGTACCCGCCGCGATAGACCGGATAAGGACTCGCGACCGCGACAACCGGCTGCACCACCGTTTGCACCGGATACGCCGGATACTCCTCCTGCGCGTAAACCGGAACGTACGGCACCGTACGCACCGGCGGTGCATACGCCCGTTGCACATAGACCGGCTGCGGCTGGTACGGCGAAGGACCTTCTTCGTAAGCCGGCGCCTGCGCATAGACGGGCTGCGGCGCATAACGCGGCTGTGCTGGCGTGTACCTCGGTGGCTGCGCCTGCGCGGCAGCCTGGTAGCGCGGCTGAGGCTGAGCCGCGATCGCGCGCTGAGCGGTCTGCGGCGGCCGCGGCACGGGTGTCGTCTGCGCAGTCTCGTCGTCGTCATCGCCCGGCAAGCCCGGCGGAAGCGGCGGCACATCTTTGGCCGTGGCTGGCTTGGCTGCCTGCTTCAGTTGATCGCGCAACGAAGCATACGTCTCGGCATCCTCCTTGGCGCGGGCAGCATAGCCATTGTGATAGGCATCGCTCAGGTCTTTCTGGCGTGCCTTGTTTTCCTCATCGGCTGTCATGCGTTCTTCGCCGGGATCGAGCGACACGTCGGTCCCGCCGTTGTCGTATGCCGATTTCGGGCCGTCGGCCCATGCTGGAAGGGGTTGCAACGCTGGCGCCAACGCCACCGAAGCAACCGCAATCCCTAACAACGATTTAGTTCTCATGGTTTCACCTCGCAGCTAGAGAGACAAATGGAAATGCGTAAGCGACCTCCGTGGTGGACCCCGTGCCGATATGCAGCCTCGTGCGTCGTCACAGACGCCAAGCTTCTCGTGACTGCACAGCGCTCCTGGATAATCCGATCTCTTGAGCATTTCACGGTCTCTGTTGCGACAATGCGATCTGGCTCATGCAATGGCTACCCGATCGCCTACCGCCCGTCGATCGTGCACGGCGGATTCGCGATGCCGGACAGCCAGGCATCTTCAGCCAGTCGCTGACGCTATTCCCTACTCATGTGCGGCTTCCTTGCGGGAACCCTCATATGCGCATACGCGGCGCCATGCGACACACGCCGCTGAAACCATGTCGGCAATGGGATGGTGTTCGATGGGAAATGGAAACTCCGTGCGGGACTACTCACATCCGACGAACAGGGAGGCACGGGGAAACACCAATGGGAGCGCATGTCGGGCGCGACGCTGCGGCGCAGGCCGGGTCGTATCGTCCGCAGGCTCAGGGGGAAAGCCGTCAGCAACGCGATGCGCGACCGCATGATTTGCGATCGACGATCGCTGCGGCGGATTTTCGCGGACCACAGCATCCGAGCCGCGAAAGCCCGCCGTGCCCGGCTTCTTTAGTTAATGACCGCTGTCGGGGTTGCATTGCGGCAGATGACCGCAGGTGGTCCATGCCGAGCGGCTCGAGCCACCCGATGCACCCGTGCCTCCATAGACACCGCCATACCCCGACGTGCCGTTGTCCATCCTGCCGGACGTCGCACCCGGCGCGTTCGACGTAGCAGCCGCGTGACTGGTCATGCCAGCGGTTGCCGCGCCAGGCGCGCCGTCTCCGACAGTCGCGCCATTGCCATTTCCAGCACCCTGCGCAAACACAGGGCCCATCACGAAGATCGTGGCAATGGTCCCGCCAACGAGGGCGGCTTTCAATGAATGCTTCATGATACGTCTCCTGCAAATTCGACGCGCCTGCACCGCGTCGAGTCTGGATGTGCCGCTAGTGACGGACTGTTTGCGCAGCGGCAGTGCGCAAACGGCCGATTGCGCCGGACACTCTGGACACATGTCGCGCCAAAGGCCGGGCAAGATGAAATCGCGGGATAAGCGCTTGTACCGCCGATTCGGGCAACGCCGCCGTTGCGCGCAGCAGGTTGCGATCCGCCGGTTCGACGCGCGCAAGTTCGAGCTCGTGCACCAGTTGCGCGTGCGCCGCGGTAACGGCGAGCCGCTGCAGCTGCACTGAGATCGCAGTCTCGGCCTGCCGGACTCTTTCGAGCGCCGCCGGATCCGCGAGCGCCGTTTCGATTTCCGCTGGATCGTTCGACGTTCCCAGCACATGGCACAGGATCGACGACGCCGTCGCCACACACAGTTCGATCGGCCCACCCACCAGGCTCGCGAGAAGCGGCGCCGTGGGGCTGATTGTCGAGGCGACCGTGGTCCAGTCCAGCGCCATGCCGCTGACGTATTGCAGCGGTTCGACAGGCTCCTGCGTGAACCGGGTTTCCGCCGTCACCGCAAGCTGCTCGAGCTCATCGACCTCTTGCGCAACGCGCTCGTCCTCCGGCTCATTCGCCTCGGCGAGCGCACTCGCAAGCGACGAACGATCGGATACCCCCAGCATCTGCGACAGGAATATCGCCATGGCTGTCACGCTCATTCCAACCGGGCCGCTCGAAAGGCCGCCAAGAAACTGCGCCGTGTCGCAGATGGCCGACGCTGCCTTGCTCCAGTTCATCGCATCGCTCCCAGCAGGACGTTCCCGGATATCGTGGCGGGAAGACGCGACAGAAGCGGCGATTTTGAAAGGCGCGTACCGGTGGTTTGCGCATGGCGATGGCGTCGAACGCCCAACACAGGCGGCGGACACGTCATCTGACCAATTCGGCTTACGACGTCGGATCTAATCCCTACGGTCGATAGTCACGCGTTGCCTGACGTCCTACTCTGCAAGCGTCTCGCTGATATCGACCGGAGGACATGATGGCCGGGTTGGGTTGTGCCGATGGCGCCGCAATCGACGGCGATGCCGCGACGCTGGCGGATCTCTGGCATCGGCGCAGCCATCTTTCCAGCATGGAGATGGGCTGCATCTACGGTTTCGTACGAGGCGCGTTGCGTGCGTACTATCCGTCCGAATTGCGCGCGCTGGCGGAAGATAAGGACGAGCTCATCGCGCAGTTCATCTTCTCGCGTGTGCTGAAACTGGATATCGATCACAGCGAGCCGCACGAGCGTCCGCACAGCACGCCGTCGAGCTCCTACGCGATCTGTGCGTATTTCCGCCGCTACCTGATCGACTGTCTGCGCAGCGCAAGCCACCGGCATGACATTTCGATCGAGATCGACGGCGTATCCACTGAACTCGATGCGCATGCACACCCGCTCGACGACCCGATCGAATCGGTGCTTGCCGAATACGGTCTCGATGAAGCGCGAACGCGGCAGGCCACACGTGCCTTTGTGAGTTCGCTGGATCAGGCCGACCGGATCATTCTGGCCGCCAGCCTCGGCACGTGTTGCGGCGCTAAAGGGGGACTCAAGGGCGCCGCGGATCGGCACAGGTTGCCGTCCTATCACTATCGGGCGCTCAAGCTCGGTGTGACACTGAAGAAGTCGGCCAGCCCCGACGACTATTCGAACACAAAAATCGGCAGCTGGATGCGCGATACGCTCGGCATCGAGATCGTCGCCGAGAATCGGCCCGTGATTCTGGTCATCCTCAATCTGCTCGCGCTCGATGCACACGAATGAAGTTCATCCACCGCGTCCGGCCCTGAAGGTGATGCCGAGTTGACTCACCGCCACCACCGCCTGGGTTCGATTTGCCACGTGAAGCGCGCGCAGCACGGAGGCGATATGCACCTTCGCCGTTCCTTCCGCCAAACCCAGTTCCCGGCAGATCAGCTTGGTCGGTTTGCCCTGCACCAGCAGTTCCAGCACCTGCATCTGCCGCTCGGTGAGTGCCTTGTCGGGCACGCGCGGCAGATGCGATGCGGTATCGAGTTCATTGCCCGCATCGATTGCGGATGGTCTGGCGCCGGGCGCCGTCAACGCCGCGGGCGGAATATAGACACCGTTGGCAAGAACCAGCCGTAACGCGCTCATCATCACCCGGCTCGTGGAAGACTTCGGTATGAAACCCATTGCGCCCGCATCCAATGCCTCGATGATCGTCGCCCGATCGTCGTGGCCGGATAGCACGACCACCGGCAGGCCCGCATATTCAGCGCGCAGTCGATGCAATGCTTCCATGCCGGATATGTCCGGCAACGACAGATCCAGCAGCACGAGGTCCAGATCGGTTCGTCGCCGCGCAATGCTGAACGCCTGAGCGCAGTTCTCGGCTTCGACGATTTCGGTGCCCGGATCGAGTTGCGTCAACACGAGCCGCAGGCCCTCGCGGAACAGCGCGTGATCGTCGACCAGCATGATCTTCATGGCCGTTCCTCAATGGCGGCGCTGCCAGAAAGGCGATGCCGGCCAGCGCATCTCGCGGCCGTAGTAAATCGCTCGCGTGCCGAGATAGGCAGTAAAGCGCTGCTGGATCCGCGCGGCGTAGCGCGCGGGCGCTGCCACGTCTCCGGCGAGCCAGGCGTCGATCGCTGCCGCGGCGTCGAGTCCGGACTGCAACGCCTTCAATACGCCTGATGACGAAAGGGGATCGTATGCGCATGCTGCGTCGCCAACCTTCAGCCATCGCTCGCCATGAATCGATGCGTGGCGGTACGTGCTGGCTGCGAGCACATGCAGACTTTCCACGTCGGATGGCATGCCGACCTTTGCGCGCGTATGAGGTGCCTCGCCAACACGGGCGACAAAGAACCGGAACAGGTCGCGCCGGTGCAGCTTCAATTGATCGCCGTCGGTCATATAGGCGACCACGCGCCTGTTTCCCGGCAGTAGCGCGGTGTACCACCAGCCGTCGCAAACTGCTTCCAGCAGCGTACGCGTATCGCTCTGTCCACGCGGCGGGATCACGAAGCCGACCAGCCCGACGAGCTTGTCGTAGACGATGCGGTGCGCGACGCCCGGCAGCGGCGAACAACCGCGCCCCGTCGCGTCGACGACAAAACGGCTGCGCAACCGGCAAGCCCCTTCGCGAGCGCGGTCCGCGTCGATGTCGAAGCCGTCGGAATGCGCTTCGCAACGGCGCACGGTGCTGGCAACCAGCACGTGTACGCCTGCATCCGCCGCGCTTCGCGCCAACATCGCATCGAAGCGGCGGCGGTCGAGATGCCAGCCATGGCCATATGGATTGAAAACAAAGTCGTTCTGGTACGGCAGGTTCTCTCCCCACACCGACACGATTCCGCTGCTACGCAGATGCGTGTCGTCGTCGACGCGTTGCAGCGAATTCAACGCGGCAAGCGGAACGCGGCTTTCCGGCGGCAGCGTTTCGCCGACGCGTGGCGTGTCGTAGCAAGAGCGTTCGAGCAGCGCGACGGCCAGACCGCGGCGCGCCAGCGCGATCGCGGTCGCGCATCCCGCTGGGCCGCCGCCGACCACGGCAACGTCCAGCGCGCGCGGTACGACACGTTCATCGAATGCCACGCGAGTCTCGTTCATGGCGGACCGGATTGAATCGTATTGTCGCGATTCTTTTTGGCGCGTCTGGTGCGCAGTTCCGCAGGCCGCCGGATAAGCATATCGACCGCAGGAGTCGTACGCGGCGCAAGACCGAATTCGACGCGCTCCTCCTCGACGTAGACCGTACCGCTGACAATCTCGCCGTTACCGTTCCTGACGATGTCTTCGGCCGTGGCTGGCACGCTCCAACCCTTTGCTTTCTCCAGGTGCTTCGCCTTTACGATGCCGAGGCTCGACCACAGCTTCACCATGTCGAGTTTGCTTTCGATGCCGAAGTGCCACATCTCCATCTCTTCCGACAGTGCATCTGCCGGTCGATCCAGATTCATGTCGCCGGGTCGCAAGACCAGCACCTTGTCCGGATGAGTGGCCGGCCACCAGGTCGCGTCGCCATCCATCCGGCACTCGTAGAAATCGGCCTGCCACGGCACCGCCAAGCCCTCGGTGATGCGGCCCGCACCACGATCGGCATCGTCCTGCAGCGCGGCTGCGCCCCATAATTCCGATTGAGGATCGACGCGGAACGGCGCCATGTAAAGACGTGTGTCCCTCATGATGCGAGGCGCTTCGATGCCGGGATAAAGCGGGGCGCCTGAGCACGCCTGCAGCGCTATCCGGTCAAGCGCGTCAGCTTCGAATTCGTGGGCCGGCAGGCGCGTATTGTCGAAGGTCCCGTTGGCCCAGTTGCGCATGTGCCGGTACTGGAGCGGTGTCAGCGCCAGCACCTTCGACGCACCCGTCTTCGGGTCTACGATCTTGTCCGAGTCGTCGTGAAGCCGCGGCATCGCGACCTCGCGTGGCTTTAGCGAAGCGTCCTCGGGATCTCGCAGGTGCGCGACCAGCATCTGCCGGTATCGAATCGCCTTTTCCGACACGCTGCCCGGCGGTGGACCGAAGTCGGATGGCTGGGCGAGCGCAGCAAACAGCGCTGACGTTTCGTCACTCCACGAACCGTGCTTGTCCGGTACGTCCGAACGCATCACCCCTGCGAACACCCAGCGATAGCCTCTCGTTCGTCTGAGAATAGGCAAGACGTCGCTATAGAAATTGGTCTCGTTCATGCCGGGAAGCGCCAGGCCTTTCTTGTCGATCCAGGTCTGCAGGCAAATGTCGTACAGCGTGACGAAGCTTCTGACATTCGGCGCGAAGTCAGGCGGAGCGACGATCACCCAGGACGGCACGACGTCGATCGGCGGGCCGCCGTCTGTCAACTCGATTCTGGCGCTCACCGGTCCATCGGCGGTGTCGTCGCACCATCCGTCGTTGTCGGCAAAGTTTTCGAGCGGCTCGGACGACGGCACGGCCGACGATTCGCCTTTGCCGCCGAGCACCAGCAGCCGGCCGGCCGCATCCGTGCGGATTTCGCCAAGACTCACCGGCTTGCCCAGAAATTTCCCCGTGTCCAAAGGCGCGATGTTCATGCCGGTGCTGCCGGATTCGACCTCCAGGCTGCGCGGACCCGGATCGATAACGAGGCTGTTGCGGTCTGGCTGGCCGCAATTCCGTAGCATGACGTCCGAGTCGGTTTGGCACGGCTCTTTGGAAGGCTCCAGACGTGCCCCAGCCCCCTTGCGATTGCGCAGATGGACCGTCCAATGGATGCGCTGCACCTGTTCGCCACAGTGGACTTCTTCCTCCTGTGTCAGTACGCCGTTACTATCGCGCGTGCATTTGTATATCCGGAAACGCGCGGCCTGGCGCTTTAACTTGCCTCCGCTATCGCGATACATAAAGGGCTCGCTGCTGTCGGCCGCCGTACCGTCTTCGAAAGGCGTTCGTGTCACCCATTCGCCATGCGCATCCTTGACCGGCTCAGGGCCAATGAAATACGAATCCGAATTACCTAGCCGGGCGATGCCGATTGACGGATGGATCTCGTAGGTGACCGTGTTCGTGCTCGCATTTTCGTCGCTCATCGACGTCTCCTCAATCAAAGAGACAGCTTCCTGCGTCGAAACAGCCTTACGACGGCTCAGCCCGTTTTCGCTGCATCCAGGCTGCTGCCGGGAGAATCATCTTCAAGAACGTGCAGAACAGGATGGGGAGTCTGCAGCGCGAGCAGCACAAGATCCTCTGCGCCTGAAACGGCGTACCAATGCAGTGCGCCTTTCGGAACGAGCACGAGGTCGCCCTCTGTCAGCTCTCGTTCCACCAGTGCGTTGTCCCATTTGGCATTGCCGGCGTTCTTGGGGTTTTGCGATGGCCTGACTGTCATAACGGCGCGCCCCAGCCAGCACATCACGAGTTCAACGCTTTTCGGGTGGAAGTGTTCCGGGTTTTCCTGCTCGGGCACGAATGTATACGCCGTAAAGTGAAACACGGGCTTGGCGAAATCCGTTGCGCCACCCGCGACGAGTCCCTCCTTGCCCCAGATCTTGGACCTCACGCATATCACCGTCGGGTCGAGTTCGAATCCAAGGTAGTCGAGGATCTTGCGCTTGTACGACGTCAACGCATCGCTGCTCAGCACTTGCATGAAACCACCGGGAAACGAGTCGACCTCGGTGTACGCTGCACCGATGTCCGGAATGCGCACCAGCAGCAGAACAAGCTTTTCGACCGCCCACACTTGCGGATTCTGATTGGCCTTCGGAAACGGATGTTGAACGCTCTTTCGCTCCTGTGCGAGTGCAGCAAACTTGTGCACGGCATGCTTCGGAATGACCAGCGTGTCGCCGGGGGCGATATGAATGCCGTTCGAATCCGGCGCATCCGCTATCGGCGGCTCCCAGCCCGATCCATCCGACTGCTGCAACGCGATGGAAACCGTTCCGCGACCGCGCCAGCAAATCACCAGTTCGGCCTGGTCCGCATAGTAATGAGCGGGCGTCTCTTTGCCGGGTGCGATCGACAGGATCTCGACGGTCAGATGCGGCTCGGTTATGCCCCAGTCGATCTTTTTGCGTTCGAAGTTCGGGTGCTGCGGATCGCTCGTCGCCCTGACATCGGCGACAAAGTCCCTTAAATGCTTAATATTGACCTGAGGGGTAGCGTTCACGGTTTTCCTCCGAGACGCAATTGCAAGTCATTCAATCAAGACAATCAGTAACCCCGGAATTAACTTCTACAACGTATCGACGGCAATAACTGAAATCATTGTAGATAGCGCAGTAGTAGTCCGAAAGGACTATTTCCATTTTCAAATACGCAACTAGACTACGAATTGAAACGGATTACGGAACATTGAAGATTGGCGGTTAGCACGGTCCTGTCGCGTGACGATACTGAAACAGGGAGAACGTGATGCTGGGACGACGCAATTCGGATTCACCATGGCGCAGCCTGCTTGTTAATACAGGACTTGCGTGCACCCTGCTGTTCAGTTCGCTTGCGGTCGCGGATGAAGTCAAGGTCGGCGGCGCGGGCCCTGCCATGGGAACCATGCGTCTGCTCGCCGAGCGCTACAACCAGACGCACGACACGCCGAAAATTACCGTGCTCGCTGCGAGTCTGGGCTCTGCCGGCGGAATCCGCGCTGCAACGGAAGGCGCGATCGACATCGGCGTCAGCAGTGTGCCGTTGAGCGAAAGCGAGCAACACAATGGCGTCAAGGAAACCGAGGTCGCGCGCACGCCGTTCGTCTTCGTGGTGGGAATGGGTACACCGGTCAGCGGACTGAGTACTAGCCAATTACAGAGTATCTATTGGGACACTTACCAGCAAAAGGATCCCGACTGGTCGCGCTATATAGACCGGAATCTTTCCCAGGCCGATGCGCCGGCGTCGCGCATCCGCATCATCATGCGGCCTGCCAATGAGTCGGACAACGCGATCGTCAAACGGATCTCCCCCCGCATCGACGAGGCGATGACGGCGCTCGAGGGAAGGCCCGGCATGATCGTCAAATCGAACGCGCAAGAAAATGCTGCGGCGATCGAAGACATTCCCGGCGCGTTCGGTACCTCCACGCTGAGTCTGATCGTGACGGAGCACCGCAAGATGCGGCCGTTGAAGCTCGACGGCGTCGAGCCTTCGCCGCAATCCGTCGCAGATGGACGTTACCCTTACTACAAGTCCGTGTTCCTGATTACCGGTTCCCGATCGTCCTCCGCCGCGCAACAGTTCATCGCGTTCGTCAAATCGAAGGACGGCCAGGAAATTCTCGAGAAAACCGGGCATGCCGTGGTCGACAAGCCAAAACAGTAGTCGTTGACATGGTCCGAAACGAGGTCGCCGTCACTGTTACGCGGATTGCTACCATCGTTGCATTGATTTTGACGATAGCTCTGCCGTGGGGGTATTTTCGGGTCGCGTATGGAGCACTCGAAAGCCAGACCGATACCGAAGCGCAAATCCGCGCCGGGCTATTGAGCCAGTTCATCGGCGCGAATCCGGACTTGTGGACGTTTTACGAGCACAGCCTGCACGAAGCGCTGTCTCGCGACCCGCCGATCCGGACGGGCCAATACAACCGGATCCTGAACCTGAACCGTCAAACGGTGGATAGCGCCGGGACGCCGCCTGCGTGGCCACGAATCGTGCGTACCGTCGAACTCTACGATGCAGGCAGAGTGACCGGATATCTTGAAGTTACCCGTTCAATGCGCGCGGTGGTGCGCAATACCATCGCCGTGGGACTGCTGGGTCTGTTGATGGGCACCGCCGTATTCTTTGTCCTTCGCGTGCTTCCGCTCAAAGCGCTGCAGCACGTCACCGAAGCATTGGAGCAGGAGGTGAGCAAACACGATGAGGCGCGGCGTGAAGCGGAAGCCGCCAACCGGGCCAAGTCACAGTTTCTTGCGGCCGCCAGTCACGACCTGCGCCAACCATTGCACGCGCTCGGTTTGTTTGCCGCGGGCCTCGGCTCGGTCGTGCGGGAGCCCGCCGCACTGCCGATCGTCGGCAAGATCAACGACTGTATCGAAACACTGGAAGAACTCTTCAACAAGCTACTGGATATTTCCAAGCTCGATGCCGGCGTCGTCCAGCCGGTGTTGAGTCACTTTCCGATCGAGGCGGTGTTTTCGCGGTTGCGAGTCGAATATGAGCCGCTCGCCATGGAGAAAGGCGTGACGCTCAGGATCGCTGCCAGCAAGGCTCACGCGTTCAGCGACGCGATCCTTCTCGAGCAGATCCTGCGCAACCTGATCGCGAATGCGATTCGCTATACGCCATGCGGTGGGCGCGTGCTAGTGGGTTGCCGACGCCGCGCGCGCAAGCTTCGGCTGCAGGTATGGGATACCGGTATCGGAATCCCGACCCACCAGACGGAGCGGATTTTCGAGGAGTTTTATCAGCTCGGCAATCCCGAACGCGACCGCAGAAAAGGCTTAGGTCTGGGTCTCGCAATCGTAAAGCGCACGGCAAAATTGTTGGGGGCCGAAGTGCATGTTGCGTCGGAGCCGCAATCGGGATCTGTGTTCAGCTTCGAGATTCCGGTCGGAAACGCGCCACGCCTGACGGCTGCACACGGGGTCTCAAGCGAAGCTGTTTCGACGGGCGCGGTCGAGGGCAGTCTGATCGCCGTGGTAGACGATGAACCGGAAATCCTCGACGGTATGCATACGCTGTTGTCGCAGTGGGGCTGCGAAACGGTCTGCACGGAAACCCTGGAGGAGGCCACGCAAGGGCTGATTCGCCATGCGCGCAGGCCAGACGCCTTTCTGGTCGACTATCGGCTACGTGAAGGTGTGTCGGGGATCAGCGTCATTCAGGATCTCCAGGCACGCTTCGGAACGGATATTCCCGCCGTGATCATCACCGGCGAAACTGCGCCCGACAGTTTGCGGGAGGTGAGCGGAAGCGGCTATCAACAGATTCACAAGCCGCTCGCACCGGCGAGACTTTATCAGTTGTTGAGCGAACTTATAACGTCGCGAAAGGACAAACGGGGTCGCGTGTCGTAACGAGCGTCCCGTATCAGACGCACTACAGTGCTTCTTCGCGGAACACCGGCGCATCACGTCACCAGGCCTGCTAACCGATAGCCAACCTGCAGTTCCGTCATCAAATGCCGCGGCTGCGTCGGATCGTCTTCGAGCTTCTGCCGCAGCGTCACCATATACACGCGCAGATACTGCGGCCGGTCCGCGTAGCCCGGCCCCCACACATCGAGCAGTAGCTGCCGATAAGTAATCACCTTGCCGTAGCCACGAATCAATGCGGCGAGCACCCGGAATTCGGTCGGTGTCAAATGCACGGCGGCACCGTTGCGCCGCACCTCATAAGTCGCCAGATCGACGCGCACGTCGCCAAAGCGCACTGTCGATGCGGCCGGCCCATCGTTGGCTACCAGGTTCGCGCGCCGCAGCTGCGCACGGACCCGCGCAATCAGCTCGGGCACGCCGAACGGTTTGGTCAGGTAATCGTCCGCTCCGGTGTTCAGCGCATCGACCTTCTCGGTTTCGCGATCGCGCGCCGACAACACCAGCACCGGCGCGCGCGACCAGCTGCGCAACTCGCGAATCAGCACCTTGCCATCTTCGTCCGGCAACCCCAGGTCGACGATCAGCAGCTCCGGCTGCCGGCTCGCGCTTTCCACCCGCGCGGCCGCCGCCGTCCCCGCTTCGAACACGGTCATGCCTTCGCGCTCCAGCGACATGCGGATAAAGCGCCGGATATCCGCTTCGTCTTCGATAATCAGAATGCGCGGCTTTTTCAAGCGAACGTCTCCTGTTCTATTTCAGGCGGTGCGCCAAGCGGCAGCCTGATTTCAAAGCGCGTACCCTGGGGCAAACGCTGCTCTGCCTGGATCGATCCTTCATGCGCGTCGACGATCGTGCGGCACAGCGCGAGCCCGAGCCCCACGCCGGAGATCGTCGACTCGCGCACGCCGCGTGTGAATGCTTCGAAAAACTGTTCGGGGTCGAGGTTCTGCAAACCCGGTCCATCGTCTTCGACAAACAGATGCATCGTGTCTCCCATCGCGCGTGCGCGAATCTGAATCGTCGATCCCGACGGCGTGTACTTGACCGCGTTGTCGACCAGATTGACCAGTACGCGTTCAAACGCAATCGCGTCGATTTCGATCAACGGCAGATCCGCGGGCAGTTCGGTGCGTACACGGTGGGCGGCAAGCGTGGTGCCAAGGCGCGCCAGCGCGCTGCCGGCGATTTCGCCCAGTGCGTGCCATTCCTTGTTGAGCCGCACGCCTTCGCTTTGCATACGCGCCAGATCCAGCAGGTTGGTCACCAGCCGGTGCAACTCCTCCGACTGCAAGCGAATCGCGCGCGACGCGGCGATGCGCTCGGCCTCCGGCAAATCGCTGACGCGCTCCAGCGTTTCCGCAAGACCCCGTATCGCGGTCAACGGTGTCTTCAGATCGTGCGATACCGCAGCCAGCAGGGCGTTGCGCAACCGCTCGCCTTCCATCCGTACCTGCGTGTCCTGCGCGATTTCGATGAAGTGTGTGCGTTCGAGCGCTAGCGCAATCAGCGAACAACATGCTTCGAGCAGACGCCGGTCGTCGGCATCGCTCGACAACTTGCTGCCATGCTCGGCGCAAATCGCCAGCACGCCGCGCGTGCGCATCGGCCCTTTCAGCGGTAGATAGAGTGCGCTCGCGCCGCCCAGTGTCTGTGTGCCGGCGCCGGCGGCTTCGGCGTGATCGTAGGTCCATTGCGCCACCGAGGTATCGACAAATGCGTCGACGACCTCGCACGCAAGCTGGTCTTTCGCATCGGGCAGCACCAGTGCAACCTGGGCGTCGAACAACGGCGCGATGGTTTGACGGCATACCGCCGCGATCTGCGCGGTCTGGATGGCGCTCGACAGATCGCGTGCCACTCGCGCCACTGCAGTCGCGCGCCGTTCGCCGGCCGTCGCGACCTTGGCCTTGTAACGCAGGCGCGCCGACAACTGGCTCGTCACCAGCGCGACGGTCAGCATCAGCACGAACGTGAACAGATATTGCGTATCGGACACCGCAAACGAAAAGCGTGGATCGACGAAAAAGAAATCGAAGCTGGCCACGCTTAGCAACGCTGCCCATGCGCCCGCCACGCGTCCGAGCCGCAACGACAGCAGCACGACGTTCAGCATGAACAGCATTACGACGTTCGGCGTGGCAAAAAAGTGCAGCAGCACGCTGGCGACGAAGGTCGTCAACGCGCAGGCGAGAAACGCCAGAATCAGGCCGTTCAGGCGCGTTTCCGCGGCGCTTTGCAGCGGCGGCTTCGCGCGCTGCGCATCGGCTTCGCCGGTACCGACCAGCAGCAGCCCGAGTTGCGGGTCGGCGCGCGCGATGCGCTGCGCGATCTGCGTTTGCCACGGCATACGCCAGCGGCCGCGCGAACTGCCGTGGCCAAGCACGAGCCGCGTCGCGCCGCGCTCGTGCGAATACTCGAGCAAGGTGCCGGCCACGTCTTCGCCGGGCAGGCTCGCGAATTCGGCACCAAGGCTATCGGCGAGATTCGCGAGTGCGAGCAGCGTCTGGCGCGTATGCGCATTGCGCCCGCTATCCGGCTGATCGACGTGCACGACTAGCCATTCGGCGCGCAAATGCTGCGCAAGACGCGCTCCCTCGTGAATCAGCTTCTCGTGCGCCGCATCCGCGCGAATGCACACCATGATCCGCTCACGCTCGGCCAGCGCGGTGCGCAAACGGCCTTTCAGACGCTGTCCGTGCACGTCCGCATTGACGCGATCGGCCACGCAACGCAGCGCCAGTTCGCGTAGTGCGAGCAGATTGGTTCTGCGCAGATAGTTGCTGCGCGCAACTTCCGCCGCGGGCGGCAGCGACACGTTGCCCGACAACAGGCGCGCAAGAAGATCGTCCGGCGGCAGATCGACCAGCATCACGTCGGTAGCATCGAAAAACAGGCGGTCGGGCACCGTCTCGCCGGCCCGCACCCCGACGATGTTGCTCGCGCTCTCGCTCAGACTCTCGAGATTCTGCACATCGAGCGTCGCATACACGTCGATACCGGCCGCAAGCAGCATATCGACGTCCTGCCAGCGCTTCGCATGCCGCCCGCCGGGCAGGTTTGCGCATGCGAGTTCGTCGATCACGATCAGTTGCGGATGCGCGGCCAGCGCACCGTCCACATCGAACTCGCGCACCAGCCGCCCATGATGCTGCACGTACTTCGGCGGCAGCGTCTGCATGCCGTCGATCAGCCGCCTGAGTGGCTCGCGGCCGCGCGTGTCGATTTCGCCCAACGCGACGTCGACGCCTTCATCGCGCCGTCGGCGCGCAGCCTGCAGCATTGCCCAGGTTTTTCCCACCCCTGGGCAAGCACCGAAGAACAGTTTCAGCCTGCCGCGTTTATTGCTTCCTGCTTCGTTTCCGGACGCTTCGGCTTCGCGTGCGGAAGCGGTGCGCATCTGCTTCACATCGCCCCATAAAAATGCTGTAAAAACCTCCACACGCACCGTAAAAAAAGTGTATCGGAAGCCTTAAGAAAGCAGTGTGATCGCGATATCGATCAGCTTGATTCCGATGAACGGAGCGATCACACCTCCCACTCCGTAGATTAACAAGTTACGCGACAACAGGCGCTGCGCCGGTTCGGCACGATAGCGCACGCCTTTCAACGCCAGCGGGATCAACGCGATGATGATCAGCGACCAGCGGATGCGCGAGCATCACGAACTTCATCTCGCGCGCCTCGATCTTCTTGCCGAGAAATTCCGGGGTGCGGCCGATCATCATGCCGACGATAAACACCGTCAGAATCGCAAACGTGATCAGGTTGATAAAGCCGACGCCGTCGCCGCCAAACACGTTGTTCAGCATCATCTCGGCGATCGGCACAAGACCGCCGATCGGCGTCAGCGAATCGTGCATCGCATCCACCGAACCAGTCGTAGCCGCAGTGGTCACCGCGACGAACAGGCTGGTCTGGCCGATGCCAAAGCGCGTTTCCTTGCCTTCCATATTGCCGCGCCTGCAGCGCGGACGCATGCTGATCGACGTTGAGCCGCGCGAGATTCAGGTTGCCGTGCTGTTCGGCCGTATAGACGATCGCGAGCGCGCCGATGAACATGATCAGAAACGTCGCATAAAACGACCAGCCCTGACGGCGGCGCATCAGCATGCTGCCTGCCGCGTAGGTGAGCGCGGCTGGAATCAGCAGCATGCTCAGGATATGCAGCGTGTTGGTGAGCGGCGTCGGGTTCTCGTACGGGTGCGCAGCGTTCATGCCGAAGAAGCCGCCGCCGTTGGTGCCGAGGTGCTTGATCGACTCGAGGCTCGCCACCGGGCCCATCAGGATGTGCTGCTGCACGCCTTCCAGCGTGGTCGCCACGGCTTCGCTGGAAAGCGTCTGCGGCATGCCTTGCCATAGTAGACGAGCGCCATCACAGACGAAAGCGGCAGCAGCACGCGATACAGCACGCGCGTGAAGTCGACCCAGTAGTTGCCGATATCCTGCGCGCTCCTGCGACACAGCCCGCGGATATAGCCGCCGCATGCGGCCACGCCGGTCACCGCGCTGAGCATCATTAGAAACGTATTGACGGCCATTTGCGAAAAGTTGGAAAGGCTCGATTCTCCCGAATACGACTGCCAGTTCGTATTGGTGATGAACGAAGCCGCCGTGTTGAACGCAAGATCCGGCGTCTGCGCCGCACGCTGCAACGAATCGAACGGCAGCAGGCCCTGCACGCGCAACAGCAGATAGCGGAGCAGCATCATTGCCGCATTGCTGAGCAGCAGCACCATCGAATAGCGCTGCCAGGGCATCGACTCGGCCGGATCGACGCCAAGCACCGCATAGGTCCAGCGCTCAACGCGCTAATGCGGTTCATGCGTAAATACGCGTGCGAGCCACTTGCCGATCGCGACCGTCAGCGCGCTCATCGCGGTCATCGCGATCAGCACCAGCATAAATTGAACAAGATCGTCGAACATGGCGGTTCCCTCTAAATCCTGTTCAGCGCGACGATAAAGGCCGCGGAAACCGCAAAAAAAGCGATCGACACGACGGTGAAAATCAGGTCGTTCATGATTGTTGAACCGGAAAGATGTTGAGCGTCTGCACTGCGCCGATCAAAATCGTTCGGGCTTGACCAGTGCGTACAGCAAATAGACGAAGAGGGCCGCGGCAAGCAGGCCGGCAAGCGCGATCATGAGTGCGCCTCGCGCGCGACCGCGAAGATCGAATGAAGGAGCGGCGACATATCGGTCAACTTTGGTTGTGGAAATACGCCGCTACTGTAGGGATTTCGATGTCAAAAGCGTGCTGAGTTTTATAGGCCGATGTAAAGATGGAATTAAGGCGGTGGAGTTAAAGCGGTGAAATGAATGCCGCCGTGACGGACCAGGCGTTTCACGTCGATGCGCGATTTGCCGGTAAGCGCTGTAAATCCACCAGGCATCGGCATCGTCGGCGCTGTGCAGCAGAGCTTATTCGACCTTCGTGACGCGTGCCGCGCCCGCACAACGCAGGCTCGAACCTTTAGGCAATCGGGCCGTCGCCGGTGCTGGCACCGCCCTTGCTATGTTCCCCGCGCCACGCAAATTCGCAGCGGCTTTACCGTATCGACGAACATCACAGAACCAGAGGCAACAATGATCAGCACCCGACCCTGCACCGCAACCTGCGTCATCGAAGGCAAAGTTGTCCAGATCAGTTTTTACCCGGACACGGGCGCGTTACGACTCACTGACGCGCGCGGCATCGGCATTCACGAAGGACGGTGGTATGGCTCATGGGCCGCGCTGCTCGCGATGCTGCGCGACGCACCGGAGCGCGCCGATGCGCTCAGCGCACTCGAACTGGTCGGCCGGCTCGAACAGGCGGTGGCGAGTTCACGCCCCATGCCTCAGCTATGCACCGCCGCAGCCGCAGCGTGAGGCCGCCAATGCCATAAGCAGTCGTGGCTGGCCAGGCATCGTCCCCGTCATCTTGCTGTCGCATGCGGCCCATTCAATGGCGCCGCGTGCATGTGCAGGCTTTGCGCTGACCGAATATGAAACGTCGGTCGATCTGCTGCGGCACACGTTCGACGAATTGTCGATCAAGCGTTATTGACGTGCGCGGCGCTGGACAAGACCGCGCCGCATTGATGCGCTAATCGTACTGCCGTGCCTCCCTCATCAGCGCGGGCGTACCGATCACGTCGTTGATGCCGTCGAAATCCAGCATATTGTCGCGCCACGGCGCAGTCGTGCCGTGCTCGCGCAAGCTGCGGTAGTAGCCGCGCAGCGTATGTGCAACGGCCCGTGCCGTACCGCCCGGAAAAATCACGAGGCGAAAACCGAGCTGGGTCAGCGCCTGCGCGCTTTGCACCGGCGTCTTGCCGCCTTCCACCATATTCGCGAGCAGTGGCACGCGTGCGGCGAAGCGCTGGCAGGCGGCTTCCATCTGTTCGACCGAGCGCAGCGCTTCGATGAACAACGCGTCGACACCGGCTTCCAGATAGCGCTCGGCGCGTTCGAACGCCGCATCGATGCCCTCCACTGCAATCGAATCGGTGCGGGCGAGAATCAGCGTGTCGTCGCTTGCGCGCGCATCGACCGCCGCGCGCAGCTTGCCACACATCTCGTTGACGGAAATCACCGCCTTGCCGTCCAGATGACCACAGCGTTTCGGGAAGGTTTGATCTTCGAGCTGGATCATCGCGGCGCCGGCGCGCTCGAAACCGCGCACCGTGCGCTTTACGTTCAATGCGTTGCCAAAGCCCGTATCCGCATCGACGATCACCGGAAGGTCGACCCGTTCGGCAATGCGCGCCAGCGTGTCCTCGACTTCGCTGAAGGTGGTCAGGCCGACGTCCGAGCGGCCGAGGCGCGTGTATGCGATCGACGCGCCCGACAGATACACCGCTTCGAAACCGGCCTGCTCGGCGATCAACGCGGTCAACGCATCGAACACGCCCGGTGCGAGCACAGCGCCTTGCGCAAGCTGCGCTTTCAATCGTTTGCTGGTTTTTTCCATGATCGATATGTTGGGTTCAATCGTTGTGACGCGAACGCGCTACGGCTTACGCGCCGCGCAAGCGCGCCGCGAAGGCCTCGCAGCGGGTGATTTCGCCGACCGTGCGCAGATCGGCCAATGCCGCATCGTGCGCGGCGTCGCTGGCCGCCGCGCAGCCGTCGGCCAACACCAGCACGCGGTAGTCGCGCATATGCGCATCGCGCGCGGTGCTCGCCACGCCGCCATTCGTGACGATGCCGCAGATCGCCAGCGTGTCGATGCCGGCACGGCGCAGCACCCAGTCGAGCTGCGTGTTGAAGAACGCCGAATAGGCGACCTTCAGCACCGCGACGTCGACCAGATCGTCGAGCTCGGGCACGCTCGCATGGCCCGTCGAGCCGGCCACGAAATCGCCGCGCCGCAGGAACGGACGCAACTGCTTCAGATGCGGCGAGATCATCGGTTCGCCGTGCGCGTCGGGCCATAGCGTGAACTGGCTCGCCGCGACGTAGCCGCCGGCGCGCTTCATCGCGCGCGCGACCGGCACGATGCGGCCCGGCAGCGCGCGCGCCGCGGCCGGCACGGCGCTGCCGCGGTCGTAAGCGCCGCCTTCGCTGATGAAGTCGTTTTGCAGATCGATAATGACGAGCGCAGTGCGTGTCGCGTCCAGCGGAGACGGGTTGCTAGCGGTTTCGGTCACGGGCGGCTCCTCAATTGTCTCGACGTGTGATCAGCAGATTGCCGAGCGCGTCGACACGGCCACAAAAACCGGGTTCGAGCCAGATCGTCGTGTCCGCCTGTTCCAGAATCGCCGGGCCTTCGACACTCGCGCCGACCGGCAACTCGAGCCGCGCATGACGCGTCGCGTCCCACCACTGCCCATCGTGATAGACGCGCTGCGTGCCGAGCGGCGCCGGCATCGCGGACGCCTTGGGCGCCAGCACGGCGAGATCGAACTTCGGCCGCACACCAATGCGCGCGTAACGCAGATTCATGATGCGCACCGGAATGCCATCGAGCGAACGGCCGAAGGCTGCGCGATAAGCCGCTTCGAATGCGGCCGCGATCGCTTCGCGCGACAGCGCGTTGCGCTGCACTTCGACGCGTACCGTATGGCTTTGGCCGACATACAGCATGTCGAGTTCGACGCTCTCGCGCACCGCGTCGAAACCGACGCCCGCCGAATCCAGACGCTGCTGGCACGCATCGGCCATCGCGGCGACGCGTTCGCGCAGGTCGTTCGCATCGAGATCGGCGAGCGCGCAATTGAGCGTTTGCACCGTGTCGTGACGCATATCGGCGATCACGCAGCCGAGTGCCGACGTCACGCCCGGAAAGCGCGGCACGATGCCGGTGGTGGTGCCGACTTCGCGCATCATCGCGCACACGTGCAGCGCACCGCCGCCGCCGAACGGCATATAGGCGAATTCGCGCGGATCGTGACCGCGTTCGATCGACACGAGCCGGATCGCGCCGGCCATCTTCGCGTTGGCTACCGTCAGAATCGCTTCGGCGGCCGCGTAAGCGTCGAGACCGAGCGGAGCGGCTACGTGCATGTCGATCGCTTCGCGTGCCTTGCCGGCGTCCATGCGCGCCAACAGGCCGCCGCCGAGCGGACGATCGGCGGCGATGCGGCCGAGCAGCACATTCGCATCGGTCACCGTCGGCCGCATATTGCCGCGGCCGTAGCAGGCCGGGCCCGGATTGCTGCCCGCGGATTCAGGACCGACCTGCAGCAGGCCGCCCGCATCCACCGACGCAATCGAGCCGCCGCCCGCGCCGATCGTCTCGATCTGGATCATCGGTGCGCGCACAACCATGCCGAACTCGATCGCGGTCTGCGCGGCCAGCGACACTTCGCCGCCCGCCACCAGCGACACGTCGTACGACGTGCCGCCCATGTCGCCGGTGACCAGATTCGGAAAGCCTGCCGCGCGGCCGATCGCAGCGCACGCGATCACGCCCGCTGCCGGCCCCGAAAGCGCGGTACGCACCGGCACGTCGCAAGCCGTGCGGCGCGACATGATGCCACCATTGCTCTGCACGACCAGCAGTTCGCCGCCGAAGCCGTGCGCATGCAGATCGCTTTCGAGCCGCGTCAGATAACTGCCGACCACCGGCTGCAGCGAAGCATTCAGCGTAGCGGTCGAGCAGCGCTCGAATTCACGGATTTCCGGCAACACTTCGGTGGCAGCCGTGACGTTGGCGTTCGGCCATAGCGCACGCACCGCGGCCACTGCGCTCGCCTCGTTGGCCGGGTTCGCATAGGCATTGACGAAGAACACGCACACCGCATCGCAGCCGTGTTCCAGCAACTGGCGCGCGGCGGCCTCGACCTGCGCGAGATCCACCGGCGTGTGCAGCGTGCCGTCGGCGAGCACCCGCTCGCTCACTTCGAGCCGCAGGTCGCGCGGCACGATCGGCTCGAAATTGCCGCGCAGGCCCCACGTATGCGGGCGGTCGCGACGACGCATTTCGAGCACGTCGCGAAAGCCTGCCGTGGTGATCAGTCCGGTGCGCGCCATCTTGCGCTCGAGCAGCGCATTGGTGCCGACAGTCGTGCCATGCACGATCGTCGCGATCGCGGCAGCGCCCGCCGCCGCGCCCGCGCCATCCGCGCCGATACGCTCGATGCCGTTCATGAAACCGCGCGCTTCCTCGCCGCGCGTGGACGGTACCTTGACCACCTGAGCGGTGCCGGCCGCTTCGTCGAGCACGAACAGATCGGTAAACGTGCCGCCCACGTCGACGCCGACGACGAGCGAACCTCGTGCAGCAGCCTTCATTACTGTTGCTCCTTCGAATCCGTAGTGACGTAACCCATTGCGCGATCGTGCGCGCGTGCCGCCGCCGATCGACCTTCCGGCGCGCCGTAGCCGCCGCCGCCAGGCGTTTCGAGGCGCACCCGTTCGCCGCGCTTCAGGCGAATGCCGAGCATCTTCGATGCCATCGGCGGCGTCTGCCATGCGCCATCGCGCTGATAGCGGAACACGTTGCGCACCGACGCCGAACCGCCCGCGATGCCTTGCGGCGCGGAACGCCCGCGCTCGCCGAAGATGAACGCTTCGGCCTGTTCTTCGAGCAGCTCGATTTCATAGATCGCGCCGAGGCCGCCGCGATGCGTGCCGTCGCCGCCCGAATCGGGGCGCAGCGCCCATTGCGTAAAGCGCACCGGGTATGCGGCTTCGAGAATTTCGAGCGGCGGAATCGTCGCGGTCGAAATCGGCGCGTTGCCGTGGCTCAAGCCATCGCCATGCGCCTGGCCGCCGTGGCCGCCGCCGAAGAAACTGAACATCACCCAGCGCTGGCCAGCGCGCGCGCCGCTCGAACGGTGGCCCGCGATCGACAGCGCGTTGATCGTGCCGTACGCCTGCGCCATCGCGAGTTCCGGTGCGGCCTTGGCCATCGCGCAGAAGATCACGTCGATCATGCGCAGGATCGTTTCCGTGTAGCCGCCGACCGGACGCGGACGGTCCGCGGAAATCAGCAGGCCGTCGGGCAGTTCGAAGGTCACCGCGTCGAGCACGCCGGCGTTGGCCGGGACATCGGGGAACAGGTGTTTCAGCGCGACGTAGCACGCTGCAATCGCCGTGGCGCGCGAGATGTTGACCGGACCCGCACAAGCGCGCGACGTGCCGGTGAAATCGAGCGTCAGCGAAGCGCCGGCGACGCGCATGCGCAGCGCAATGGTCAGCGGTTCGTCGCGCACGCCGTCGTTGTCGAGCACGTCTTCGAACGCGTATTCGCCGTCCGGCAGCGCCGCGACGTGCGCGCGCATCAGCTTGACCGCGCGCTCGCGCAGCAGTGCGAGCGCTTCGAGCACGGTGGCGTCGCCGTAGTCGTCGAGCAGATCGTTCAGGCGCCGCACGCCCAGTTCGAGCGCCGCGAGCTGACCGTTCAGATCGCCCCACAGGCTGTCCGGCAGCCGCGTGTTCGCCTTCAGGATAGCCAGCACGTCGTCATCGAGTTCGCCGCGGCGGATGATGCGCACCGGCGGAATCTGCACGGCTTCCTGCCAGCATTCGGTCGCGGCCGGGTTGTAGTTGCCCGGCACCGCGCCGCCGACGTCGTGCCAGTGCGCGGCCGACGCGAGGAAGCAAAACAGCTGGCCGTTGCGGAACACCGGGCGCACCAGCTTGAAGTCGTTCGCGTGCGTGCCGCCTTCGTACGGATCGTTGAACAGCCACACGTCGCCGTCGACCATGCCGCCGCGTGCTGCGGCCGCGCGCTGCGCGGCCTGCACGGCGAACGCCATCGCGCCGACGAACACCGGCAAGCCCGATTTGCCCTGAATCAGCGTCGCGCCCGACTGCGCATCGTAAATGCCGTGGCAGGCGTCGTGCGCCTCCGCGATGATCGGATTGAACGCGCTGCGATACAGCGTCGCGTCCATTTCGTCGGCGATCTGTTCGAGCCGGCCTTTGAGGACCGCCAGCGTGACCGGATCTAGCATGGGTTGACTCCGTTGGATGTAGGGTAGCGCTGCTTCAGCAGATTCAGCAGACCGCCGGCTTCGACCATGTCGAGCAAAAACGACGGCAGCGGCTCGCAAGCCAGCGCTGTACCGCCGGCCCGCACGATGCGGCCGGCATGCGGTTCGATTGCAATGGTTTCGCCTTCTTCGAGCGTCTCGGCTTCCGCGCAGGTCAGCAGCAGCAGACCGACGTTAAACGCATTGCGGAAGTACAGGCCGCTGAAGGCCGGCGCGATTACCGCGCGTACGCCGAGCCGCACCAGCGCGGCCGCGGCCTGTTCGCGCGACGAGCCGATGCCGAAGTTCGGGCCGGCCACCAGCACGTCGCCGGGCTGCACGTTTGGCGCGAAATCGGGGCGCTGGTTTTCGAGGCAATGACGCGCGATTTCGTCGATGCCGAATTTCATATAGGCGCCGGGCGCGAGCGCGTCGGTATCGATATCCGCGCCGACGCGCCACACGCGGTGCGTGCCCGGTGTACCGGACGCACCGGCTGTGCTTGCATGTGCAACGTTCCGTTCAGTCATGCCAGCACCTCGCGCGGATCGGCGATGCGGCCGCGCAGCGCGGACGCCGCCACCGTATACGGCGAGCCGAGATACACCTGCGCCGTTTGTGCGCCCATGCGGCCTTTGAAATTGCGTGCGGTGCTCGAAATCACCGTGCTGCCTTCGGGAATCTGGCTGCCGTAGCCCGCGCAGGCGCCGCATGAAGTGGCGAGAAACTGCGCGCCGGCCGCTTCGAGCACGTCGAGCACGCCTTCGCTGGCGGCCTGATCGCGGTCGCGCACGCTGGCCGGCGCGACCACCAGTTGCACGCCGTCCGCCACGCGCCGGCCGCGCAGCACGCTGGCGGCCGCGCGCAAATCCGCGAGCTTGGCGCCGGTGCACGCGCCGATGTAGGCGACCTGCACGGCGACGTCTTCGAAGGCGCTGACGTCACGCGTATTCGCCGGGCTGTGCGGTGCGGCCACCTGCGGCTCGAGCGCGGCTGCGTCGAATTCATGCGTTTGCGCGGCCGCGTCCGCATCGCTTTGCCAGTGCGCAACGTCGATCTCGTCGTGTACACCGACGCTGCGCAGATAGTCGAGCGTCACCGCGTCGGGTGCAACCAGCCCGGCCTGCGCGCCGAGCTCGGCGCTCATATTGGAGAGCGTCATGCGCTCCTGCATCGGCAACGCGGCCACCGCGGCGCCGCAAAATTCCACCGCCTGGTAGCGGCCGCCGTTCATGCCGAAGCGGCCGATCATATGCAGCATCATGTCCTTCGCCGTGACCCCCGCTGCGAGACGGTTGTGCCATTGCATGCGCAACGTTTGAGGCACCTTGACCCAGATCTGTCCCGACACCGCCACACCGAGCATCTCAGTGCTGCCAATGCCGAACATATATGCGCCGAATGCGCCGCCAGTCGGCGAATGCGAATCACCGCCGACGCAGAACATGCCCGGCCGCAAGTGGCCGTGCTGCGGCAATACCACGTGACAAATGCCGACGCTGTCGTACACGTGCGGCAACTGCTGCGCGCTGGCCCAGTCGCGCGCGATTCGCACGATGCGGCGCGATTCGTCGTCCGCTTCAGGTACGTAGTGGTCGATCACCAGC